>JBDLJY010000117.1:0-17706 GCA_039714115.1 Pseudomonadota bacterium | reverse complement strand
ATCACCAAAGGAATATTAATCAATGTCTAAAAAAACGCAATTATCTCAAAGTTTTTCTGCTATCCCAATTAGTTACAACGACATCACCTTTTACATGACGGTGCTCCCATCAAAGATTTTGTTTGATACCTCAAAAGTATCTCGCGCTGATGAAGATAAAGAAAGAGGCTATCAACGATTGCTTGGTTCAAAACGTGCCAAAGACATTGCTAGATATATCAACGAAGGTAATGTCATACCCGGGGCTATCATTCTCAGTGCCCAAAAAGAAGCAAAATTGCAATTTGATCACAAGAGTAACCGGCTCACCTATTATTTAGTACCCAATGCGTTTATTGTCATTGATGGACAACATCGTTTATATGGCACTCATCAATCAGAACAAGACATTCCTCTCGCCGTCTGTATTTTTGAGAATCTTGATTTAGAAGAAGAGGTTCAGTATTTCTTGGATATTAATTCTACGCAAAGAAGCGTACCAAAAACTCTACAACTCGAATTGACTAAGTTCATAGCAAAACCTGAATCTAAAGATGAAGTGCGTCAGCGTTTATTTAATGAACTCAATGAGCAACCCACTTCGCCATTAAGTGGCAGAATGTCTCCGACTAAGAGTGTATCCGGTAAACTTTCTCATGTGAGTTTTAAGGATGCCATTAACCCTTTACTCGAAACCGCATTGTTTAAAAAAATTGATTTTGAAGATAAAACCAAAATGCTGATTAATTTTCTCTCCGCAGTAGAAGATGTTCTCATTGAAAGTGAGGGCAGTTCAAAAAGACTCACAATGGCAGTCTTTTTTAAAGCTTTATTCGGGGCTTTTGATGATATTTGTGATCTTGTGATGATGAAATTTGGTAATTACCAAAAAGAATCCTTTCTTGATATCGTTGAGCCGATTGGCGGAATAGATTGGGAACGTTATAAAGGGACAAACAAGCAAGTCATCAATGCATTGACTGAAGAACTCAAAACTCAAGTGGCAAGCCGTGCAGAACTGCCATCAGGGTTATTTTAAATGCCACAAATTATACTAAAAAACGCTATTGTTAAGCGTCTTGAGGAACTGGGTTATCAAAGGCCATCCCATCTCAAAACGCCAAGTGGTGCATGGACTCTCAAGTCAACTCTTCTCAATGGCAATGCCGATGTGGAGATAAAAGATAATAATTCGTTTGAGGTGACTATGACAGACCGTCTGTTTGCGGAATGTCTTTATACTGATTTTTATTATGGATATGAACGCATTTTAAAGCAAAATAATTGCTTGCCGGTTTTACTAAAAGAAAACAATACGCCTAAGGCTTGGTCATTAGTGACTGCTTATTACAGTGCTTTTTTTGCGGCGATAGAAATCGGTAAAATATTGGGGAGACTTAATACTTATCTTGAACGGAGCCACTGCAATCAAATTCAAGGTAACTCAAGTAACTCATTTCAGGGTGGATTAGAAGCTGGCAATTATTTAGGTGCCGCTCGTTTAGATACTCATCAGGGCTATGTGATGATACGTTTCAATAGTAGTGGTGAACGTCCACATCAAATGGCATGGAAAAATTTATCAGATATGTTTCCAAACACTAAAGGGAAAAATTTATCTTCAGCAAGGCAACAACAAATTAAACTATTTAAAGAGATTATTTATAATATTGGATTAAAGTGACGGAGCAAGCCGTCTTGGATTATCAACGACAAGCGTATAAATTAGCCAGTCAACTCAATAATGAGGTACCAAAAGCGGGGGCATTCCTTGAGCGTTTGGGATGATCCTGTGAGCCGTGAATTTGAGGAAAAATTTATGGAGCCACTCGCGGCGCAAATTAACCAGACAGAAAGCGCATTAGAAGATTTAGCGAATGTGATCGATCAAGCAAAGAGAAAAGTGAGATAATAAGTTCATTATGTTTCGGCAGCAGTGGAAAAGTGTGCTGTTTAGTTTTAATAAATTAAGGAGATAACAGGTGGAATTTATTGCAAAAGCGATTGAAACAACTGGCATTGTAGATAAACAACGTAGATTATTATTAGATGAGTCGCTTCCCATGGCTGATAAAAGTCGTGTGCGCGTTATTGTGCTAGAAGCATATGAGCATACTATACGTTTATCTCAAGAATCTTCAAAACCATTAAGCCCAGCCGAGCGACTAACAACCGCTATTCTCAAATATCAACACGGTGAAATTTCTCAAGAAAAGGCGGCTGAATTTGCGGGATTAAACCGCCGAGATTTTATTTTGGCACTTGCTCGTGAAAAACGCGATGTGTTTGTTGTAGATTTTGATGACTTAAAAGAGGAGATCGCTCGTGGTTAAACGTCCCGTTATTGATGCATCTCCTTTAATTTTTTTGAGCAGGGCAGGCAAACTTGACTTGTTGCAACAGGTAGTCAATACGGATGTTGTTGTACCTGTTGCAGTAGAAACTGAAATTCAACAATATGGAGAAGATGATGTCACCGTGCAGGCAGTTGCCCAAACAAACTGGTTAGTTCTCGTTAACACGCCGCCAATACCAAAAGTCATTCAATCTTATCATTTAGGCACTGGCGAATCGGCGGTTTTGACTTTGGGCAGTCTCAATCCAAACACCGAGGTTATTATAGACGATTTGGCAGCACGTCGCTGTGCGTCTGCTTTAGGGATTCCAGTACGCGGAACCCTTGGATTAGTGGTGATGGCTAAACAACGAGGCATTATTCCAGCGGCGAGACCGATTGTAGAACAATTGCTCCAGTCAGGGATGTACCTTTCTGGCAGTGTGATAAATAAGGTATTGGCATTAGTTGGGGAATAATGGAACCCATTGACAATGCAGGCCACTCGCGGTGCTCAGAATTTGCCATTGAAAGCGAGCGTGAATTTGGATTAAGTGTTCTTGAAGGCATAGATGCCGAACTCAAGCGGCGTGGCGATTTGTTCCGTAATGCCGGAGCCGATAATTTAAAAAACTATCGCCAAAAAACGCATCAATCCCTGCCGCGTATTCTGTTACTGGTTGATGAATTTCAAGAATTTTTTACGGAAAATGACAAGCTCGCATCCGATGCTGCCCAAATGTTAGACAGATTGGTACGTCAAGCGAGCGTAGGGTGCGTCCCACGCACATTCTTGAGGTCGCAATGGTTCGTGGTGAGATGGTGCGTAGGACGCACCCTATCCTGCACTAGTTAAGCCCATTCATCTATAGCCCAGTCCAGTAATCTGTTTTCGCGTTCTTCAATTTCAGTTTTAGTCCAACGTCTTTTGTCAATAATCTCATCCATGAGTTTGAGTTGTTGATTTTCTTTGTAAAGTGCCCGTTTCAGTTGAAACGTTTTTTTTCCCGCTTTGGCATTAGCTTTAGGCGGTAAGAGTGTCAGATTACCCAAGCGATGAATATGTTCTTGTTGGCCTCTGGCACTTTGCGGGTGTATGTGTTCTATCGTCTTGGTGGCAGAGACTCTCCATATTTGTTGCCAGATTTCTTCACTGATAGCACTGCCTTGTTTGCGAGAGAGATACTCTTCATAACGATAGAGAAAATAACGTAAGTCACTTTCCCAACCATGGTAACAATTTGTCCCGCGTAATTCTGAGGCAGCTTCCTCAATGGGATATTCATTTCCAAGGGTTGACACTTCTTCAATGATCGTTTTTGCCGGTAATTTTTTATTGGCAATTCGCCAAGCCAGACGTGTGTATTCTCCCACCTTGGTTCTAGAATCTTTACGGAACATGCCGTAAATCCTAAAAGTCACGTTTTCCCATTGCTTTATAATTTCTTGACGTTCACTTGTTGTCAGAGAAGATTTCAGCATAATGGATACTGCCAGCAATCGTGCGTGTGATATATCAGTGACAGCTTCTAGCCGCAGATTGTCATGTAATTGCTTTAGAACTTCACTAATCTCCAGAAAACAGTTCGTCACTTTAACAATTTTTTTATGAGGTTGGCACTCTTCGCGAAAAAACTCTATCGCTTTTTCGGCACTCATTATCCGATTGGGTTCAAATTGTTCTTCAAGTGTCGCCGCAAATATCAAAATATCATAGCCTTGGATTTTGGTAACCCCAATAGTACGGTAGATTTTTCCCCAAAGCTTGTGAAGTTCATCAATGTGTTCATCGCGGGCACTTTGGTTTGAAGCTTTTTCAAAAGCAATACCCATCAGCATGGTTTTGCACTTATCTAACCAGTCTACTTCTAAGCCTCTACTATTCAAGACTTCAAATACAGTATATGCTGCGCCTTCATCTTCAAGGATATAGAAAATGAAACCCAGTCTATTTTTTATCTGTTGTACAAGAGATAAACTATCGTAGTTTTTTGACCATTGATTAACAAAGTTTTCACATTCCTTAAAGGCTTCCACAAGACGTTGTGTTGATGTTGTTTTAACCTGATTATTCTCAGGGATGACGCCTTTTTCCAGATAATTTATGAAAATGTGGGAATTATCGTGGTTAGTTTGCAATAAAACTAAGCGGTTATCCTCTTTTATCAGAAGTGCTTGGATGTCATTTGCCACTTTTTTTTCTTTATCATCTCCGGTGGCTAGGACTTTCTGCAAGGCTTTTAATAATATTATCAAAGTGGTTAAGCGTTGTTGACCATCAACGATGTGAAACACACAGAATTCATCTACAACTAAGGTCTCTTTACCGATTTCTAAACAGACAATTGTAGCCATGAAATGATGTTTTTCATTGTCAGCGCTTTTTTTTAGTTTTTCCAGATCAAGAAAAAGGTCTTTCCGCTGCTTAGTTTCCCAACTATAGGCTCGCTGGTAGTTAGGTATTCTGAATAGTCTCTTCTGAAGAAGGTCATCAAACGTTAGATAGTCGGGTCTAATACTCATTAGTCAATTTCCTGTGCAAGGTACGCCTTGCACTCCTTTCCAAAATATTCGTCAATTGTTTCGCTTTTAGATCGTTGAGGGTGCGTGGGAGGCACCCGACGCTATATAAGGGCAGTAATAATTAAACACAACCAAAAACAAATAGCAAACGGATTTTGCATACCCCAGTAAACAGTTATCAATAGCCAGCCTAACGAGTGCGGAAAAAACGCAGGTTCAACGTTTCAATGCGGCAAAGGCGGGATTGGGGGTAGTTTGGACTCAGTTTTTGTTTGAAGAGTCTGAGCATGATGAAAAAAGGGTGGGCCTCCACAGGGGGCATCTATTATGTGCCTTGATAGCGGCAAAGGGTGATGGTCGTGTGTCGGATTGAACACGGTAACGCCTGTGATACCCTACGCTTGCTTAATAGGGCTTGAAACTCAGTAAGTGTACACTTAGACTACACAATGATAGCTTAACTATATACTTGCGAGATAATATGAACCGGCAACAGGCAATTCGAGTCTTATCCGAATGGGATCGCAGAGGACGTTATGTGTTTACCTTGCATGATCTGGCCAAACTATTTCCAGTCGATAAACCAAAAACTCTCAAAGAAGGCGTTAACCGATTGGTGCGTGATGGTTTGCTGAAACGTGCTTGTCGGGGACTCTATATCTACCCGTATGCCCACAGCATGGACAGCCACACTGTTGAACAGATTGCCAAAACTAATTGGTGATTGGGCTGAGGACGAATTCAGGATGTGAAGGTAACATAAAACAACTGCTTGGTAGGTAATCGAAGCTAATATTGAAGGGATTGGATTGTTGCTTGTATTGAACCAATCCCCTCAATCCGTAAATCCCTGTACTTGATTTTAAATGCACTCGTCCAAAATAAATTTTGGACTCCAACCTTCAAGGATAAACGAATTGACTTGCACATCGTCATTAATAATTTATTTGAAAAGATGGTCTTTTGAGCGGCACAATGACACGAAATTCTTCCCCCAGTTCTTTGAATACAACCTCTTGTCCTAATTTTCGTACTTCATGATAAACCATGGGTAAGCCCCTACCCAAACGCTCAACATAACGTAAGTTTTCCATAAATTTGAGCAGAATGGGATTGCTCGCATAAGACACACCAGCTTTTAATTTATCAATTGTCACCGTATTAGGTAACCTGCCAGGACTTATAAATTCAATACGATCACTAAACATTAATAGACGGATTTTTGAGCCGATAATCGCATAGTTTCGATGTACACAAGCATTGACTATCAATTCTCGAAAAACCTTCATTGGTGGATACTGACACCGGTTTTCACGTTGCCCGCCTTTAATATCTGAAGGAACCAGTAAATTATTTTTTATGATGGCTAAGCTACGATCAACTTGGAATGGTAAAGGGCCACTGACATTCTCTTTATCAATCAGTTCACTCTGTATTTCACAGCCGGCAAAATGGGCAAAACTGATACCAGATTGTGGTAAATACCGTTCTGGGTTAATGCCAAACATGAGTAAACCGCCTATGGTAGTTTGTCCCTGTTCGTTAAGAATATCGGTATTGATCAGTAAGCGTTGTTTATTTTTTTCAGATTCATTGGAAAAATCTATTTGGTATTCGCCAAAATAACGATCAAGTTCCGTGAAAATCAAGTCACGAATCGTACAGCCTTCAACCGCATTACCATCATAATGAAAGATACCCGATGCTTGAAATAAACGCATTAGTTCAGATTGTGAAGCCATACGATTTGTTGAACCCACGCGAACATAGTATTTTCCATTGGTTTGATAAGGCTTGTCTTTTCCTTTGGAAACGACAATTTCTCCTACAATTTTTTTGTCAATAGTGTGTTGTTTAAACTGCGGTTCTAATGCCGGGATGATACGATCTCTTGCGATATTCATTACCCATTCTTCCAATCTACAATCAGCAGGAATGCCTGTCACTACCCCCTGATCGGTCACACCCAAGAGAATAACACCACCTTGACTATTAGCAAAGGCGACCATTTCCTTAGTTAAGGATTCGGCTCTGACACCGTATTCTTTGAATTCAACTGAAGAATTTTCTCCTTGTTGAATAAGCTCTTGTAATTCAGTATGCATCATTTTATCATTCATAAATAATTTCCAATAGTTATTATATCATAAATTAATGTTATAGCATTGTCTCCATAACAACAATTTTTACTGATGTTCAAGTCTAAACAATATCATATCTCTTTTCGTGACTTCACGCCGTTACCCAAAAAACCGTCTCAATGCGGCAAAGGCGGGGTCGGCGCATAAGAAAGGGTGGGCATCTTTTATGTGCATTGTGAGTGTGCAAACCGTGATGATCGCAGATATTGAGGATAAAACCGTCGGTTTATTTGTTATAGAAAGGGCGTGGGTTTAAATAAGTGATAAGGTGAGACGCTCCTACGCTTGCTTTTTCATCAACTCAATCATCTCCTTAAGATAAGCAATTTCCTTGTCTTTTTGCTCAATCATTAAATGAGCTTTTTCTAACTCGTGTTTGCATGTTGTTTGGTCAGTCGCATTATGGTGAGATTGCTGATGATGAGCAGAATCCTGATAAATAAAAGCATTATAATAATTGTCTATAAAGTTAGACACATTTTTGTCATTTAAACCCACCAATTGTGCCAACTCCACTCCGAATGTTTCTGAAATTTGCTTTAATCGTGAAAGACCGGGATCCGCTTTTCCCTGTTCAATCTTAGCGTATCCATTAGGTGTCATTTGTAGTTTTTCGGCCATTTATTCCTGAGTCCAGTCTCTAAAATTACGAATAAATTTAATTTTTTCATAGACTTCCATAAATACATCCTCACAGTGGGTAAAATTATTACTAGGAGTGACTGTTTTGTGCGTGAATTGTTATCGTCTATATTACGCAGCTATGTCAATTTATAGGTGCGACTCGACTTAAGACCATAATAAAATAATTGAGTTAATGATAACAAAAATCTTGGCGAAGGTACTTAAAAAAAATATGGAAAAGTCATGGTTGAAAAAAGCGAGCGTAGAGAAAAAACGCACCATCAATCCATACACCATAAATAAAAGGTGCGTGGGACGCACCCTACGCTTCAATGCCAGTATGATAAACCCCTAAAATTCAGACCTGCTGGGAGACCCATACCCAGCAGGTCGTTGATAACTAAACTAAAAATTAACATGCTTGGTCCAAAACCCCGCCGGTTTGGCTTAACTTAATGGCATTGACCCTACGCTTGCTAGTAGTATATTTTTGGGAGCTGTTTACCTAAGGACTACTAAATTCTTTTGCTATGTAACCGATGTTTTCAAGAATCTGTGTTACGTTGCTTATGTGACAATTGCCACTGTGGATAAGCAGTTGGTTGCCTGTCAAGAAAAGAAATTCCCAGACTTCTCCATCTGTAATGATACCGTAGACTTTTTCCTGTTCAAACTTTTTCAGGATGGCATACATTTCAGCGATACATTGTCCCAGTCCGTCAGAAAGTTTGTTTGGTTTGACCTCTACTACTGATAGTATTGGGGAATAAAAATCTAAAACGTCAAGAGTTAATGCGCCGTCCCAAGCACCGTTCAATTGATGTGGTAAATTAGGTGTATCCTCTTTGGCTAAGTCCACCTGTTGTTCAAAAAATAACCCTATATTATATATAATACTGGCCTCTACCAATATTGGTGAGACCAAAAGACCGAGCCTTGTTGCTTCGTTGGTATTAGCGATTCTTGTTCGTGCCGCCAAGCTATCAATCTTATGTTGAAACTCTGGATACTTTTTGGTATTCCCATTTCCTTTTTTAACGTTAAAGATGTCACTTAATTTAATCGTTAGGTTGAAAATCTTTGCTAGTTGAGTTTTACCATAATCTTTGTATTCGCTGTATGACATGAGAATTTGCTCCTAAAAGCTTACTTTGCTTGGTGCCATGTTACTACATTGTTGATCTTACAACGCAAAAGGCTCCAGCGTCTTGGCACTCGTCCAAACAGATGTTCTCACGCGGAGCGTGGGAATGCAGACACTGGACAAGTTCCCTACGGGGAACTGATAGTCTTACGTTCCATGCATATCATTATGAAGACAAATAACATTATAATAATTATCTATAAAGTTAGACACATTTTTGTCATTTAAACCCACCAATTGTGCCAACTCCACTCCGAATGTTTCTGAAATTTGCTTTAAGCGGGAAAGATAGATATCCACTTTCCCCTGCTCAATTTTAGCGTATCCATTAAGAGGAGTGGCGTTGTGAGTCCCAATTTGGCAGTCTCATAAGATCAAGTTACGTTTGCTAATTCTGATAGCAATAAATTCTGTAAATCCATAAATATTATTGATGAGGAATTAGTGGCTAGATTTCCTAACATTTCTTGTATTAGCAATTCTTTTTTGAAGTTATGAACACCAAATTCATCTTGTATACATTGGCAAAGCTGGTTGAAAGCCTCTTTACCTTGAAATCGTTGTTTCGCTTTATCAAATTGAATGAGGTGAGGTTTATTCAGCCAAGTTTCCCACGGTATTTCTGTCATAATTTCATCAAAGAGATGTGGAGGCTTCGGTTTCAATTTGACAACCCTTTCAGATTTAACCGCTTCATTTAAAAACCATTCTTTAACTTGAGTGATCGTTTTGTGGTCAAAATCAACCGGTTTTTTTATATTCAGCTTTGACAGATTGACGGAAATATTGTTCTAAACAATTATCTAATATTATCTGACTGGCTTGCTTCTCAAACTTTCGATAACACTTCGCACGAGTGGGATTAGACAATGCCGTTCCCTTTTTGACTGGCATTTGATTTATCCAAGCGGCGATGAAATCTGTTTCTTCAAGCAAATAGTTTTCCCATTCATGTCTCTCCCAATACAGGATTTTTGGCTTTTTATCGCTGATTAATTTGTGATTAGACTCGGATTGTTTAGCCAAATGGGTCCTATAGTCACTATCAGCTATTGCCAACACGGGTATAGATTGATGAATTTTAGAATATCGATAACCAAGTTGAGCCATTGATGCAAAGGCGGAACTACTGCCGACTTCTATCACATCAGGAATAATGGACAATCCCTTATCGGTGATTATTTTTCGTATTGAGCGTTTAAAAAATGCCAATTCAGGGCTGTTATCCTCCCCTTCAACCAAAATGTAAAGTGCTTGTTTTGATAGCATTTATATCTGTTCTCCTAACTCTATCATTTCGTTTTCAAAAAACAATTGTTTGACAAAAGGGGAGTGCGTGGTAAAGATATATTGATTATTCGAGGGTTCCTCCCTCAAGGCTTCAATTAATCTCTCTTGCCAAACGGGATGTAAATGCAGTTCCACTTCGTCAATCAGTACGATAGAGTTTATAGCCACTTCAGCTACCATGCCGACTAATATTCTTAAAACTTGATGTTCACCGGAACTCATTTGAAGGAGATCATATTCGGTATTGTTCTTTTCAACAATTAAAGTATCAAAGTCTGGGCCAGATTCAAGCCGGATTAACTTAACCGGATGACAAACTTGATTAAATAATCTCTGGATTTGATGCCAGTTCGATTCTCCATACTTTTCAGTATTCCAATTAAAATGTTTTCTATAATAAACACTTAACCAAGACAATACGTCATCAAAAGGTAAATTCTCTAAGGGTTCTGATGAAAGATTTTGGAGCGCCCGAATTGAGCGTCGTTGATCGAGATAACACACGCCACCGACACGTTGAAATAGACTTGATGGTATCAATTTCATACTAACGGCTTGAGCGATTTGTCCTCTCGCTCCGAGAACTTCTGTCAAACTATTCGCAGACTCAACCATAAAGTTTTTTTTCCCGTAAAATTCTCCTTTTTTTGGATACTTCCAAACCACGACGGCGGGCATGGAAATTGGGGCTTCATCGCGATTAAATTGGAAAGGCGGTTCCTTTTCCAAGGCTGAGAAAACGTCATTAATCGCATACGCTTCGTCTTTTTCTCTGGAATATTCAAACTCACAGATGGCTTGCCTACCGCTAGTGCGAACAATTTGGGCTACCGAAAATTCTAATGCGGATCGAAGACGCGGATGAGAGGGATTCTCAAGCAGACGAACAAGCATAAGAATCGCATCCAAAATAGAAGTTTTGCCACTTCCATTAGGGCCAACAATCAAGTTTATTTTTTTAGGTTTAGATAGACTATCTGTAAAATCAAATGCGCTATTTTCAATCGCACGAAAATTCTGAATTTTTAGTGTGTGTATTTTCATGTTTAATAAACCTTTGTTTTATAAATCATTATTTATTTGAGTAAGTAAGCCTGGATATGGCATCCTACGCTTGCTTTTTCATCAACTCAATCATCTCCTTAAATTAACTTAATGATAACAAAATTCATGCTTGGGTACTTAAAAAAAATATGGAAAAGTCAGCCTAACGAGTGCGGTCAAAGGGGAACGCACCCGGATCTTGCTTATTCAACCGCAAAATCAGTATGAGGCCGAATATCTGGATGTTTAAACGCTAAAACAATTTGATCAGGCGAAATGCCGGCTTTAACCAGTTCATTAGCAACTCCATCTTCAGTGCCATCATACTGAATCCAAATTTTATTATTACGAATGTCAATATGAATAACGCTGCCATGAATACGATAAGCATCATGCCATCCGGCATGAATCAATTCGTAGTGATCATTGGCTTCATCAATAATCGTTTCGATTTGTATCGATCCTATAGCAGGTTTATATTGGGCGTAGGTGTGGAGTAATTCCTTAATAATCTTGCGATAATGAGTTATTTTGTCCATTTGACGATAATCTCCTGTTGCGGGTCAAAAGCAATTAAAGCCACTGTTAGATCTTCTATAACGGGTCTCACGATAGGTTCTTCTAATGTAGAGATAAAAACACTTTTTGGTACTGCTAGAAACAATTTACGTTCGGGTTCCAAACGTGTTATCAGTGAGCGATAAAACACATATTGACCAATCGCATTTTCCAGATCATAAATTTCGGAAGGACTCCGAAAACATTTTATTTCCACCGCAATTTTTTCATTAGCTTTTTTAGCCGCTATGATTCGTTCTGCCCCTAAGTCCACAAATACATCTTTCTGTCCATAACTGATAGTATAAGGATCATGGGTAATTGTCCATCCGGCTTTGAGCAGCGCATTTTTGCAGTTATCATGATAAATGTCTTTGGCTGGCATAATTAATACCTTAATATTTTGAGTACAACAAATGGAAGAAAGAGTGCAATAGGGTTGTTGCGAAATCTCGTCAAATAAAAAACTAGGGCAACCACCCCTGATTGACCCTACAACCAATAGTATCATAAATTAATGTTCTAGCATTGTCTCCATAACAACAATTTTTACTGATGTTCAAGTCTGAACAATATCATCTCTTCTCGTGACATCACGCCGTCACCCAAAGGGTTGGGCGGAGTCTTTGTTTAAATAGTCGGCGCATAATGAAAGAAAGGGTGGGCATCCATGAGGTGCATTGTGAGTGTGCAAACCGTGATGATCGCAGATATTGAGGATAAAACCGTCGGTTTATTTGTTGTAGAAAGGGCGTGGGTTTAAATAAGTGATGAGGTGGAACGTACCTACGCTTGCTAGCCAAGATAAATCTTGGACTCCTAAGCTTTCGCGGTTCTTGGAGTCCAAAATTGATTTATCAGACCATAACAAAAATCTTGGCGAAGGTACTAGACTTGTCCCTAAAATTTATGGCATTTAGGAGTCCAAAATTTATTTTGGACTCCTAAATGCGGGACAAGTCTACTTATCCATACACCTTATGTCAAAGGTGCGTGGGACGCGGTCAGCATAATGTCTTATCACAAAAAAAAACTTTATCCTCGAATGGATTTATCCCAAGGCTTAAGGTTTTTTGAGCTTAGCCAAATATTTTTCTATCACTTCTGGAGAAAGTTGTTCAAGCACATCCTTTGGAGAAAACTGTTCAAGCACATCCTTTGGAGAAAGTTGTTCAAGCCGCTCCTTTGGAGACAAGAGATGAAGATGTTCTCTGGCATAATCTCGCTCAAAATCTTCCCATGTATAAGACATAACAAGCTCCTGCTATCTAAAATGTGATCATAGAAATCACGGCTTAGTTCACGATTCATCCAAGCTGGTTGCCACCAGAAATGCATCTGATAACAGAGCCGTCTTGTCCCCGTGCGTCAATTTCCGGTTAGCCATATTTCCATCAAAATTATGCTCTAACAGGCTAGCTTCGAGATCAAATCGCAATGCTTGATCATGCCCTACGCAGATGGACAATTATTTTAGCAAAACAGAAAGGAATGTCAAGTGTTTTTTTTATGTACTTTACTTTGTGCTCACATATTTAGGTACTCCGGCGCGTAAAAGATACTTGGGCACATAAACGCAGGTCTGGGTATAATAACTAAAATTAATCTACCTATAAATAAAAAAGATTGACGGTTTCCAGAACAGAAATTTTTTGGCAAGTTGATTATGGAACGCTGCCCACGGACAAATTGAATAACATAATACATAAAATTAAAAGTATGTAAAGTGTTTTTTTTGTGTACTTGATGTTCACTTTTTGACACAAAAGCGTACATTTTTTACCACTAGTAATTAACTCCTTAAAATACATTTCAAACAATTGCTTCAACAATCCCTGACTTCTTGGGCGACGCCATTGATAATGTGTCTCACCAAAACGAAAGCCATCAGCCTTACCACTAAACAACTGCATTCGCATCCGATTGTGCTATTTGGCTGGACATAGACAAAGTAATTTTTTATATAATATCTTAAACGCTTTCAACACTTCATCTAATGACTTTCACCGCAATTTGACGAGCCAGTTGGCATATTGTTTGTTTGGGTGAACTGTATATTTTAGCTGTACTCACCACCGTAACAAAAACGTCGAACTAAGAGATATATTATTTACCATCATTCAACTGGTATATCCAAACCGTTTAAATAAGTGATAAGGTGAGACGCTCCTACGCTTGCTTTTTCATCAACTGAATCATCTCTTTAAGATAAGCAATTTCCTTATCATATCATTATGAAGACAAATAACATTATGATAATTTGCTAGAAAGTTAAACACATTTTTTTCATTTAATCCCACCAATTGTGCCAACTCCACTCAGAATATTTGCTATGCAGTCCTATTTATCGCGTCCCGCCTACCTTTACTACACACCTTTATTTTGCTGGTGACGCTGAATCTTATCTGATGTGCCGTTTCCTCTTAGGTTCTGATTTTTCCATTGGTATCAAGGTCAGCATAATGTTTTATCACAGAGATGCTGTCATTCTGCTTTGAGAATTCTGTTGGCTTGTTATAAAACCATCAACCAACCCCCCCACCGGTTGATAATACAACACCATTAACTGGCTCGCCTGTAAAGTTTACAGCGCATAAGCACGTCCCTCTGTATCACTAAATTCAACCTCAAAAATGTTGGGTGAGTATGCTTCAACTATCGTTCCCACTTGCCTACGATGTAACCCATGCAAATTTTCCAGCAATGCTACTACATCAAGTAATTTCATTTGTTATTCTCCCGAGTTCAAAGAACATAACATGTGACCAAACGAGGAAACCCTTCTGCATGTCGTACAATCCAGACGCTTCTCACCAAGGCGTGTTTATCAAGATTAATCATCATAAAGTCAATGACATATTTTTGACTTTATGGATTGCGTTGAGTAGGAACAGCCGGTTGGGTTTTGCTGACTTGAATACACGCGCCTTATGTCGCCCTTCAAAATGTTCTAAGTTTAAACAATAATCTGTGAGTTTACGAGTATCTATAAAGGCATTTTCAGCATTAGGAAGTGGCATATTTTAGTTGTTCCTTGACTCAAAATTGTATATTGGTTTTATATATTATAACTACATGAATTAAAATTTTTTTTTAAATTTAAACCCACCAATTGTGCCAACTCCACTCTATCCACTTTTCCCTGCTCAATCTTAGCGTATCCATTAGGTGTCATTTGTAGTTTGTCGGCCATTTTTTCCTGACTCCAGTTTCTAAAATGACGAATAAATTTAATTTTTTCATAGACTTCCATAAATACATCCTCACAGTCAATGCCATTAAGTTAATGATAATTTATTGATTTTAACAGAAAAAAATACAGATGATTTAAAATTAGCAACTCAGTTAAACCCATCAGATTTTTTGGGTTTATCTTGGGCCCGAAGCATTGAGGGATCGGATTTTTTTGACGTAGTTGCTCGGTTAAAAATACGATTGTCACGTCTTTTATCTAATAAAATAAATCATTTTTGCTGGTTCCATCATTGCGTCGGGACTGGGCAACCATAAAGGATTGCCCCTGTCCCGACGCAAGGAGGGATCTGGCATTGATCCTCACAGTGGGTCAAATCGCGCCCAAAACCCCTACTAATTTGTGACTGGGTACTTAGCCATGATTTATCTCATTGCGTTGGCAATTAAAAAGTGACATGTCCTCCAAAAATGTATATTGACCACTCGCTTTCAATTCTTTTTCAACTTGCTTGTAATAAGCGTACATTTTTTTAGGATCATGATCAAATTCTGCCGAAATTTCGTGCCTAATTTGTCGGATTTCATCTATTAAAGGGTCAGTTTTCTTCATCATCGTCTCCAATAATATTTATGGTACGATGCTGTCGCCAAATGAAGCGCATCACCGTTTGGATCGGCTGGCATGACCAAATTGCTGATATAAACATCTACAATTTCTATGATCTCTTGGGAAATTTGCAACGCTTTCAGTTCTGAGATAAGTGAAAGTTTTTCGGTTTTTTTAGGATGATTTCCACGTTGGAGTTCCTGAATCACGCCAACACCTGTCACCACATCATAGTCAGGTTTTTCAACATGCCACCACGTTTGTGTCCAATCCTTTTTAGCGATGGATTGTGGATCAGTCCTAATTTCATAATAACAGCTTGGAATAGAGGTTTCAATGTAAACACTTTTTCGCATATAAGTTAACCTGCTTAATCAGAAAATGGAAATGTCAGTTATCAGTAGCAAAATATCAGCGCTCCTACGCTTGCTTTTTCATAAACTCAATTATCTCCTTAAGATAAACAATTTCCTTGTCTTTTTGTTCAATGATTAAATGAGCTTTTTCTAATTCGTGTTTGCATGTTGTTTGAGCAGCCATATTCTGGAGCATAGATTGATGCTGATGAATATCATTATGAAGACAAATAACATTATGATAATTTTCTATAAAGTTAGACACATTTTTTTCATTTAATCCCACCAATTGTGCCAACTCCACTCCCAATATTTCTGATATTTGCTCTAAGCGGGAAAGACTGGGTTCCGCTTTTCCCTGTTCAATCTTGGCGTATCCATTAGGTGTCATTTGTAGTTTTTCGGCCATTTCTTCCTGAGTCCAGTCTCTAAAATTACGAAGATATTTAATTTTTTCATGGACTTCCATCAATCCATCCTCACAGTGGGTAAAATTTGTACTAGGAGTGAGTGTTTTGTGCGTGAATTATCGTTTATATTACGCTGCCATGTCAATGGTGCGACTCGATTTATCAGACCGTTAATTGTGATGAAGTGAGACGCTTTAGTATATTCCCTTGGTCGAAGATAAATTTTGGTACTCTCTAAATTGAATGTTTTTATTCGTTGTTGAACATTAGCTGTACTCACCACCGTAACAAAAACTTAAAGGGTGGACATCCATAAGCAGCATCTATTATGTGTATTGTGAGTGTGCAAACAAGTCATCAGCCATTAAGGGATGTGGCAATCGTGGAGACGAGAATCCAAGTTTTTTGAAAAAACTTGGCTTATTTTGCTTGGCGAGTTAAGCTGCGGTATTAAATTTGAGAATTATTGTATCAAATGGGAGTTAAACAGTTTGGAGCAAACAATGAACCTAACAGTTACTAAAGAAGGTGTCCTCATTCCTAAACAATGGCTAAAGGGTGTTAATGAAGTAGAGGTTCGCAGGGAAAATCATTTAATCCTTATTATTCCCTTTAGTACGCAAAAATCCGTTTTGCAACTGGATACTGGATCGGCTCGCCACGCAGATAAAGAGGATACGCAAGTTGATGCTGAATATAAAGCCGCTATGCAGTCCTATTTATCGCGTCCCGCCTACCTATCAACCGATCCATCTCAAAAATACCCACAACGGGAGACTCTTTATGATCGTGACATTATGCTTCGCTGACACCAATTTGTTGGTATATGCACGCGATAAGTCAAATCCGATGAAACAGCAACAAGCAAAGGCGTGGCTTTATGGCAATCACAACAAAAAAACTCAAACCAAGTGTTGAGCAAGCCATTGCTAGAGCGGAGGTACAAGATTTAATGCGTTGGCAACCTATCGCTATAGATTCTGATGTGATTCAAAAGGCATGGACGGTGTAAGATGATTTTCACTTCTCGTGGTGGGATAGTTGTGTCAGGTTTTTGACTGGGCATTTAAGTCACCTAACTGGTATATCCAAACGGTTTAAATAAGTGATAAGGTGAGACGCTCCTACGCTTGCTTTTTCATAAACTCAATTATCTCCTTAAGATAAACAATTTCCTTGTCTTTTTGCTCAATTTCCCTGTCTTTTTGCTCAATGATTAAATGAGCTTTTTCTAATTCGTGTTTGCATGTTGTTTGAGCAGCCATATTCTGGAGCATAGATTGATGCTGATGAATATCATTATGAAGACAAATAACATTATGATAATTTTCTATAAAGTTAGACACATTTTTTTCATTTAATCCCACCAATTGTGCCAACTCCACTCCCAATATTTCTGATATTTGCTCTAATCGTGGAAGATCGGGATTCGTTTTTCCTTGTTCAATCTTAGCGTATCCATTAGGTGTCATTTGTAGTTTGTCGGCCATTTCTTCCTGA
>JBDLJY010000116.1:0-17718 GCA_039714115.1 Pseudomonadota bacterium | reverse complement strand
GCGTAATATACCAAAAACACTGTTATTTTCACTTTTTGTAAAAATCTATTGCATTTTTTTCTTGCAATCATTTATCAAAGTGGTAAAATTTCGCTTGACACTTAGTTTATAGATTTAATGCCTTTTGTCTCTACATTAAACAAATCAACGCCGGCGCGGGCGCGAACCCGTTTTAGCCGGCATTTTTTTTGCCCAAAAGTGTTTGAAATAATCAGTTCAAGTAAACATAAATTGGTTTCACAGGAACCATAAATGATTCTTTAGCGAGTTTTTCTCACGCTATAAACGTACAACCTTTTGATATCCAAGAAGCTCTCAGAGATTCTCAGAGGGCTCGCATCAATCGTAGGTCGTTATAAATAGGGCTCACCGCACCCGTTTCAGAGTACTCTTATCAAAATCCCGATCCGTAAATCCCTTACCAAAATGGTATTTTTTCCATTCAAGCAGCGTACTCTTACCCGTCTGATGATTCTCCATAAACATCTTATCGGTACGCCAATAGGTTTTGCCATTCACCACATAAGGCTTGTAACCCTTAAAAGTCAAGGTTTTGAGTAAGGCATTCTTGCGATCATAGAAAACCGTCTTTTGGAGATTGAAATGTTTTTTATCGATCCAGACTACTTGGCGTTTGTAGCCAGAATATCTATAGGCAGGATAACGCTCAATCACATAGCAGTTCATCTTATTGAACACCTCACTCCCCAAATACTTGTAAGAGTATTTCTCCACTTCCTGCGAAGCGATGTCCTCAAAAGCAAACTCGCTGCCCATAAATGGCCCCGACTTATTTTTGGAGCTAATACGCTTAATCCGCTTGAGGGCGGGCAGATAAATCCATTGGTGATCAGGCTTCAGCGCGTGGGACCAAGTCAATACAGCGGTGCCTTTAATGTCTCTGGGCCGATCAAATATCGACAAGGCTTTATCACCATCTCCAGCGACTTCCATATTTCTGACGCGCAGATGACGAACACTTTTACGGCCTTGCCGATTGCGTAGAGTCATCACCATATTGGCCTCTGAATCGCCCCAGCCCAAATCACGGTAGTCAGCCATCCGCGTAATCGCAAGTCCTTTTTCTTGGGGAGTTTTCGCTTTGGCGATAGCCTGCTCCAGTTGCTGCTCTTTAAACGAATCCGCTGTCGTTGCCAACGGTAGCAAAGTAAATAAAGTAAATAAAAACAATCGCTTCATGCTTTTTGTTCCTCAAGTTTCATCAACAATGGTGGTAAAAACAGAAAATCAGCCATCAAAGCCAAGCCAATAGTCACGGCTGTCATTATACCCATAGTGGAATTCAGAAGAAAATGGGACTGGGACAAAATTAAAAAGCCGGCAATCAACACAAGCGAAGTGACCCATAATGCCAAACCCACGCTACGAAAAGCATAGCGCACCGCTTCCTCTGGAGAAAATCCTTTTTCACGGCGGGCACGTAGATATTTGCTTAAATAATGAATCGTGTCATCAACCACAATACCAATGGTTAGCCCCGCCACCACTGATAGCCCCAAGCCTACTTCGCCCACTAGCATACCCCATAAACCAAAGGCCATCGCCGTTGGCGCAAGGTTAGGAATCAGGCTTATCAGTCCGAATTTCAATGAGCGCAGCGCGACAATAAGAATGATAGAAATCAACACCAACGCCATTGTGGCACCGAATAACATTCCTCGGATATTACGAAATCCAATATTAGCAAACATGATGGTCGTGCTGGTACCCGGCTCCTGCATGGAGGGCAGACCATTCTTTTTAAGCCATTCTTGAGCGCGTTCTTCCAAGGCGAGTATCTCATTGGATGACAGCGTTTTTGTCGTGATAGCCACTCGCGTGGCAGACTTATCTATATTAATTTGATTGTTGAGATCCAAACCATAAGGCAAAGACATCTCATAAAGCAATAAATACTGCGCCGCTAATTCACGCTCTTCTGGTAGGCGATAATAGGCATCATCATCGCCGTGCATGTTTTTGTTAAGCCGCTTAAAAGTATCCGTGATAGTGCTAACGTGCATCACCTCTGGCTGTTGCCGATACCATTGGACAAAATCTTCCACCTTTCGCAAAAAGGTCGGATCGCTGATACCTTCAGGCTCGCCGGCACTTAAAGAATACTGTATATCATACAAACCGGTGAGATTCTCCGTGACAAAATCGGTGGCACGGCGAAAAGCAAAACTCTCATCAAAGTATTTCACAAACTCATCATTCAACTCATTGCGTGGCACGAAGGCAACCACTAAAACGATAAGGCTTCCCATGCCCCACAACAAAGCCTGCCTTCTCCGCACGACAAATTCACCCAGGTGATCCATTGCCTGAATCGTTTTGCCAGTTTGTGATCTCGGACGTACAGGCAAAATGGCCATGAGCGCGGGGAGTAAGGTGACAGACAGAATAAAGGCAATCGTGACACCCATCGCAACAATGTTGCCCAAATCGCGGAAAGGCGGCACATCGCCAAAATTCATGCTTAAAAAGCCGATGGCAGTCGTTAAACTGGTCAAAAAAATGGGCTGAAAGTTGACACGTAAACTTTCTACAATGGCCTCATATTTTTCCCGCCCATTGTCTCGCATTTCGTGGCGGAGTGTTACCAAGATATGTACACTATCGGCGACTGCTAAGGTGAGAATCATGGTAGGTGCGCTGGCTGAAGGACCTGTTAAAGCAATGCCAAATAATCCCGCCAGCCCCATAGCGGAAATGATGGAAAATGAAATCACTAAAAAAGTGGCGAAAGTCCCCGAAAAACCTCGCAACAACAGCAACAGCATAATGAGGATCACAATATACATGGCGGGGATAAGGCTTCCCATGTCTGATTTAGAGGCCTCAGGAAAGGAATTAGTCATCATCACCATACCGGTGAGATAAACATCAATATGAGGATTCTGGGCGCGTACTTTGTCTGCAAGAGGGCGGACGAAGGCGACTATTTCGGGCACTTCCTTGTCAGGTTGCACCCCCGGCAATTGCACGGTGATATTGACCGCTGTGACATGCGCTTTTTGTGAAATCAACTTATTCGCCAATTGTGGCTCGTTGAGGGCAATTTGCTTGGCTCGCGCCATGCCCGCCTCGGAGAGCGACAAAGCATCGGTGATTAAATCGTCAACGATGAGATCATCATCTTCAGCGTATGTATATTGAAAATTGGTGATCGAATCGACGCGGATAGAATAGGGAATTTGCCACGCCTCGTTAGTGAGCCATTCCACCGTGTCCAAAGTCTTGTTAGTAAATACTTGCCCATCTTTCGGGGCTAAGACAAACATCACGTTGTCATTTTTGGTATAGGTATCTTGTAAATCCTCAAAAGCGACGAGTTGGGGATTTTCCTCGCTAAAAAATACCCGATAGTCGGTATCAAATCGCAGCGGAAAACCAAGGGTGGTGAGAGCAACCAATACGAGGGTTGCAAGGACAATAAAATAGCGCCAACGGATGATCCATTGTGCATAGCGTTCAATCATTTTTATTTTTCCTATAGTTAAGGTTTTTTTGTAGGGTGGGCACGATAAAATGGCGGACGTCATTCTAACATAATTTGCACTATACGATAACAGTCATGGATGGCATGAGCGTCCGTTACTTCACTCGCTCCGCTTTTCACGGGCCATTTAAAACCACAATAACTACACGGATTACATTTTTATTGATTTTGTGTATTTTAGGTACGCTTGGAACGAAGGAGTCAATGCTATTTTGCTAGTCCGACGCAATCTCGCTATTTAGTACAACTAATCTCGTTCCGAGCGTATGGCACTGGTTCCCTACCTTGCACAGAATTTTTGTGATATGATTGATTTTTTTTGATCGTTCCCCAACTCCGTTTAGGAACGAATTTTAAGCATAACAAGGAATCAACAATGAAACATTTTCATTCTTATGGTCCAGTCAATTGTAAAACCCATTTTTGTGTTCAACGCCGAGCACTGATTGCACAAGGGGTTGAACAACTGATTGGTAATCCAGAAGATGGCGGTCATTACTTTACCATCTGGGCACCGCGCCAAACGGGCAAAACTTGGCTGATGAGACAAATAGAGCAAATCATCTCACAGCAATATCCAGAGGAATTCACTGTCTTTAATTTCTCATTAGGTAGATTGAGAGGAATGAAGGATTCTCTCCCAGAAGTTGATTTTCCACCCGCATTTGGCAGGCTCATCAAGAGCCATTTGCCAGGACACCCTGATCCCCAAAACTGGGAGGATTTTGCTCAACTCTTCTCAAAAACCGAGGGACTTTGGGATCGTCCGCTCATCCTATTGATAGATGAAGTGGATACCATTCCACAGGCTTTGATAGACTTAATGGTTGCACAATTCCGTGAACTATATCTTGACCGTAAAAACAATTGGCTGCATGGACTGGCACTGATTGGCGTTCGAGCCGTACTCGGTATTGAAAGTCAACGGGGCTCTCCGTTCAATATTCAAAGATCGCTAAAAGTGCCCAATTTAACGCCGGCAGAAGTCAAAGAACTATATCGACAATATCAAGAAGAAAGCGGACAACAAATTGAACCGGCGGTAGTCGAGCAAGTTTATGAATCCACAAAAGGACAGCCCGGTTTAGTGTCATGGTTTGGAGAACTGCTGACTGAAAAGTATAATCCGGGTGTGGATAAAACGCTTGATGATGAAACCTGGAAACTGGTATGGCTATCTGCCCGCTCAAAAGAGCCTAATAATACCTTATTAAATCTGATTGCTAAAGCTATCGATCCCATGTATCAGGATTTTTTGACCTCCTTGTTTACAACGTCGAATGTTCCTTTCTTTTTTCATCAACCTAAACACAATTATCTTTATCTTCATGGATTGATTGAACCGACTATTGAAACGTCGTCAAGCGGTGAAAAGCAATATGTTTGCCGTTTTACCTCTCCGTTTGTTCAACGCTGTCTTTATGATGCCTTAAGCAATGAGATTATTGGACCAGAAACGCCGATTCTCGCACTAGAACCCTTGGATGAACTCACCGATGTTTTTGGGGGCAACCACAAGGGATTGCCCCTACTTAATTTGCCAGCCTTGCTGACTAGGTACAAGGACTACTTGGTTCGCCTAAGAGAAAAAGGCATTAATCCTTGGAAAGAGCAACCACGTCGAAAAAAAGATTTGAAATTAACAGAATCTGTGGGACAATTTCATCTATTTACTTGGCTAAAGGATGCAGTGGGTAGGCGTTGTGTGGTGAGTCCAGAATTTCCTACTGGCAATGGAAAGGTTGATTTGCATCTACAGTGTGGCAAGCAACGAGGCATTATCGAAGTCAAAAGCTTCGTAGATAGCTATCAAATAAAATCTGATCGTGAACAAGCGGCTGATTATGCCAAAAATTTAGGCATCGATAGCGTGACGATTGCAGTGTTTATTCCAGTTCTTGAAGAAACCGTCCTTGAAAAATTGTCAACTCAAGAGATGATTCAGGGGGTTGAGGTGACGGTTGTTGCGATTGGGTGGGTTTGATGGCAATAGTACAACGGATTTACGGAATGAACGGATTTAAACTCATCTCTTATTAGTAGTTAATTGCTGTCGGCTTATTTTTTTATTGACATCATTTTCAAAACCGTTAAGCCAAAATATCAGTACA
Organism: Pseudomonadota bacterium; assembly: GCA_039714115.1. Classification (GTDB taxonomy): domain Bacteria; phylum Pseudomonadota; class Gammaproteobacteria; order Beggiatoales; family Beggiatoaceae; genus Thiomargarita. The sequence goes on along the minus strand of JBDLJY010000116.1, from coordinate 12,102 downwards.
GGGATTGACGGAATAAAGGGATAAGGCACAGAGATAAACGTTGCGGAGCAGGTTGCAAACCTGCTCCGGCAGAAAACCCCGTCCTCTTTCCCGCCGACTCTATGCAGGACGGGGTTTGCAACCCCGTCCGTAACGTTAAATATCATTCAATGCAATGATCTTTGTTGTAGTCCTAAAACGTTGCGGACGGGGTTTGCACTCCGCCCGCAACAACATTCGAGGCTGTGATCTTTGTTGTAGTCCTAAACGTTGCGGACGGGTTCAGAGGAAAAAGTTTTATTCCAAGATAAATCTTGGACTCCTACCTATAGACTTTATACCATTTAACATAATGAATGACTCTAATAAAATCAATCATTTAAGTTAAATCAGTCTCAAGTCTATTCTAAAATAGGAATTTTAGCACCTCTCAGATCGAGCGCAAGATAAAGTCTAACACCTTTTAATTTGGCATATTCCAACCTTGTGTTTACCAAAATAGCATCCATGACATTAGCATCCTTGAGATTAGCCATCTCTAAATTGGCGGATTCCAAATTAGCACACATTAAATTAGCACCTTCAAAGTTGGTGATACAAGAATTTCTACCAATTGAGTTGTACCCTCTTATAGCCGTTAAATTAGCATTGCTAAGGTTAGCCCTTATGAAAGATGCATCATAAGTAATCGCTTTACTCAGGTTTGCACCCTCAAGATTGGCATTCGTCAAATTGGTGTACCTTAGAACCGCACCTTGAAGGTTAGCACCGCGAAGCATGATACTGCTTAGATTAGCCGAGGTTAAATTAGCGCCCTTCAAATTGGCGCCACTCAGATCAGGTACATTATTACCGTTATGATCTCGAAATTGATTCCACACCGTTATCCCAGGCTCTTTGCTAGTGAGCATCTTTATTGCTCTCTCCCTACTCACTAAACTACTTCCTGGCGTTCTAATCGTTGGAATTCCCAGAGAGATATCGTAATTCTTTCGCGTCTGAGGGTTTCCAAGGACTTTATAAGCTTTAATGAGTTCCAAGGTGAGTTTAGTCGCATCCTTTGACTCGTTTTTGTCAGGATGGTATTTTTGGACCAACACTTTATACGCTGCCCTTATTACTTCAGGCTTTGCAAATTTGCTAACTTGCAAAATGCTATAGTAATCTTTAATATTATTCATATACTAAGGTATCCTACAATTATTGTTCACTGAAGCCATGAGCTTATCTCCCACGGCACTGAAACGTTACCCACTGGGTTTATGCCGGACGGCACAGGTACTGTCATAAGGTTTAGCTCATGGCGTGATGGGACTTGAACATCGTTTATTCCTAACTGCAAATTTGAGTCCAACTTGAAAAGTTGCCATTATTTCAATAATATAAATACAACAGAGTAAAAAATGTGATATCAAAAACGTGCATAAAACGCTGATAAAATGCTTATAGATACTTATTGAAAATTATTAGATTTCATTAATATAACAAAATATTTTACTCTGTGAGAGAGTGGCATTATATAAAAAATATATTAATTTCAATAATTAATATATAAAATAGAATGTATTATAAAATCTTATAGAACGCTTATATAAATGAAATGAAATCAAAACCAGCTTCTGTCCTCATAGTCGATGATACACCAGAAAATTTAGAAATTTTAATTGAACAGCTAGAAAATACTGGATTTAACGTTTCAGTGGTGCCCAATGCTGAAGAAGGTATTAAACTGGCAAAGAAAATTATCCCGGACATTATTCTTCTGGATGTTTTAATGCCGGAGATGGATGGCTTTGAAACTTGCCGCCGTCTGAAACAACTGGCTGCCCTTTGGGACATACCCATCATTTTTATAACCGCACTGACTGAGCAGGTTGATAAAATTACCGGTTTTGAAGTTGGTGGCGTAGATTATATTACCAAACCCTTTCAATATGAAGAAGTGTTGGTGCGGATCAATACTCATCTCACCCATTACCGCCAGAAGCTTCAATTGGCAAAAAAAAATGCAGCGTTAATTCTGGCTAACCGAAAACTCAAACAGGAGATGAACCGTCGCCAACAAGCGGAATACGCTTTGCAAACCGCAGATGCTCAACTTTCCGCTCTTTCTCAGCAGGAAGCTGAACATTGGGGGATCGCTGCCTTTATCGGTCAGAGTAAAACCATCAAGATGATTCTAAAGGATATTCGCTGTTTACAAGATGTGGAAAAAACCAGTGTCCTGATTTTAGGTGAAAGCGGCAGCGGCAAAGAATTGGTTGCCCGTGCCATTCACTTTGGTGGACTTCGAGCCAGCCGCCCCTTTATTCCCGTCAATTGCTCTGCCATTCCGCCAGAATTAGCAGATTCAGCATTTTTTGGGCATATGCGGGGCTCGTTTACTGGCGCACTGAACAACCGCAAAGGTCATTTTGAAGTCGCTCAAGGCGGTACCCTCTTTCTTGATGAAATAGGTGATATGCCACTCTCCTTACAAGCTAAACTCCTGCGTACCTTGGAAGATGGTCAAATAACACCATTAGGCAGTAGTCAGAGCAAACCGGTGGATGTCCGCATTATCGCCGCGACTAATATTGATTTGCAAGCCAAAGTGGCAGCCGGAGAATTTCGTAAAGATCTCTATTTCCGCTTAGCCGCTTATATAGTCACCGTTCCACCGTTGCGCGAGCGTAAAAAGGATATTGTGCTATTGGCTGAGCATTTTCTGTCCCGGTTCGCGTTAGAGATGGGACAAAAGAAAACTGTGTTGACTAGGCAGGCACTGGTGGCGCTGGAAAATTATCACTTCCCCGGCAATGTACGTGAATTAAAGAATATCATTGAACATGCCCTGCTCCGCAGTGGTGGCAAACCAATTCAGCTAGATCATTTGTATTTTGTTGATTTTAAGTCGCCTCCCACCCCCACCGTCCACCAATGCTATACTTCACCGGCTGCCAAGGTTTCACCGTTTGATGCCTTTCAATCCATTGACGCGAACAACGATGAAGCCAAAATTATACTTTATGTACGCATACATGGCAGTATCAACAATACCCAGTGCCGACACTTACTGGCTTCAGATTTTCAGCGGGCTTCTTATTTATTGAAAAAGATGAATCGTGAAGGAGTGTTGGTGCGTGAAGGCGAGCGGCGCTGGGCTAATTATAGGCTTCCTTAGGTTTGATTTATCTTGGACACAATCGCATTGAGGGGGACTAGTGCGCCTTTGAAATCAAATCGATTCAGACAGTCTTCCAATTGCTTTAACTCAGTGGCAAATCTCGCCCCTTTGAGTTCTGCTTGGAGAGATTTTAGGACATTTTTGGCATTGACACGATAAATTTTAATCCGTTGCTCCAATTCACTCAATAAAGGGGCAACGACTGACATGTCTAATGGTTTTTCTGTACATGTCTCCTTAGGCGGTTCTGGCTCGATGAGCGTGTTAATAGATTTTAACAATTGTGCTAAAGCCATTTCAAATTGATCCAAAAGAATATTGATATCATCCAAATTTATCCCTTGTAGGGCGTTTTCTAAGTCACGCGCTGCCTTTTGTAACTGAGTTGCAGACAGATTGCCGGCGGCACCGTTGAGCTTATGAGCCAATTGGCGAGCTCTTTTTAAATCCTGCTGCTTAAGCATGTCGCGGAGAATATCTGCGGCATTTTGATAAGAATTGTGAAAATTTATTAATAGTCTGTTAAACAGTTTTTGGTTGCCGCCGCACAATTTGAGAGCTGATTTAATATCAATACCCTCAATTTTTATATGCGGAGAGCCTCTTAACCTATGAAGAGAACCGGAGTGAGGGGCGATTTCTCTTGGGTTAATCCATTTTGCCAGCGTGAGAGACAATTGCGCTATGTCAACGGGCTTAGTGATGTAATCATTCATGCCAGCCGCCAAACATTTTTCTTGGTCACCGCTCATGGTATAAGCAGTCATAGCGATAATGGGCAAGTCACTAGATTTTTCCCGAATGAGCCGAGTCGCATTATAGCCGTCCATTTCAGGCATTTGTATATCCATTAGCACCGCATCAAAATTCCCAGCGGCAACCATCGCAACCGCTTCTTTGCCATGCTTGGCAAGTTTCACCACTAAACCTTCCTTTGCCAGTATCTCCCGTGCAAATTCTTGATTAATGGGGTTGTCTTCAACTAACAAAATCCGCGCCCCCTTCAGGTGGGTAGCAGCAGCCTCTTTAGGCACAAGGCATTTGTCAGGCGACTCAATTTGGATACCAAAGGTGGCGGTAAAATGAAAGGTGCTTCCCTTGCCCAGTTGGGAATCTACCCAAATGTCTCCCCCCATCATTTTCGTTAAACGTTTGCAAATCGCCAGCCCTAGTCCGCTACCACCGAATTTGCGGGTGATAGAATTATCAGCTTGGGAAAACACCTCAAACAAATAGGGCATCACCTCTTGAGAAATACCAATCCCGGTATCTGCGACAGCAAAATGCAGCTTGACTGGCTCAAGTAGTTCCGCACTTATTCTAATGTCGCCGGTTTGAGTAAATTTGATGGCATTGCTAGTGAGATTAATGAGAATTTGCATTAGCCGCAAGGGATCGCCTACCAGATAACGAGGCACATTTCTATCTATGTTGAAGTGTAATGCTAAGCCTTTTTCTTTAAGCTTCAGGCTTAGCAGATCGGACAGTTTGTCTAGTACATCATCTAAAGAAAAATTGATGGATTCTAGTTTCAACTTGTCCGCCTCAATTTTGGAAAAGTCGAGAATGTCATCAAGAATTTTCAGCAAAGATTGAGATGAAGACTGTATCCGCGTTAGATAATCTCGTTGCTGCTTTGTCAGTTTGGTCCCTAAAGCGAGTTGCGTAAAGCCAAGGATGCTATTCATGGGGGTGCGGATTTCGTGGCTCATGTTAGCGAGAAAGGCACTTTTGCTACGGTTAGCGGCTTCTGCTGCTAACTTGGCTTGATATAATGCCTTTTCTGTCCGCACTCGCTCAGCGATTTGCTGTTGGAATTGGACATTTTGCGCCTCAAGCCGCTTTTGCAGGTTCCGCAAAGCGATGTGCGTTTGAACACGGGCTAATACTTCCTGTTCTTGAAGCGGTTTATACATGTAATCCACGCCACCCGCTTCAAAGCCTTTTATTTTATTCTCAACCTGATCGAGAACCGTCAGAAAAATCACTGGAATGTCTTTGGTAGCCTCATTTGCTTTTAAACGACGACAAGTTTCAAAGCCGTCTATACCCGGCATCATCACATCCAACAAAATCAACTCAGGACGTAAAATTTTGGCTCGTTTTAGCCCCATCGTGCCATTTCTGGCGGTGGCGATTTCAAATCCCTCTGCTTTCAGAGTATCAATAACCACCTTGATATTGTTGATGTTGTCCTCAATAATCAAGACAACGCTATTTTGCGGTTCATAATTTAAAGTCATTCTAAAATAGGAATTTTAGCACCAGTCAAATCGAGCGCAAGATAAAGTTTAACGCCTTTTAATTTAGCATATTCCAGCCTTGTGTTTACTAAAATAGCATCCTTGACATTAGCATTCTTGAGATTAGCCATCTCTAAATTGGCGGATTCCAAATTAGCACACGTTAAATTAGCGCCTTCCAAATTGGTGATATAATAACTTCTACCACTTGGGTTGTAGCCTTTTATAGCCGTTAAATTAGCCCTGCTAAGGTTAGCCCTTATGAAATAGGCATCATAAGTAATCGCTTTACTCAGGTTTGCACCCTCGATATTGGCATTCGTAAAATTGGTGTACCTTAGAATCGCACCTTGAAGATTGGCACCGCAAAGCCTGACATTGCTTAGATTAGCCGAGGTTAAATTAGCGCCCTTCAAATTGGCTCCACTCAGATCAGGTACATTATTACCGTTATGATCTCGAAATTGATTCCACACCGTTATTCCTGGCTCTTTGCTGGTGAGCATCTTTATTGCTCTCTCCCTAGTGACTAAACCATTTCCTGGGCTTTTAATCGTTGGAACTCCCAGAAATCTATTGTAATTATTTCGCTTGTCAGGGTTTCCAAGGACTTTATAAGCTTCAATGAGTTCCAAGGTGAGTTTTGTCGCATCCTTTGAGGGGTTTTTGTCAGGATGGTATTTTTGGATTAGCACCTTATACGCTACCTTTATCACTTCAGGTTCTGCAAACTCGCTAACTTGCAAAATTTTATAGTAATCTTTAGTATTGTTCATAGACTCCGCATAATAGCATTATAACTGTAGGGCTCATGATCGGAGCGACGATCCAATGCCATTATAGAGTGATAAACCGAAATTTGATACCCTACATTTATTATGGACTTACACTTGACTCTATAATAGCATTGAGCTCTACCTTCGAGAGATTTTTCCGAAGGTGGCACTCCTTTAATTATTGACATAAAGTTTATATTTTTCAACTTGACTTGATGCAATTCTGAAATTGATAACTGATAACTTATGCTGTTAACAATCACAAGTACCCATTCCCCCGCCACCGATTTAGGCTATTTACTGCATAAGCACCCCGATCACGTCCAATCTTTTGATTTATCTTTTGGGCGGGCGCATGTTTTCTATCCTGAGGCTGACGCGCATCGTTGCACGGCAGCCTTGTTGCTTGACATTGATCCTATCGGCTTGGTGCGAGGGCGGCAAGGTGGTGGCTTGTTAGCTGAATATGTCAATGATCGCCCTTATGTAGCCTCTTCTTTTTTAAGTGTCGCTATTTCAAACGTTTATGGGAGTGCGCTATCGGGACGTAGCAAAGAGATGCCCGGGCTTGTCGAGACAAAAATCCCCTTGGAAGCGAAAATCTCCGTGCTGCCCTGCAAAGGGGGAGAGTCTTTACTCAGGCGTTTATTTGAGCCGCTCGGTTATCAAGTCTCCGCCCAGCGTCATAGTCAGTATTTTTCTGTCACGCTCCAAGCCACTTGCCGCTTGCAAGATTTACTTGCCCATATTTATGTGTTGGTGCCGGTGTTGGATAATGATAAACATTATTGGATTGGTGAAGCTGAAGTGGAAAAACTGTTGCATCATGGTAGCAGTTGGCTGGCGCACCATCCTGATAATGAATTGATTATTAAGCGATATTTAAAATATCAACGATCTTTGGCACGTCAAGCATTGGCGAGATTGAGTGATGATGATGAACGGCATGATGATGAGGTGGCTGCTATTGAGGAAAAAATCAGCTTGAATGAGCAACGGCTTGGCACTGTCATGGCGGTGTTGAAAAATAGTCAGGCAAAACGTGTCCTTGATCTCGGCTGCGGTGAAGGTAAATTGTTGCGGGCGTTATTGAGGGATAATTTTTTTGAGGAAATTGTTGGGGTGGATATTTCTAGCCGCGCCCTGGAAATTGCTCACGAGCGGTTGCCCGCTCAACAAGAAAATCGTATTAAACTCATTCATGGTTCGCTGATTTACCGCGACAAGCGTTTATATGGTTATGATGCAGCGGCGGTGGTAGAAGTGATTGAACATTTTGATTTAGCAAGGCTTTCTGCCTTTGAACGGATATTATTTGCGTTTACGCGCCCTAAGACTGTTATTATCACGACACCAAATATAGAATATAATGTAAAATTTGAAAATTTGCCTGCGGGCGCGTCAAAATTGCGTCACAGTGATCACCGTTTTGAGTGGACACGCTGCGAATTTCAGGCATGGGCGAATGGCATCGCGGAGAAATTTAGATATTCTGTGCGATTTTTGGCGATTGGCGAGGAAGATGCCGTCGTAGGTGCTCCGACACAGATGGGGATTTTTAGTGTAAGGTAGCCCTTGCACGCCTGAGATTGTTAAGTTAACTATTATAAACTCGTGAGTATGAAAAAAGATGTCACACTATCCTAATCTGCGTATGCGTAGAATGCGCCGCGATGAGTTTTCCCGTCGCTTGATGCGCGAAAATGTTTTGACTGTCGATGATTTGATTTATCCGCTGTTTGTGGTGGAAGGCGAAAAACAGCGCGTTGCCATTGCCTCTATGCCTGATCAATTCCGCCTCAGTATTGACGAATTACTCAAAGAAGCCGCTGAATTGGTAAAATTAGGTATTCCCGCAGTGGCACTTTTTCCCGTCGTGCCCACTGAGAAAAAATCACTGGATGCCAGTGAAGCTTACAATCATGAAGGTTTGGCACAACGGGCGGTGCGAGCACTTAAAGCTGAATTTCCTGAATTAGGCATAATAACTGATGTGGCATTAGATCCATTTACTACGCATGGGCAAGATGGCTTGATAGATGACAGCGGCTATGTGATGAATGATGAAACAGTGGCGGTGCTGGTAAAACAAGCCCTTTCTCATGCGGAGGCGGGGGCGGAGGTTGTCGCGCCATCTGATATGATGGATGGACGTATCGGCAATATTCGTCAAGCCCTTGAACGAGATGGCTATAGGCATACGCGGATTTTAGCCTATTCTGCTAAATATGCTTCTAGTTTTTATGGGCCTTTTCGTGATGCAGTCGGCTCAGCGGGTGCTTTAGGCGGTGGTAATAAATATAGTTATCAAATGGATCCTGCCAATAGCGATGAGGCTTTGCGTGAAGTAGCCTTAGATTTGCAAGAGGGGGCTGATATGGTGATGATTAAGCCGGGTATGCCTTATTTAGATATTGTGCAACGAGTTAAAACTGCATTTGGTGCTCCGACTTTTGTGTATCATGTCAGCGGAGAATACGCTATGCTTATGGCAGCCGCGCAAAAGGGGTGGCTGGATGAAAAGGCGGTGATGATGGAGTCGTTGTTGGCTATCAAACGGGCGGGGGCGGATGGTATTTTGACTTATTTTGCGAAAAAGGTGGCAAGGCTAAAGTCTGTGCAAGGTATGCCATAATTCAAAATCAGACCTGCGAGGAGACCAATACCTCGCAGGTCGTTGAAGCCCCTCAGAAAAATTAACCTACGAGGTGTGGGTTCTATGTCGTAGGTTTGTCTTAACTTAATGGCATTGCCCTTGCACGGGCGTGTTTTTAAAAACAACTTATATGAGATATAATGAAAAACTTTTCCCTCGATAAATTGGCCTTATTTTCTATTCTGTGCCTAATAGCACAGCCGTTGTACGCTGGGAATATCCGATGTTGGATCAACAATGAAGATATTTTTGAATGTGGTAACTATATACCACAGGAATATTCTCAAAAGGGATTTACCGAATATGATCAATATGGTCGCAAAATAAAAGAGGTTGAGCCTGCTCCAACGCCAGAAGAAATTGCTGAACAAAAAAGGCAAGAAGAAGATGAACGCCGATATCAAGAACAACTCAAGAGAGATCGTGCTTTCTTAGATATCTTTGCTAGCGAGCGCGATATTGAGCATGCCCGTGAAGTCGGACTGACTTCGATAGATAGGCATATCCAATCTATCGAAACGATTATCAAGGGTTTGGAACGCAACATCAAAGATCTCGAAAACAGTTATGAACGAAGCAAAGATCTGAATGCCTCAAAACGCCAACTGAAGACTATTCTGGGGAATATTGATAGCGTTAAAAAGCGCCTCAAAGACACTGAGGATACTTTGCAACAGATGCACCGTGATCGAAATGATACCAACAAGGAATATGATGCTTATATTCAACAATATCGGGAGATAAAGCGCAGGAGCAAAGCCCGATAGGCAATGACTTATTTCCCAATACAAAACGTCGAAAAAATCTGCCCAAGCAAATCATCGGCACTGAATTCTCCCGTGATTTCACCCAACGCCTCTTGGGCTTGGCGTAATTCCTCCGCCAGTAATTCACTCGCGTGGGCATGATTTAAACTCGTCGTCAAAGCAATTCTGGCACGCTGTAAGGCATCAAGATGCCGGCGGCGTGCCATAAAACTGCCTTCGCTACTACTTTGTAAGCCCATCTTTTCTTTTAAATACGCTCTTAATAGTTCAATACCCGCCCCCGTTTTTGCAGATAAATATAACACGCCTTGCTCACTCATGCCGATACGATGCCCACTGAGATCAATTTTATTGCGAATAATCAAGGGCGGCTGATGTATTTCAGCCAATAAACTCGCATGAGCCTTATCATCGGGATGGCGATCATCTAGCAATAATATCACTAAATCAGCTTCCTTGAGGGCGAGTTTAGTACGGCGAATGCCTTCCTGTTCAACGGGATCGTCCGTTTCACGCAATCCTGCTGTGTCTGTGATATGCAGCGGCATACCGTCAAGCTGAATTTGGTCACGCACCACATCGCGGGTGGTGCCCGGTATCGGCGTGACAATGGCAGTGTCTCTACCCGCTAAGCAATTGAGTAAGCTAGATTTTCCTACATTTGGCTCGCCGGCTAGTACAATTCGCATACCTTCTTTGAGTAAATAGCCTTGTTGGGCTTGATCCAGTATCTTGTCGAGATCGCTAATAAGCTTTTTAATTTTTTCAAAAACTTGACCATCGGCTAGGAGATCAATTTCTTCATCGACAAAATCAATGCCCGCTTCTATATAACTACGCAACCAAATCAATTGTTCGACTAGTGCATGAATTTGGGCGGAAAATTCGCCTTGCAAAGAGCGCAAGGCACAACGCGCCGCTTGTGTTGAGGCGCTGTCGATGAGATCGGCAATGGCTTCGGCTTGGGCTAAATCCATTTTGCCATTTAAAAAGGCGCGTTCTGAAAATTCACCGGGACGTGCGAGACGTGCGCCTAAGTTGAGGGTGGCATTGAGTAATAAATCCATCACGACGGGACCACCGTGTCCTTGTAGCTCTAAAACCTCTTCGCCGGAAAAGGAATGGGGCGCGGGAAAATAGAGGGCAATGCCTTGATCTAATAATTCGCCTTGGCTATCGACAAAATCAGTGAAAATGGCAATGCGGGGCTGCGGTAATTGCCCTAACATTGTCTGAGCGATTTCAGGGACGCGGGGGCCCGAGATTCGGATGACTCCGATGCCACCACGTCCGGCGGGGGTGGCTAAAGCGGCGATGGTGTCTGTTTGGTTGGTCATTTGAGTTTTTATCTCCACCCAAGTTTGAGGAGCATCACACTCTCACAAGATAACAATTTCATTCTATAACCTTTTTTTATAGACATGTCTATAAATGTAGATATTTTTACAGACTATACACTATCTGAGCGATGCAATTTCAAAAGGCATCCGCGGTCGTATCGTCAATGCCATATCGTGCCGGATAATTCATCGCGCCGGTGTAGGCGATAAATCGCCTACACCGTGATTGCCCACTATGAAAACCAGACAGAAGATGAAGCCGCATTAGCAACAGAACATACAATTATGGAGGTACCCAATTCTATTAAACTTTTAGAGAAAATCCCACCACGTCAATTTGAGTTAGTTCGTTTCACATATCTTTATAACTAGTTCTCAAAACCAGAGGGTTAATATCCCAAATCACCTTACTGAATAAATCCATTATTGTGAATAAGGAAATAAATGAATTAGCTCCGTATCAAAACCCATAACGAATAGCAATCATCCAAAGCCAGAAATCCTATCCCTTAAGAAAGGATAAGTAAAAACATAAGTACAGGGATTTACGGATTAAGGGGATTAGGGTGTCGATTGTTGGCAGATTTCTGATTTTCATCTCAACCAAGCGCGGCAAATACAGGATGAAGGCTATGCTGAACATTTATCTCGTGAAGGTGAAAATTTATCTCTTGTGGCACAATTTCTCTATGAAGAACACCGATATATAGAATTCTCATTTCTGCTTTTAAAATACCAATGCCAGTATGATAAACCCCAGAAATTAAGTACCGGCAGATGATTTAATGGCGCGTAGAAAAGGCTTTTGTTTCAGAGATTAGCTATGAAGCGTTAATTGATTGATGCTCGCCCTCATAGAATCGGGCTTCTTGAAAACAAATATAAAAATGTATATAATGGCGCACTACCGCTGGGCGATTATCATTTATGGCGGTATTTCTGTGAAACCAATTTAGGTTTAACTGATTATTTCTTTTGGGCAAAAAAATGCCGGCTAAAACGGGTAACACCCCGTGCCGGCGTTGATTTGTTTAATGTAGAGACAAAAGGCATTAAATCTATATATGTCAAGCGACATTTTACCACTTTGATAAATGATTGCAAGAAAAAAATGCAATAGATTTTTACAAAAAGTGAAAATAACAGTGTTTTTGGTATATTACGCACCTATAAAT
>JBDLJY010000115.1:0-17746 GCA_039714115.1 Pseudomonadota bacterium | reverse complement strand
CGGTACAAAGATGCCTGAAGGCTTGATGAAGAAATTGGGGATTTCTGTACCTTGAAATCTAACCCAAATGCCCCAAACCTGCGGTCTTAAATTGCGTAAGCCGGGGAACCCTGTTAGGTTTGCTACAGCCGCACAGTCATACGTGCTGAAGGTTCAATACGGACATGATGATAAAGGAGAAATACTTACTATGTTAGCCGTTATTCAAAAATGGGGTGAGAGTCAAGGATTGCACTTTACTGAAAACATCCTTGATAAAGCACACCTGTCTATTGGTGATGAAGTCGAAGTGAGTGTTCAAGAGAGACAAATCATTGTCAAACCAAGAACGATAGTACAAAATTTATCGACTGCACAAAAGCCTAGCGAACCACCCAAGGACAATCATGAGCAATCGGTTGAAAAGGACGTTATGCCTGTTGTCGCAACGCGAGACGAGCATATTACTGTCAACGAAAACAACGTTCCAATGATTGCCGGAACGAATACAAAAGTTGTTGAAATCGCCTTGGACAAAATTGCCTACGGTTGGAGTCCAGAAGAAATTCTTTTTCAACATCCGTATTTGACACGAGGGCAAATATATTCAGCCCTAGCCTACTACTGGGATCATCAAAAAGAAATTGATCGGGAAATTGAACAACAACTTGAATTTGTTGAAAGGCAAAGGCAAGCCAGTGATCCTTCGCCGTTCAAAGCTCGATTAAAAGCAAAGGGGCTGATTTAATGGCGATAGCACTTTATATGGATCATCATGTCCCCCTTGACATTACCGTTGAACTTCGTGTGCGTAATGTAGATGTACTTACCGCTTATAAGGACGGCACGAGTACACTAAGTGATCCAGAACTGTTGGATCGGGCGGGTGAATTGAAGCGAGTGCTTTTCACTCAAGATAAAGACTTTTTGATTGAAGCCACTCGACGACAGAGAGAAGGTATTTCATTTCAAGGCGTAATTTATGCTCACCAACTGCGTGTTTCCATTGGTACTTGCATCAATGACTTGGAAATTATTGCAAAGGCAGGAGAACTGGAATATTTTATTGATAGAGTAGAATATTTGCCGCTTTAACTGGCAGCACGTAGGTTTCCCTTCCGCTAGGAAGTCCAACAATGACGCTTCATTAATGTTGGACTTTCCAGTGCCGGACGGGGTTTGCAACCCAATGCCATTAATTTAATATTAAAATATTGATTTTATTATTTATAAATAATATGCTTTACTGGGTTTGCAACCCCATCCGGCACAGTTTTTCTTGGATATGTTGCCTGATTAGCTCTCGGCATTCCTCCTTTTTTCACGATAATGAAATATATCCCTGCGCTAAAAGGAACCCCAACCCACCATCCGCTAATCCATGCAAAAAATAGGTGTGCTGATTTGAACTATATAAAGGGTTTTGTGTGTAAGATACAGCAAAAATGATGGTCAAGAGTACAATCATTGCATATGATGACCAAATTAATTTGAAACAATCTTTCATGTACCGCTCCAGCGCAAAGTTAGAATCAATCCAAAGTTATAGAATTTAATAATTCTGTTCTGTGCCGGACGGGGTTGCAAACCCAATGCCATTAAGTTAAGACAAACCTACGCATAAAGCCCACACCTCGTAGGTTAATTTTTATTTTAGTTTACAACTACCTGTGAGGTATGGGTCTCCTCGCAGGTCTGATTTTGGGGGGTTTATCATACTGGCATTGGGTTGCAAACCCCGTCCGGCACAAGATAATCGCCCCCTGCCGTCGCGGTGCCGCCGGTGCTGCTATAGCCTACAGAGATGGCACCACTACTACCTCCGACGCGGGTAACAGTGATGGTCGCTGATCCGCCATTTTCATTGACACTATAATTGGCCCCTGAAAATTGCAAAGTACCGGGCACCAATCCACCTCGTACAAAGAAAAGGTAACGGCTATCTATCCCTGAATTTAATTCGTGGCCAATTAAAGCGTTTGGACCACCATCAATCAGGGCACCATTAACAGCAGATCCTTCTAACTCAAAGTTAACATCGCTGCCATTGGAATAACCGACACGCACAGAATTGCCTCCACTGGCATTACCCGTTTCCCACTGGACTTGCTCATAATTGTATTCGATGTCAAACTCGCCCGCTCCAATGTCAGATCGATCTATAAGAATGACCTGAAAACTATAGGTCAATGCCATTAAGTTAAGCCCAAAGACGTTCTTTTGTAGGGTGGGCAGTATGAACCGGGTTTTTTTTGCCCACCAGCCCCGACAGGTGGGCAACAAAAACACGTTACCCACCCTACATAAAATCCTTAACTTAATGGCATTGCACTATAGGTAGTTCCGAAGAAGTTGATAGTGAAACCTAAAGGAATCAAACCCGTTGATCCATCATCATTGGCTGGCACAATATTGGCATCAAAACCACTCCTGATCTGAGCCACAGCAGACGTAGCGAGCATGATAAAAAAACACCCGCTTAAAACAACGGCTTTGGCTTTATTGTTGTGTTGCGTATTTTTGTTCATAAAACTCCATAAATTTATTTATTTTGGAATCCAAAGCTTTAGCTTTGGACTCTTATGGCACAAACAAGCCCAACAAGTCATTTAAAAAACGCATCCCGGTATCAGTAGCGCGAATACGCTGCCCCCTTTCTAACCATCCTCGCGCACTCGCCACCTGTAGCGTTTTTTCTATACACGCAATATTTAGCCCAGTATTTTCTGTAAATTCTTGAGTCGTAAAACCTTCAAATAAGCGCAAAGCATTCATCATAAATTCCAGCACCACTTCATCAACTGTGAGTGTTGTTACGGCACTGCTATGGGCAGATTGTAAATAGCTATGCGGATGGCGCTGCTTGGACAGGCGGCTAATTGTACTAATCTCACTGATTTTGCCATGTGCCCCCGCGCCGATGCCTAAGTAATCGCCAAATTTCCAATAATTCAAATTGTGCTGACACCGCTGCCCCGGTTTAGCATAGGCAGAGATTTCATACTGAAAATAGCCTTGTTCGGCTAAATAATTCTGCCCCGCTGTCTGCATCTCCCACAATAAATCATCATCGGGTAAGCGTGGCGGCTGATGATAAAACCAAGTATTGGGTTCAATCGTCAACTGATACCAAGATAGATGGGAAGGTTCATAAGTGATAGCTGTGTGTAAATCTTCTAAGGCTGCCTCAATAGTTTGCGCCGGCAAGCCAAACATTAAGTCTAAATTAATATTATTAAAACCCGCTTGTCGCGCCGCTTCGATGGCACTGATTGCCTCATTGCGCCCATGAATACGGCCTAAATTTTGTAGAGCGGTATCATTAAAACTTTGTATGCCCAATGATAAACGATTAATGCCCGCCTCTCGAAATCCTTGAAAACGAGTCGTATCTACTGTGCCCGGATTGGCTTCTAAGCTAATCTCAGCACCCGCGACGACGGGGATTCGCGCTCGCACGCCAGATAATAAGTTGTAAATCGCCTCTGGAGACAATATACTTGGTGTGCCGCCTCCGATAAAAATACTGCGGACATTGCGCCCCCAGACTCTCGGCAAATCTTGCTCTAAGTCGGCAAGTAGGGCGGTAATATAATCATTTTCGGGCAGTTCGCTACCTATTTGATGAGAATTAAAATCGCAATAGGGACATTTGCGGACACACCAAGGGATGTGGATGTAGAGACTTAAGGGGGGGTGCATAGTAACCATTGGATAACGTGGAGTCCAAGATTTATCTTGGGAATATTGATGATACCAAACATTAAGAATCCTAACGAAACACAACCTAAAACTCAAGACTTAGCCGTTTACAAAGTCTATCACCCTAAGTTTAACCAACTAAAATTGTATGGGGGACAATATCCCGGTTCATGGGATAAAAAAGAGCACCCCTATAAGGTTAAAGATTTGATCGGCTTGGGGATAACGACAACTATTTGCTTAATGGAACAGCAGGAATTGGCGCTTTTTTCTCCCTATCAAGAGGAGATGACAAAAACAAACCCGGCGTTCAAAATGTTAAATTACCCTATTGTTGACATGTCGGTGCCTACCAAACCGGTAATGGTGGAAATTTTGGACAAGATAGATGAACTCATAGCGGCTGATGAAAGAATCTATGTTCATTGTTTCGGTGGGCATGGTAGAGCGGGCACAGTCATCGGATGTTGGTTAAAAAGACATGGTTTTAAAAAACAAGAAGTTTATCTCAAACTAGCCTACTGGAGAGATCAAACCTTATTTGGAAAAACCTCTTCACCCCAAGGCGCAGAACAATTTGCCATGATTAACAATTGGCAAAAAGGAGGATAGGGTTTGAAAACCATTCTTGTCGTCGGCGGCGCAGGCTATATTGGCTCCCACATGGTTAAAATGTTGCTTGCCACCGGCTATCGTGTCGTTACATTAGACAATCTTTCAGGCGGATATCGTGATGCCGTCTTAGGCGGCGATTTCGTATTTGGCGATATTGCAGATCGTGAAGGATTAGAGCGCCTCTTTGCTGGTTATAACTTTGACGGAGTTATGCACTTTGCCTCCTTTATTCAAGTCGGAGAATCGGTGCAAAAGCCGGGCAAATATTATCAAAATAATGTTGCCGCTACTTTAAATTTGCTAGACGCGATGGTGGCTCACGGAGTCAAAACCTTTATTTTTTCATCAACGGCTGCCATTTTCGGAGAGCCCCGCTACACGCCCATTGATGAGCAACATCCAAAACAAGCGATTAATCCTTATGGCTTATCAAAGTGGATGATTGAACAAATATTAGCCGACTATGATCGCGCTTACGGTTTAAAATCTGTCTGTTTACGCTACTTCAACGCCGCCGGCGCCGATCCCGATGGACAACTCGGAGAGCGCCATGTGCCAGAAACGCATTTAATCCCTTTAGTTTTACAAGCTGCCTCTGGACGGCGTGAGGCTATCACTGTGTATGGACAAGATTACGACTCTCCTGATGGTACTTGTATCCGTGATTATATCCATATCAATGATTTATGTCAGGCACATTTATTAGCCTTAGAACAATTATTAAGCGGAGCGGAAAGTGCTGCGTATAATTTAGGCAATGGTGCGGGCTTTTCAGTTAAACAAGTCATTGATGTTGCGAAAGAGGTGACGGGAAAAGCGATTCCGGTGCAGATGGGAGATCGACGAGCGGGTGATGCGGCTCGCTTGGTGGCAGATTCTAAACGAGCGCAAACGGTGTTAGGCTGGCTGCCTCAATATGCTGACTTAGCAACTATTATTGCCCATGCTTGGCAATGGGAAACACGTATAACATAATAAAGCGATAAATCGCCTACTACCAACGTGCAAAATTCGCAGGCAGAGGTGTAGGCGATTTATCGCCTCCTTTAATAATATGGACATACTCAACCGCGTTAATCAACAATTTTCCGCGAGCATCAAACTCAAAGCCCAAGCGAAGTCCTGTTTAGCCCCCTTTATTGTCGAAGCGGGGCAAATGATGGCAACTTGTTTACAACAAAAACATAAAATTCTCACTTGTGGCAACGGCGGTTCGGCTGAACAAGCCCAACATTTTTCCTCCGAAATGGTCAACCGTTTTGAAAAAGAGCGGCAAGCATTACCCGCCATCGCTTTAACCACCGATTCATCAACTCTCACTTCGATAGCTAATGACTATACATTTGATAAAATCTTTCATAGACAAATTAAAGCATTAGGACAAGAAGGCGATATCTTACTCGCGCTCAGCACCAGTGGAAATTCGCCTAATATCCTCAAAGCCATTGAAGCGGCACATATCCAAAACATGCAAATCATATTACTCAGTGGGCACGACGGTGGCAAAGCGGCGCTAGGTGCCGATATAGAAATTCGTGTCCCCAGCCAATCGACGGCACGTATTCAAGAAGTTCATTTATTGATCATTCATTGTTTGTGTGACATCATCGATTGCTCATTTTGAATCAATCGGACGATAAAAAATGCTATTGTCAAAAAAAAATAACTACAGGGATTAAATTTTAGAAGGGATAAACCAAAAAAATAACGGATTGGGATATTGATCATTTTAAGAATATCCGTTATTTCCGTGTTGATCGTTTCAAAACCCCTAGTATAGCGGATTAACTAGCCTAATAAAAGAAATCCGATTTTTTTAAAAAATCGGATTTCTAGCACAATAAAAGAAATCCGATTTTTTTAAAAAATCGGATTTCTAGCACAATGCAAAACATCAGTCCCCTGATTTACGGAATAAGGGGATTGGTGTGTCAATGCCATTAAGTTAAGACAAACCTGACAGGTGTAAATCCCTGTGTCAGGCCTGTCCCGACGCTAGGAGGGATGAAATTTTACCTGAATTTACAACGACCTGCTGGGTATTGGTCTCCCAGCAGGTCTGATTTGGGGGCTTAAATCCCTGTTGGCATTGATTGGTGTGTGGGTTATTTGTAGTAAATCAGGGGGCTTATGTTTTGGGATTGTTAAACGTTACGGAGCAGGTTGCAAACCTGCGGAGGCAGAATTAAGGAGTCCAAGATTTATCTTGGCGGACAACATCAGTACAGGGATTGACGGAATAAGGGGATTGTTAAACGTTACGGAGCAGGTTGCAAACCTGCGGAGGCAGAACTCGCCTTATAAAGAAATCCGATCCCTCAATACTTCGGGCCCAAGATAAACCCAAAAAATATGATGACAACGCTGCCCTAAAGAAATCATATTTTTTTTGAAAGCTTGTCGTCCCGACGTAAGGAGGGAACTCGGATTTATAGGCTTGAGCTTTTAGAATTTCTTCTGAGTCTACTGAAGCCTGCCCGCGTATCCACTGATTAATTGTGATGTTTCGGTGGATACGAATCCCCTCCGCTTAATCCACCCTACATGAACTAATTTAAGCTTATTGTTTTAATCCCTATTTTCGTAAATCCCTGTGCTGGGTTTTGAACGTTCGCTGCTGCCTTTGCGGGTAACAGTGAGCGTGATACTCGCGTCATCTTCTCCAACCGAGTAATTGGTCTGCGAAAATTGCAACTGGGAAACCGATTGGTTTTCGTAGGCTCCCATATCGTAACCTCTACACCTAGAAATCAGATTTTTTCAAAAAATCGGATTTCTTTAGTCATGTTACGGAGCAAGTTGTAAATCTGCTCCGGCAGTAAAAGCAATATAGAAATTCGTGTCCCCAGCCAATCGACGGCACGTATTCAAGAAGTTCACTTATTGATCATTTATTGTTTGTGTGACATCATCGATCACTCATTTTAAACGCCGTCGTCCTTGAGGAGTCCAAAATTAATTTTGGACGAGTGGTGACGGTAAACTTGAACTGAGCGGGAATATATGTAATCATATAGCCCCACTTTTGGGTCAATGCCATTAAGTTAAGCCCAAAATTCAGACCTACGAGGAGACCAATACATCGCAGGTCGTTGTAAATTCAACGATAAATTAACCGGAGCAGGTGTGGCAACCTCGTAGGTTTGTCTTAACTTAATGGTATTGCACTTTTGGGTCTAAGAAGGAGATTGTAGATATGTTTAAGTTTTTCACAATGGCATGGCTTTTGTTGGTTTTAATTGGCAGCCCTGTACTCACAAAAGCAACAACGGGGGGAGAGCGAAATATCGCTATGTTGGGATTCTCCCCAGATAGCAAGTATTTTGTCATGGTGCAGTTAGGAACAATTGATGGTTCTGGTGCAGCAATTGCTGAAATCATGATTGTTGATGTGGCAACCAACCGGTGTGTTCGTGGCGGATGTCAGACAGTCAGTGGAGATGGAAATGCCCCTAGAACCGAAAAAGATGTTCTTAATGAGGTTCTAAAAAAGACGTGGCGACTCCGCCAAAGGCTTAAGTTGACACCGCCACACGGTTATTTTGCTCAAGGTCACATTTTTGACTCGACGGGCGTTTATGACTATATTCATAAGAATATCCGTGTTCATCTACGGCAAAAAGTCAATGAAGAGCAAACGAAAGCTTCAATGCAACTTGAAATTAACATGGGCGATTCCAAAAAAACGCTTGATTCTCTTGACAACTACCGTGATTTTGTCTTGGGATATCGGCTTGAGGACAGCCTCTTTATTTCACCAAACGAGAAGTGTTTTGCCTTTTTAGTTAAAGTTCATTATCCTAGCGGTCATTATGATTTCATTGTTCAAACGGTGAAGTTTTAACGGTGAGAGCATCTGCCTGACCGAATAGGCCGCCTACTACGAACCAATGCCATTAAGTTAAGCCCCCAAATCAGACCTGCCAAACCTGGCAGGTAGTTTTCTACTCAAGGGCGTCGAAAAATTCACCTGACATGTTTTTGACACCTGTCAGGTTTGTCTTAACTTAATGGCATTGCTACTACGAACGGACTATTTTTAAAAGTTCGTAGTAGGCGATTTATCGCCTATTCCCAAATCATTTTCTTGACAAGCCCAAAAATCTCAGCATCCCCTTTTATAAGCTCCAAATGAGTTCTGCCGGGGACTAATTGACGAGTTTTTAATTTAACACCACTCCAAGAGCCACTATAAACCGGTACGACTTCATCACCTTTTCCGATACCGTAATCACTATAAATAGCCGAAATACATTGCTGTAACTTCAGCGCCTGAATATCTCGATTAAGTTTCCTCAACACCGGATTATCACCCGAAGGCAATAATTGCAATAGCCCCGGATTATTGTAAATCTCATCAAATTGACTAATACGCTTACCTATAAATACAGCACCGATAACGCCGACTGCACCAGAAACACCCAACCAGATTCGATATTGATTTTTTTCTGCCTCCGTATCAGCGTTTTGATAGCCCTTATAGAGAGAATTTAACCATGCACCGTAAAGCATACCGGCACTCGTATAACCCAATATCTCAGCTGTCCTGAGAACATTTCGCGTATAAAGCCTTTCAGAACCCGTATGAGGCGTTCCCAATGTCACCAGCTCAATCTCACGTACTTGCTCCGACTGCTCAAGTTTTACCAAAGCATCTTTGGAATAATTACCGCCTTGACTATGAGCAATAATATTAATCCTTGCATAAGGGATTTTATACTCAGAATTCAATTTGACCAAAACCTGAACCAAGGGATTAGCATCGAGATAAGGGATACCTTCCCTCACATCCCAAGTCTGGAGACAAACATTTTCATCTTTAAAATGAGCAATGAAATTTTTCCATTCCTCCTCATAATAATCCTCTGTCTCCTTTAAAGGAGTATCAAAGGTTTTAAACGCACTCCAACCATGTACTAAAATAATCACCTCTTTATCTGGATCAATCGAATCCAAACAATAGAAATGAGAACTCCTAGTATCATGTACCAGAGGGGCGGCATGTGCCCGTGTCATCAAAAAAACAACACTCAACGCCACCAACCAAGCGGCGTTTTTCAAAAACAACCCAAATTTAAAAGGGAATTGAATTGTCATATTTTTTTCCTCACAATACAAAAGGAATTAAATAATACGCTGATCAACGATCAAATGCAATCAGTTTTAAGCCATAATGTTATTTTACTTTTAGTTTTGAAAAGTCGTATTATCAGCTTGTCACTTTCGACTGGTTTGCAACCCCCTCCGTAGATGCCTCAAAACATCATATTGTCGGTGGTTCGGCATTTAATATTAAAGAAAAATCCATTCGATTGAATGATTTCACTTATGAACAAGTCAAAGAGTTATATGCACAACACAGCTCAGCCACCGGTCAAAAATTCACTCACCCGGCTTTACAACGGATTTTTGAATTGACAGCTGGACAACCTTGGTTAGTCAATGCTTTAGGGCGGGAATTGTGTTTTGAAGAACACGCGATTGATTGGACACAAACCGTTAATAAGGCTGATGTCGAACAAGCGGCGGAGATTTTAATTGCCCGACGTGATGTGCATTTAGATCAATTGGCAGATAAATTAACCGAGCCGAGAGTGGCACGGATTATTGAGTCGATTTTGATTGGCGAAGATGAGACAGCCAGCCTTGATTCAACTCACAGCTATTTAAGTGAAGATCAACAATATTTAATTGACTTAGGTTTAGTGCGCGTAGGTACTTATGGCTTAGAAATTGCTAATCCCATCTATCGTGAAATTATCCCAAGAGAATTAACCGATTATCGGCAAAATATGCTGGGTATTAACCCACAATGGTATGTCAAAGCCGATGGTAAATTGGACATTGATAAAGTATTGGAGACTTATATTGAATTTTATAAGGAACACAGTGAGTTAGTGACTAAACGCCGAACTTACACAGAGGCAGCGCATCACTTGTTGTTTATGGCATGGTTGCAACGGATAGTCAATGGCGGTGGGCGGATTAGTCGAGAATACGCGGCGGGTTTGGGACGCTTAGATTTATGTATTGAATTTGCCGGAGAACGGTTTGCATTTGAATTAAAGTTGAAGAGTAAAAAAGCTTTAAGTAAGGGTAAAGAACAGCTCATTGATTATTTGCAGCGGCTGAGTTTGGAGAGCGGCTGGTTAGTGATTTTCAGTCGCAAAACCGTTGAGGATTGGGACGCGGTGGGGAAACGCGAGTGGGTAGAAGAAGGGGGGAAGAGGATTGAGGTGGTTTGGTTGTAGTTCAACTCCACTTGTTTATTTTAGAAAAAGCAGTATTATCAGCGGGTGGATATTGCTCCGCGTATCCACCTGGAATTTTAGTTTTGAAAATAAAAGCAGTATTATCTAAGTAAAAAAGGGAACACTATGCAGAAATCATTTAACACCGCCGGACCTTGTATTCCTTCCGATCACTACATGGTGTCAATAACGCCTCGTTTTGACAGCCTAAAAAAACTGATCGACAATAAACGTTATTTTATCCTACATGCCCCCCGCCAGACGGGTAAAACCACTCTGATGTTGCAATTGATGGAACATTTGAATCAGGAGGGTAAATATATTGCCTTGTATGTGAATGTCGAAGCGGCTCAACCACTGCGTAATGACATTGAAGCCGTGAATGAATTAATCATCAGTGAAATTGAAGCTAATGCGAGTGCTTATTTGAAGGAAGATTGGCAGCCTCAAGAAGACTGTTTTAAAATCCGTTCAATGTCAAGAGGTATTAGTGGCTTTTTATCTCGTTGGTGTCTTCAGTTACCAAAACCTTTAGTAGTGTTAATGGATGAAGTAGATAGCTTGATTGGCGATGGGCTGATTTCTGTATTGCGACAATTACGTGCTGGTTATACCAAACGCCCCAAAGCTTTCCCTCATGCCTTATGTTTGATCGGTTTACGTGACATCCGCGACTATCGGATTTACTCAGATGCCTCAAAACATCATATTGTCGGTGGTTCGGCATTTAATATTAAAGAAAAATCCATTCGATTGAATGATTTCACTTATGAACAAGTCAAAGAGTTATATGCACAACACAGCTCAGCCACCGGTCAAAAATTCACTCACCCGGCTTTACAACGGATTTTTGAATTGACAGCTGGACAACCTTGGTTAGTCAATGCTTTAGGGCGGGAATTGTGTTTTGAAGAACACGCGATTGATTGGACACAAACCGTTAATAAGGCTGATGTCGAACAAGCGGCGGAGATTTTAATTGCCCGACGTGATGTGCATTTAGATCAATTGGCAGATAAATTAACCGAGCCGAGAGTGGCACGGATTATTGAGTCGATTTTGATTGGCGAAGATGAGACAGCCAGCCTTGATTCAACTCACAGCTATTTAAGTGAAGATCAACAATATTTAATTGACTTAGGTTTAGTGCGCGTAGGTACTTATGGCTTAGAAATTGCTAATCCCATCTATCGTGAAATTATCCCAAGAGAATTAACCGATTATCGGCAAAATATGCTGGGTATTAACCCACAATGGTATGTCAAAGCCGATGGTAAATTGGACATTGATAAAGTATTGGAGACTTATATTGAATTTTATAAGGAACACAGTGAGTTAGTGACTAAACGCCGAACTTACACAGAGGCAGCGCATCACTTGTTGTTTATGGCATGGTTGCAACGGATAGTCAATGGCGGTGGGCGGATTAGTCGAGAATACGCGGCGGGTTTGGGACGCTTGGATTTATGTATTGAATTTGCCGGAGAACGGTTTGCATTTGAATTAAAGTTGAAGAGTAAAAAAGCCTTAAGCAGGGGTAAAGAACAGCTCGTTGATTATTTGCAGCGGCTGAGTTTGGAGAGTGGCTGGTTAGTGATTTTTAGTCGCAAAACCGTTGAAGATTGGGACAAGGTGGGGAAACGCGAGTGGGTGGAGGAAGAGGGGAAGAGGATTGAGGTGATTTGGTTGTAGAGTGTGATCCATTCCAAATGGTCAATGCCATAGAACGTAGGGTGCGTCCTACGCACCTCCATACACCAGATTTCAAAGGTGCGTGGCATTTGAAACCTACGGAGCAGGTTGCTTTTTTGGTGCCGGCATTGATTTTTGAAATGATAAGGTTTAGATTGTTGTAGTGTAATCCACCTATATCAAACAAGAGGTATTTAACATGAAATATCGTATGTTCATAGCGTTCATTATCGCGCTATCATCTTCAAAACTGGTTGTTGCCGCAAGTCCGTGCCAAAACACGCCTGATGGCAATATCGCAGTAATAAATGGACAGATAACTTGTAAACTTCTTGTGAATGGACCACTTCCGTCATCTGAGGGGATACTAAGTAAACTCATTCAAAGGGTGATAGTCGAAGCGGACATTAACTACAGCGTGCTGGATGTGCTATCTCAGTTGGCGGCTCATCCCGACAGGCTGACTCTACCACAAGCCCAGACGATGCTTATCAAACTTCTCATATACAACAAAGAGTTACCCATCAACATGACTGTGCAGCCTCTTTACCGGTTCAAAAATGGCAAAGTTTCCCTTTGCGATTTGGAAATTATCGGCTTTGAGCCAAAAGTGACTAAGCTTACGAGTCGTTTTTTGCCGTCTTGGTTAGCAAGGGGTTTGCAAAATTATATAAATCGAGATCCTCAAATCAAAAAGGAGGCGATTTTAAAAGCGCAACGAGTATTGCCGCAAATTAAATCACATCTCCAGTGTCCTTAAACTCAGTACAACTAATTGAGAAATAAACGAATTATTAATTAAATTCGTTTATTTCTTAATTTGTTGTACTGATGTCTAGCGGAAGCGGATGGTTGGTTAATTACTGTCCTAACATATCATAAGTGACTTGTTGTTTAGGATTGACAGCGATATCCAAGTTGTTCGTTAACGCATAATCCACCATAATAACCAAATCATTTAAGACATCATCCGGCACACTACCAAATGCAGTTTTTTCATCATCGCTCATATCGGCAAATAGGGCTCCAAACATATAGATCGGATTCAAGAAAGAAACCAATAACTTTTGCCCTGCTTCTATGGTATTAAACCCAATTTCACAAGGTAAAGCGGTTGCATGATCTAAATAAGCCGTACCAATAGCCATTTTCGCATAATGCGGAGAACAGCTTTCAACCACTTGATTACCACCGGGCATGGATAAGGGTGCATGACGTGCTGAACGCCAACTAGCAGACGGGCTACTTAACAAATCTGATAATGCGTCTTCTTGTTGACCCGCATTAGCCTCACCATGAATTGTCATGGTGTTAATCACGGTTTGGGCAATATGCTTGACTTCATTACTGGTAAATATCCCTCCATCCTGTTTGGTATAAACATAATGTAAATACGGTGATTGAGCGGATGTATTTTTGATGACGTTCCTAATGTCCTCATTAGAATGGTATGTCGGGCCAATGGCTTCCTGCACTTCTGTAAACTCAATGCCGCTTTGACTGCTCCAAGTTTCCAAAGCTGCTATAATAATCGCACGAATTTCCTTTTTGACTTGGCTAGGCAATGCCGTCATGGCATCACTAAAATTAGCATCTGCCATTTGTGGGCCAAATAAAACATCTGTAAAAAACAAGCTAAAAATCCCATTAGGATCCAGCATATTCACTTGAATTTGGGCGCCTTCATTATGAACCGAAATCTCACATGGCAATGCTGTCGCATGAATAACGCCATTGTCAACGGTCACAGAACCAGTAACCGGTATTGCACCCAATGCTTGCCCTGCGTAAGTGCGATTACAAATTTCTACCACTTTAACTTTTTTCATATTAGTGGCTGAAAAATCTTCACTACTGTCAATGGGCTGTTGAGAAGGAATACCTAAAATGGCAGATGATAAATCATTTTCAAACGACATCGCCGTTGGCTCAGTTTCTACCCCGGCAACCACCCAATTACCCCCTTGAATAATATCCGCTCCAAGGGTTTCCGACTCAACATGTGTGGCAATGTAACGGGCAATATTCTCGGCAACTTCCTGTGTAAGCATATAAGTCGCTTTTTCATTAAGTTCTCCAGTCGCATCATAAACGCCATGAATTGTGGCAACACGCTCGAAAGGGGTAAATGATTCAAAATCGTCATCATCATCATCATCATCATCACATCCTGCAATGACTAACAAACTGACAAGGCAGAGGACATGCCAAAAGCGCTTGTTTAACATCGTTTTTTTTCCCTCCTGATAGTGTCTGAACATGAGTGTAATTAATCAGCCCATACTATATCACAGTTATAATTAGTTGTACTAATGTCTGGTTTAAAGTCGGAGTCCAAAATTTATTTTGGTAAGCTTATGTAGCGTATCCACCCTACCGATAAATAAAAATAACGTCTCCTGTAGGGGCAATCCTTTATGGTTGCCCTTAACGATAAACCGAGCAATTAATGGATAGATATCTACTCTATATAATAAGAGATGAAATTTAGTGGGTGGTATTTTTTGGATGTTTATGAGTATAATTGTGTGCCCATAAGGATGACTTAATGTACTCAACATTGCATGGGTTTTGCCAAGTATTCGTTCGATGTATGGACTGGACTCTAAATAGTAACGGAGAATTTCTGAAACAATTTTTTTTGATAACGCTTTTTTTGCTGACTGGTATGCCGGCTTTGTCAGCGAATTTTGACTGCAAAAAGAACAGGGAAATATCTATTACGTCGATTTTGGAGATGTGGGCTGGTTTGTTACCCCCGACAAATTTTGGGCACTTAGTAAACAATATCGCAGCTTACCAATTGGCGAAAAGATTGCTTGGCAAGCCGCCAGTGATATTGCCTGTTCGTTGAATGTCGTCAATGTAACGATTGGCCAATATTTGGCTCTCTATCCCAAAGGTAAACATGCCAAGGCGGCTTTTGAGGAAGTCATTTTCTGGATTTCACCTAACATGGACGTTATCAATGGTGGGGATGAACCATACTACATGGGCGTAGGAAACGACAAAGATGAGCAAAGAGCATTCTAAAAAGGCATTTGTTCTTAGAGAGATAGATAAATGGTTTAAGCAACTTGGTAGTTCAGACAAGTGTGGTAATAATAACTGATTGATTTTATAAAAAAATAGTGCTGAACTATAATCGCACCGGTTTTTTATTTGATCAATTTGAGTTAGTTTGTGCGATTATAACTTAGCGAGCGTAGGATCAATGCCATTAAGTTAAGCCCAAAGACGTTCTTTTGTAGGTGGGCAACTACAATATCTCTTAACTTAATGGCATTGCTCAGTTACCCTGTAGTTAGCCAACGCCGAAAAAGCTCAACTTGAAATCGATAGCCCCCCGCTGTCGATTCAATCAATTCATTTTGTACCAAATTTGACAAAATCTCTTCTATTTTTTCTTGACCATCGTACCGCAATGTCTCTTGACTTACTACTGCCCCTTCTCCCTGCGCTGCGAGTAAACGCAATATCTCATTCTCCGCCGCTGGACGCAAAAAAATAGGGGTAAATTGAGCCTTTGCATTTTCTGAAACTTTGGGCACGACTGCCATCACATCTTCTCTTTGTACCGAATCTCGCTCTTTAGTATCCTGTTGATTTTTTAAAATGATAATTTCTTTGCACAACCATTGTACCAAGGCAGGGTGACAACCAGTCAATTCTAAAATACGCTGAGTGGCGGAAGGCGTATAGCGGAGTGATTTTTTCGTTTTTTCAATCAGTTGTATTGCTTCATTTTCTTGCAAATAGCTGAGCTTGAGGGTTTCAATATTGTTCAAATAATTTGCCCAATCTGGATACGCTTCTAAGCGATAAGCCCCTGCAATCACTATTTTAAAGCGCGGACGGTGCTGAATAATATGGCGAAACATGCCTAGTATCAAATCCTTATCCAAACGTTTTTTCTGGAAAGCCTGATCTAAGGCTTCAAATTCGTCAAAAGTGAGCAGCACTGTGCGGCCACAGTCTTCTACATTATCCAGCCATTCATCAAATTGACCGAAAGGATCATCCTGCAATGTCTCACGACTAAGGGGGGGCAAATCAAGTTGCCGAGTTTCACGGGCCGATTTTATCATGGCGCGACTGATGGTGTAGAAAAAGTCGCTGTGGTTGGCTGCCCCTGATACGGGGCCTTGCAAATCAACAAATAGCGGTACATAGTGATCGGATAATAGTTCACTGAAGAAATTGAGCAGCGAAGTTTTACCCACGCGCCGTTGCCCATAAATTAAAATGGGTGAACTGTATTGATTTCGCAGTAGGAGATCAATACGTGTACTGATTTCTCTACGCCCTACAAAAAGGGCTTTACTTTGTATCATGAGGGGGCGACCCGTGATATAGGGATTATCAATTTCTCTTTTGCTTTCAATCAGTTCCGTTAATTTACGGATAGATTCAGCAATGCTTTGCCGCCAATTTTCTGCAATTGTCCAAAGGCGCAGTATCTGTGAATCGGTGGAAAGGGCTAGGTTACGCAACAATTCTCCCAAGGCTTCTGTCACTTGTTCAAGTCTCTGACGTTGTTCGTAATCGTTTTCTATCTCCAAGGCTAGTTTAACATTTCGACTGATTTGACCTAGTTCACTTAAATAGTTACTGAGCTTATCGTCAAATTTTCCGGTTGGTAGTGCCTGATAAGCGGTGTGGATTGTGGTACATCGCTGCAAATGTCTAAAATAGAGTTCAATTTGTGCCGCCTGCACTGCCCAAGCTTGCGGAGTTTGCCTCAAGTAAGTCATGGCGGCTGGATTTTGTTGAGCTATTTTGATAAGGTGTTTTTCTAAGCCATATAAGGGTAGGCGTTGATGTTCATCCCAAAATGCAGCATGCCAATGTATGCTGTCGGGCATTTCTGCATGAGATAATAATACGCTTAAAGCGGCTTCAAAGGGGTAAAATAGTAAGGGGCGCCACCATAGTTGGGTTAAGCCTAAGCTGACTGCTAGGATGCTATATAGGAGTATCATGCTATCTTGTGGAATCAAAAAAACGATATAAACTCCGCCACTGCCAAGCAATCCTGCTATAACGCCAGCCCAGGTGTCAGCAATCGTTCGTGCCCACAGATAGGGCAAGGCAAATAATAGGGAGAATAGTAATCCATTTGAGATACTGCCTATCATCGCGCTACCCAGACTGTTCGGCTCTGGAGACAATGCTCCCAAAAAGCTCATTATTCCGCCAAAGATCAAGCCCACTGCAATGCCTCTAAGCCAAGAACGGGTGACTAAGCCAATTGCTAAACCCATCCCTAGTGCCAGCCCTATTATTTTTGGATCAAGGTATTTAATATCTTTTAGTAAGGCTGATGAAAGTATTATGCTTATTGTTATTATCGTTCCACTTATTAGTACACCGATAACAATACTGCCAATTTTTTTAAACAATGGCGGGCGGGGTGATTCAGAACTGAGGGAGATGAGTACGCTGCCGGCGAAACTGGCTGCAAAAATAGCTGATAAAATCATGGCTATTTCCCAGTTTGTTTCTTG
>JBDLJY010000114.1:0-18061 GCA_039714115.1 Pseudomonadota bacterium | reverse complement strand
GTTAACCATGACTCAGACTTTCCCGCAAAATAAAAATCTACCTTTAATTCAGAATAATACTCAGATTCTTGTTGCCCTCCCGTTTTTTCTCGAACAATCGCCTCCACATGCAAGAATACTTCTGTTATCGACAAATCCGGTTTTTGTATCTCGGAAATGATATTTTTTGTATAGGGGTTATTTTCTGTCACCACTTGACCGGGTTTTGCAGCGTAGGCAATTAATGTTCCCTCTGGTATTTTCTTTATTGGTGTTAGCCCCCGTTGTGTTTCTACCTCTGGAGATTGAAAGGGGTTGTCATAACAGGCATCCAAAATGATAATCCGATTATCGGCAGTTTGCATGACTTTTAATATATCGCTCAGCTTGGTGGTTTTTCTCTCCAAGCGTTTTTTGTCCCGCGTGTAAAATACACCCTCTGCACCTATGGGAATTAAATAATTTTCTCCCTCAAATTGCAATCCGTGTCCCGCGAAATAGAATAAGCCTATACCCCCATCACGTAAATCCTCTTTAAATTGCTCAATCGCATTTTGCATTTCCTTGCGGCTTAGGTTGTCTTTATAAGTCACGCGAAAATTCAGTTTTTTCAGTGTCTCTGCAAAATGGTGGGCATCAGTCGCCGGCTTTTCCAGAAATGCATTGCCCTGATAGTTTGAATTTCCAATGACTAAGGCTCGCCGATTGTCAGTCGCTTGGACTAGTTCAAGCCAAAAAAGTAGTAACAAGGCAATGAGTACGCTAATAAATGGTGTGCTTGTTTTGATTTTTAACATTTTTTTTGTTAATGAGTACAGCGGAATGAGCATTTAGGAGTCCAAAATAAATTTTGGACTCCTAAATAAGGGACAAGTCTATTGATAAATGCTTAATACTTCACTACCCGAAATCCAATATAATCATCACCAAGTTCGTATACATACGCCATACGGTTTTGCTGCGTGTCCCAAGAATCCCCGAGAATAATAACAGGATTACTTGGTTTTTCACCTACACATGCCTTGCTATTATTTTCATCGGAGCACGTCCACTCAGACACATTTCCCGACATGTCGAATAAACCAAACTTATTCGGCTCAAAATGGCCGACTGGGGCAGTGTAATCATAGGCATCGCTGCAATCCTTGACGTTGGCATAAGGACAAATATCTTCTTGGCTTGTTGTTCCAGCGGCATATTGCCATTGCGCCTCAGTGGGCAGACTATATTTTTGTCCCGTTTCCTCGCTAAGCCATTCTGCATAAGCCGTAGCGTCTTCCCAAGAAATATTGATCACCGGACGATTGTCACGCCCCCAGTCTTGATCATCGGGTTTCTCTCTATCCGTTGCCTCGGCGAACTTGTCATATTCTGCAAAAGTGACTTCATAGCGTGCTATTGCAAAACGCTCGATTGCCGGTATCCAAAACATTTTTGGTCCCTCAGTGCCATCCTTTAACAAATCATGAAAAGTGCCTTTGCCAGTATCAACCGAGCGGCTGACAATTGCTGTTCGTGTCAATTTGGGACAAGCTGTTTGCAATCGTTTTTTAATTTTCGGCAAATGAGGTGATTTTGGATTGACTTGGCATAATCTAGGCAAATAGCGTTTAGCCTTATATCGTTGTCTCCTCTTCAAGGCGCGGTTTATCCAAGCCACATAACGTTCCTCAATTTTTTTCAAGCCCGCCTTGGCTTCAACATTATTTGGGTCTTTTGTTAACACGTCTTTGTAACAGACAAACGCGGTGCCGCCTTTGCCAGTGGTTAAACGATTGGCTTGATAATGTTTTTCACACTGGCGTAATTGTTGTGAAACGTCGACACCCGGACAAGCGGCAAAGCAAAAATCATATATTAAAGAAGAATGTCGCCAAGGTACTTGCGATTTATCAGTTTTTTGCTTTTCAATCATTTTCCTAGCCGCTTTTTTAAACAACTGTTCAATCTCTAAGTGTGGTATTGTTTTCAAAGCCCAGAGCAAATTTTTGGTAAATGGACTGTTACGCCCTTTACCATCGTCTGCCACATCGCCGGGGGCAGTTGCGTAGGCAATAAAAGTACCGGTTGGGGCGTTTAAACGTGCTAAGCCTCTTGTTAAATCCCTGAAACCACGTTTGTAAGGATTATTACGGCAGGCATCAAGGATCACAATATTGATCCCGTTGTTGGCACGTTCCATTTCTGCAAGGACACGAGCAGCATCAACGGTTTCATGTTCGATATCAGCCTCGCTTTTGATATTGGCATCGACAGGCACTAAATAATTACGGCCTTTGACTTGCAATCCATGTCCCGCATAAAAAAACAAGCCGACATCAGCATGATGCCGCCGTGTCCCAAAGTGCTGTATCGCTGTTATCATGGTTCTCCGGTTCGCATTTTTCGCTAAGATGACTTCAAATCCCAATTGGCTCAGGATTTTTTTCATATCATCCGCATCGTTGGTGGGATTACGCAGGGGCACATCTTTGTAATTGGCATTGCCAATCACCAAGGCAATGCGTGAGGCTTGGACAGGTGCGGCGATGGCAGTTATTAAGAAAATTAAGCTCAATTTTAAGATTAAGTGATGGTACATGATGGAGTCCTCTTATTTACTTTGATGAAAGTATAACTAATAAGATTTTGATATTAGGAGTCCAAGATTTATCTTGGGCTCCTGTCAGCGGCTAATTTTAATGTAACGCAAGCCATTGATAATGGTGATGATTCTGTCAATGGCAGCCTGAGTTGGGCGATTAGGCAGGCTAATGTCGCCGCGGGCGATGACACTATCACACTGACAACCGATGTGACGGTTCAATTAATAGCAATGTAGTTATGCCTGCTCCGTCCTTTCTATCGGGCACGCTGGCATGGGCTTAGGGCCAAGATGGTGCCATCGGTGTAGTTGGTGTGGAGCTTAAGGAGCGGATTTCCCGAAACAATGAATAAAAGCTGTTCGGGGATTGGCTTAATTCAGTCTCATTATTTATTAAATGATTAACCCAGCTTTTTTGTTGCCAAATAAAGATGTCTCCGGTGGATTACGCGATGCAATGGATTATTGATTAGCAGGGGTAAGTCAAAACACAGGTTTTAGACTGAGCAGTGAGGGGCTGCATTCCCACGCAGGCGCGTGGGAACGATAAAAAATGCGTTGTTAAGCCGTGCAGGGTTATTGGATTTTTTGAATTCTTCGGGGCGTAAAGGTGATTTCTAGGGTACTATGCTTCAACCGCACCTTCCATCACAGTGTCGCCAGCCAAGTAGCCATTAATTTTATCCAGCAGCTCTAGGAAGGTATCACAATAGTAATGCGGTTGAACCTCGCACGGGTTATTGTGATTGACAAGGTTTTTGCCATATTTCAAGCCCGTTTCGGTCAGGCACTTGAACTCCTTGCTCTTACTCTCGGTCTTGGTTGAGTTGCGAGTTTTGATCTCCAAAATACCTAATTCAATCAAAATTTTGTTGACCTTGATTGCCGATAAGCCAACTCCATGTTCTTTTAGCAGCGTCGCCAAAGCTTGTGTTGGCTTGTCTTCAGTGTAGTCGGGTAAGAAAGCGGTTGATAGCTTGTGTCCCTCGCCAATCCGATGCAGCATTTTCAAGCGGCTATCGTTGCTCATCCGCAGCATGTCGGCGGCGGCTTTGGCAAGGGTTATTTCAGCATCAAGGCGATTTTGTGGGAGGGTGTGTGGTGTGGCAAAATACTTGTTGACCAGCTCACGCTGGACTTGCCATGCGAGATCGTCGGTGAACGATTTGACTAGCATTAGGTAGCCGGTCTCTGTGATGATTATGCCTTTCGGAGTGCGTGGCGGGAAAATATGGGTTAGCGACTGCGTCCGAATTTCGGACGCAGTTAATTCATAAAAATCCTCGCCCTCAACAAACCGTTCACGGTTATCATTAAACCGCTTACGTGCCGTGCCGGAAGGACGCTTATGCGCCTGTTCCATCATAGCAAATGTAATGACACGCTGGCCTTTGTATTCAATAATAGGTAGATCAGTATCACCGATATTGATGTGTTGCGTTTTGGGCGCAATTTGGGTAATATTGCTCACGACAATTTCCTTTTAAAGCTTAGATGTTATTGTCATGGTGGCTTTGATACCGACGCCAATCACTATCAAAGTCACCAGCCGTACTCTGACGGCTTGGTATGATTGTAGGTCGTCAAAAAATAATGTCAAGCGTTTATCTAAATTTAGCTCAAAAAAAAATAGGTGCGTTGACGGGAGTGTATTATACGCGCCCTATTTTTAATGTCAATACTTTTTCTATTTATTTTTTCTTTTATAATTTAGCAGATCAGGATAATATACCAACACCCCACCTTTTCCTTTCCGCGATGCAATTGTGCCTTGTTTTATTAGTTGGTAAATACGTGGATTTGTATAACCTGTCATTTCGCACGCCATACGCACTGAAATATAGTTTTCTTTGTCTGACTCTACAGGAGGTCTCCCGTCCGTTTTATTAGTAAAATGTTCATGCAGGCTATTTAAATGCACCCACGATCCTCCCCCCCGTCCCTTCTTTTTGGAACGATAGCCAGCCACAACCCCTTTATCAAGCAGTTGGTACAAGCGTGCCCGAGAAATCCCAAATGTTTGTGAAGCTTCACGAATAGAAAGTTTTTCCATGATCATCTCCAGTCTTGTGTGAGTCATAACATTGTAGGATTTATTGAACAATAATTAAAGCTGTTTGTAAGTAGATGCCTTGGGATAAATCCTGGGCTAAACAAGCCAGGCTGGGATGAGACTCAACTATGTTTCGGGGCGGAACGGATTTCCCGAAACAACGAATAAACCATACATGTAGGGTGGATACGCTTAATCCACCCTACATACTATGTTTCGGGAATGTAGCTGAGCGGATTTCCCGAAACAACGAACCTTATATTTTCTTTTCCGGTACTTTTTCTTCAGGAACCAAGATTGGTTCTGGCAGTTCCAATTTTGGCATTTCCTGCAATTGACGTGCAAATTTTAATAATCCCAAAAAACTCAGCGCTATCACCATCAATATTATGGCTAATATTGGCATAGATTTTATCCAATAAAGTGCTATCAGGAAATGAGATACTGTTGCAGCGATGACTGCTATATAAATCCACCCCCGATTTTCCAATATCCCTAATGCCAAAAATACCATATAAATACCTATGAATATGATAAAAAATACATGGCTGAAGCTTGCTTTGTTGAACTCAAATATATAACCAAATGCCGAAAAAAATGCAAAAAAACTAATCGGAAGGTATAGGAAGGCAAATAGAATACGTTTTAAGGGAATTTGATAAAATGATTTAGACATTATAAAGTCTCTCGTCTTAAAATTAATCGCTTTAAATTAAGAAATTATTTTTCAAATAGAGCCCAAATTCTTCTCCAAGTACCTTACCAAAATACAGGTATTCAAAAATTTCTTGGAGACGTTCAAAGTTGAGTACATTAGAAGTTGATGGTGCTTCAAATAAGTCTTTTTGAATGGCTATTGCCATGTACAGCTTGCCATTGACGAAAGATAAAGACAAGCGATGAGGAAATATTAAAAGACACTGCTTGAAGCCGGTAGAAAAAACGTAGTCTATCATGTTATTGCTATAGACTAAATACTTCTGTTCAAATTCTGAGTCTGCTAAGTCGATCAAATTTAGCTCGGTGCCCCCCCAAGTCAGCGATTCTTTCCTAAAGAATTGCCACCACCGCCTGGGTAAAACTACCGTGACACCTTTAAAAGATAAGTTAAAATTAAAGATGAAAAATAACCCCTCAGAAGTTTTTTTAGAGCCCTGTGTATAGACTTGAAAACATTTCATTTCTGTGTGCTCTAAAGTCCCTTGAATATAATCTTCTCCTCCCAGTTGACGATACTTTTTCCACAATCCACTGGCTTTCAATTCCTCAAGGGGAATTTGTTTTTCCGGCTCGAAGCTCAACTTGTCATCAACAAATGTGACAATGCTGCTGATAATATCTTTTTTGAAATTGATTTTATTAAGTTTCATCTCATGAACTGTGCCAAGAAAGATATAAATATGTTCAGAATAATCAATAGAATAATATTTTTGTAATTTTAGTTATAAAATCAATTATTTATCAAAAATGTATCTATAACTAATAGAATTATATACAAAATCATAAAGATCTTAATAAGAATATTTTTGTAACTTAATTTATAAAATCCCATTCTAACTCCAAGATAATTTTGTCTTTTAAACCTAAGCAACTTGGAAAATAGGTTTATTTCATAAAACCTCCGAAATTGTTCATAAGGTGTCAATTTTGCATTCGGCGGCACGGAGTTTGGTAAAGACGGCTTGTTCAACTGGGCAATTGCATCTTTTAGCATTTCCACAATCTCTGTGCTAAGCCGCATATATTCAAAAGAGGCTTTGATAAGCTCAAAGTTTAGAACCGACTGAGCCATAGGAGGATCAAATAAGTCTTTATTGACAGCTATTGCCAAATACAATTTGTCACCAATCAAGGACAAATAGACTGGCTTTTCTATGCGGCGACGAAATGTCAAAAGGCGGTGCTTAAAATCGGTAGTAAGAAGCTGGTGTGCTATCGCCGGGTTATTGCTGTAAATGGCAAAACTACGCGCAAATTCAGGGGAGTCTGGGATTCTCAGCCTTATTATGTTGGTAGCTCGCCGCCGTTCTTCAGCAGGGACAATGAACGTAACCCTTTCAAAATTAAAGTTAAGATTGAACTCAAAAAATAATCCTCGAAAAATTAGTAAAGGAGTAGCTCCTATCTGTTTTAATGCATTGACTTTAGAAAATCTCATGGCTATTTTACCAATAGTACCCTCAACATAATCTTCTCCCACCCACAGACGATTATCAGGCCTATCAAATAACCGGCTGCGAATAAACACTTTAAGGGGGACTTTTTCTTCAGGAGCGTAACTCAAATTTTCATCAATAAAGCTAACAATAGGGCGAATAATCAGGTGTTTGAAATTTAGCCTATAAGTTAATCTCATATTATTAGATAAAAATGCTATTTTGAACATAAGGAATATCATAACGTAAATGCTTGCCAAGCCTATAATAACCGAATAATTACTTTTAAAACTCAGTAGCCCGAAAATTATCATCAGTATGCAGTAGCCAATAGCAACGTAATAATTCGCGTTTTTTGGAATTTTATACGGCTTAAAAGCTATTGTAATAGCCCAAGGCAATGACGGTATCAAAATTATAAAAAATAATATTATAAAATTCCTAGAATCATGATGCTCAGTTGGAACACTCTGCATCCCGAAAATAGCTACTATCATCAGTATGCCGTAGATAATTAAAATAATTATTTGCTTAGTGAGAATAGCTTGACGTTGTTTTTCTAACGCGACTAAGCTGGGTTTTAAATGTAACTCATAAAAGGTTTTAAATTCGTTGTCGGTTCTCATCACTATACTCATAAAGTTAATGCTCGATAGGTAGGCGTCCAAAATAAATTTTGGACTCCTAAATAAATGGCGACAAGTTTAACATTTTTTTTTTGACATTAAAAATTTTTTTATAGCCTGCCGGTGATGACACTGACAACCGATGTGACGGTTCAATTAATAGCAATGTAGTTATGCCAGTTCCGTCCCTTCTCTCGGGCATGGGCTTAGGGCCAAGATGGTGCCATTTTTATCTGCACCGCCTCGGAAGGCGACTGTAGTGCCGTGGTAAATACACTGCTACGACGGGTGAAAGGAAAATTATAGTGATGTGTGGCAGTTGATTGTTAAGCAGTAAGTACCGAATCAAGATCTAAGATTGCAGGACGCTGAGCGTCCGAGCAGGCATTCCCACGCAGAGCGTCAATGCCAGTATGATAACCCCCCCAAATCAGACCTGCCATGTATCCAAAACATGGCAGGTCGTTGTAAATTAAAGGGAAAATTCACATGACAGGTTTTTGACACCTGTCAGGTTGAGAGTAAAATGATGATTGTCTGAATCAGAATTGACAGGATTTTAGGATTT
The DNA here is from genome assembly GCA_039714115.1 of Pseudomonadota bacterium. Taxonomy (GTDB): domain Bacteria; phylum Pseudomonadota; class Gammaproteobacteria; order Beggiatoales; family Beggiatoaceae; genus Thiomargarita. The sequence continues at coordinate 10,095 of JBDLJY010000114.1, read as the reverse complement.
ACAGGATAAAAACAGAAGAACTACAAGGATTGCATTTAATAAAGGATTAAGTCAAAACCTAACCATAGCCCAATGCCAGTATGATAAACCCCTAAAATTCAGACCTGCCAGGTATCCAAAACATGGCAGGTCGTTGTAAATTAAAGGAAAAATTCACATGACAGGTTTTTGACACCTGTCAGGTTTGTCTTAACTTAATGGCATTGAACCATAGCCGGGTTTTGACTTATCCTTTTTTAATTAAATATAATCCGTGTAGTTTTTTTTAACTCAAAAAGGTAAAACCAATTGTATGGTTATCGTTGAATTTCCAATCTTTACTCGTGCGATTACCAAGCTGCTAAGGTGATGTCATGCCCGGCTGCAAAGGATTGCGTAAAATGCGCTGGAAATTACGTGGTAAAGGTAAACGTGGTGGAATGCGAGTGATTTATTACTGGGTAACGGCTCAGAATCAAATTTTAATGTTACTCGCTTATGCAAAAAATCAACAAGATGATTTGACAGAAGAACAAAAGCAAATATTAATTAAGTTAATTGAAGAGGAACTAAAAAATGGATGACAAACTCTTTAATGAACTCGTAATGAGTATCAAAGATGCGGGGCGATTTTTGCGTGGTGAATCAGAACCATCGCGGACTTTTGATGCGCCTGACATAAAAGCAATACGGCAAAAAACTGGGCTTTCACAAACGCAATTTGCAAACCTGATTGGCGTAAAAGTGATAACCTTGCAAAATTGGGAACAAAAACTGCACCCTCGGATTAAGTCAAAACCTAACCATAGCCCAATGCCATTAAGTTAAGACAAACCTGACAGGTGTCAAAAACATGTCATGTGAATTTTTCCTTTAATTTACAACGACCTGCCATGTTTTTGATACCTGGCAGGTCTGATTTGGGGGGGTTATCATACTGGCATTGAACCATAGCCGGGTTTTGACTTATCCTTTATTAAATATAATTATAATCCGTGTAGTTATTGATTTTGACTTATCCCTCGCGATCCGACGAACCTTGTAGTTCAATTAGGAAAAAAAATCAATGAAAGAACAAATTTATGAACAAATGATTATTGATGGTATTCAAGCACTACCGCAAGATGCTTTGGCAGAAATAGCTGATTTTGTCTATTCACGCAAACCGGGTTTGAATGCCGGAGAATGAATAGTGATAATCCCATTGGGCGGGATTATAACTTCTTGTTTAATGGGGCTTAACATAGTGTTTTTCCTTAATGCAAAAAACTACAAGGATGTGAGCGATTATAGTTACATCCTTGTAGTTATTTCCGAGTTCAATTAGCCCAAACCTCAGAGAAATGCGATAATGTAGCGAGGGTGCGGCACTCATTAGCATGGGATGAACGCTTAATTATATCAAATTTGATACTATTAACAGAACGGCAATCAGCAGCAAACTTAACCTATAGCTAAGCTAATGCTACAAATTCCACAGGACGTTCACATTGCGATTGCTACTGCTGCCGAGATGAGTGGCAAAAGCATTAATCATTGTTTATAGTAAATCTTGCCACACTCAGATTGAATGATATAATTTGAAATCACACCGCGTCGAGACTGATTTATTGAATTGAAAACTGATATGGCACAAAAACTCTACATTAAAACCTTCGGCTGCCAGATGAATGAATATGACTCATCACGCATGGCAGATGCCCTACAAGCTTCACACGGGCTAGAACTCACTGACGAGCCCACACTGGCAGATGTATTATTACTTAATACCTGCTCCGTCCGCGAAAAAGCTCAAGAAAAAGTATTTTCACAGTTGGGTAGGTGGCGACAATTGAAAGAAAAACGGCCCAACATCGTGATTGGCGTGGGCGGATGTGTCGCCAGCCAAGAAGGCGACGCCATTCGTCAACGTGCCCCTTATGTCGATTTAGTCTTCGGGCCACAAACTTTGCACCGCTTGCCCGCTATGCTCACTCAAGTGCAAGGCACTCGCAAGCCAATGATTGATACCTCTTTTCCAGAAATAGAAAAATTTGATTGTTTGCCAGAGCCAAGTGCCGAGGGGCCTACCGCCTTTGTCTCTATCATGGAAGGGTGCAGCCACTATTGCACTTTTTGCGTGGTGCCCTATACACGCGGCGAAGAATTTAGCCGCCCATTTGATGATATTATTGCTGAAATTGCTATGCTGGCTGCTCAAGGGGTGCGCGAAGTCACCTTGCTGGGGCAAAATGTCAATGGCTATCGGGGGCGCATGGCGTCGGGTGAGATTGCCGATTTAGCTTTATTAATAACCTACGTTGCCGCCATTGAGGGGATAGAGCGGATTCGTTATACGACTTCTCATCCGCTAGAATTATCTGATAGCCTAATTCAAGTCTATGCCGAAGTCCCCCAATTAGTGGGGCATTTACATTTACCGGTGCAAAGTGGCTCGGATCGGATTTTAAGCTTGATGAAACGGGGACATACCGCTTTAGAATATAAACACAAAGTCCGCCGCTTACGAGAAGTCCGCCCCAATTTAAGCTTATCTTCTGATTTTATTGTCGGCTTTCCGGGGGAAACTGAGGCAGATTTTCAGGCGACTATGCAATTAATTGAAGACGTTGGCTTTGATCATTCCTTTAGCTTTATTTATAGTCCCCGCCCGGGCACTCCGGCGGCGGAAATGCCCGATGATGTACCGATAACGGTCAAAAAACAGCGTCTCACTCAATTGCAAGCACGGATTAGTGAAATGGCTCAAGCTATTAGTCAGGCTATGGTTGGCACCGTGCAGCGGATTTTAGTTGAACATCCGTCGCGTAAAAATCCAGTATCCGTTTTGGCGGGGCGCACTGAAAATAATCGCGTGGTCAATTTTAAGGCTGAGCCTTCTTTGATCGGGCAATTTGTGGATGTGAGGATTACTGAGGCGTTGCCTAATTCTTTGCGAGGGGAAATCAGGCGATAAATCGCCTACACCTCGGCGGACTTACCTTATTTACTTATAATTGAGGACTACGAATATGAAATACATATCAACGGTAGCGATACTTGTCATTCTCAACACGCCACTTGTGGCATTTTCCAAACCACCCACCTCGGTTGAACTGCTCGAAGGCCAAATTGTTGATGGGATTTACAAGAATAACAGATTTGGTTGGGAGTTCCCGATTCCGAAGGGATGGAAGCCCCTCAGCAAGGCGGAGATCGAAAGCTTAGAAGGTAAAGGCAAGAAAGCGATTGAAGATAGTTATGGCACAGAGATTACAATGTCCCACGTTCCCTTGCTCAACCTTCGCAAGGATCTGTCCAATGCCTTCACTTCGACAGCTCAAGCTTATCACCCTAAGGAAGACGGAAATTACCGGGCAGGGCAGGAGACTGTTTTTGAGATCATCAAAAACACTTACAGATTGTCACTAGGCGTTCCCATCGACTACCATAGGACTCAAGAGACAATCGGTGGTCTTGAGTTTGAGGCGCTGCACATCACTATGTACTCCCCTGACAAGCAGACGGTCATCGTGCGTCAGATCATGTACAATCGTCTCATTGGCGACAGCTCACTCTTCATCAGCGTCACCTATAACAACGATCAAGACAAAAAGAGCATTCTGGAGGCACTGAGCAAGTCTCGATTCACAAAGTAGCTGTGCAAGGCGTTCCTACAGGCTTTTGATAAACTGGTAGGTTTTAGTTAGAAGAGGAAATGAAATTTATGCAATCCCCCGTTTCCACGGTTGATGAGGCTTACAAAGTCTGTAATCCTGAGCAACCCTTAAAAGATATGGATGATCCACGTTATGTCGATCTGACTGAGGTGCGTGGTATCAAAAATTTGGCGCGTACTATTGCAAAACGCATTGTACGCACCGCGCCCGATTTTCATCAGCAATTGGTAACCGGACATCGTGGTTGTGGTAAGTCGACTGAATTATATCGCTTAAAAGCACAATTGGAACGTGAAAAATTTTTTACCCTCTATATGGATGTCGAAGAAATGCTCGATTTAGGCGAGATAAGTTATTTAGACATCTTACTCGGTATTGCGCGTGCGACTGAAGAACAATTGCGGGAAAATGGTTTTGCTCTCAATCAACAATTGTTAGACGAATTATCTGATTGGTTTACTGAAAAAGAGGTGATTAAAGAGATAAAGCGCAATTTAGAATCGAGAGTCGAAGCGAAAATCGGTAGTCAAATACCATTTTTGGGCAAATTATTAGCAGCATTCACGAGTGAGATTCGCAGTGGTAGTAGTCAACGTGAACAACTCCGCAAGACTTTGGAAAAAGAGTTGAGTGTATTTATTGAGCGGCTCAATCAACTGATTAATGCAGCGCGTCTGCAAGTACAAAAACGCGATTTTAAGGATTTAGTCATCATTGTCGATGGGCTTGAAAAAATGCACTATCGAGAATTGCAAGATGGTCAATCCAGCCATGCCGCCTTATTTGTGCATCATGCCGAGCAGTTAAAAGCACCGACTTGTAGTATTATCTACACGGCGCCAATTTCATTGGTATCAAACGAAAATCTGATTGATGCTTTTCCCGCGACACCTTTTGTTATTCCAATGGTCAAGTATAGCACTGAACCGGGACAAGCCAAGCTCATTGAAGTCGTCGCCAGGCGTGTGAATATTGATAAATTGTTTAGTTCTCCTGATTTAGTAAGTCAATTGGTAACAAAGAGCGGCGGAGCGGTGCGTGATTTAATGCACTTGGTGCGTATGGCTTGTGAAGGCGGCGACTGTATTACTCAAGAAGATGTTGACCAAGCCATTCTTACTTTGGTGAGAGAATTTGACCGCTTAGTGCGTGAAGATGATATCGATATCTTGCTTCAAGTCAGTCGACAAAAACATGTATTGGCTGATACAAAGTATGCTCGTTTATTGCAATTACGGTTGATTCTTGAATATCAAAATGGTCAGCGTTGGGCTGATTTACATCCAGCAGTACAAGAAATAAATTTAGTTCAGATTAAGACTCAATTGGAACAGTATGCTAAATGAATGTTGATCTGTTTACACAACATCCCGCCCTTAAACGTTTATTGTGGGTATTGCAACATAACCAAGACTTCGGACTTTATTTTGCCCGTTGTAATGTGCCTAATTATCGTAAGCAGTTGGTTGCTGCTGTCGTTGCCCAGTATCCTGCTGTCATTGAAATCAGTCTCCATCAACTGGAGGCTAATTTAGAAACAATAGCATTGGACGTCGCACTTGCTGAATATTTGCAAGATAAGTCACCTGAGGCTGCGGTATTTTTATACGATTTAGAGTCGCGGCTCCCGACTGAAGATACTGAATTGCAATATCGCACACTTCAGCAAGTGAACTGGCGGCGTAGTGCTTATGTCCGTTTACAGCGTCGTTTAGTGATTTGGCTACCCGATGACGCGCTGCGGATTTTAGCCCGTGGTGCTCCGGATTTTTTTGATTGGTACAGTGGCGTTTATGAATTTGAAATACCAGAACGGGCTGTCAATCTAAGCACATTTTATGACGACGATGGAGGAAATCATCTAACGCTTGCTGAGAAACGTCGCTGGAAAAAGGTTCTACTGAGTTTGTTGGATGAAACGAAGCCAGATACGCCCGGTGGTTTGCAAAGTTTAGCGAATTTATTGATGGATTTGGGTAGGCTTCACCGCTCTTTGGGGGAGTATAAACAGGCTTTAGTTTATTTCCAACAATTATTGGATATTTATCAGCAGCTTGGTCAATTTAAGTCTAAAGCGATTGTTCTCAAGCACGTCGCGGGCATTTATTATGCTCAAGGCGATTATGACGCTGCGCTAGAATATTTAACGGATGCGCTGAAAATCCTTGGCAACCAAGCTGGCTTGTCTAGTATTTTGTTTCATAAGGGGCTGATTTATTGGGCTAAGGGCAATGAAACGGAGGCAAAAACGGAGTGGTTATCCGCTTATAAAATCGCTAAACAAGTTGGTGATGCTGAAACCTTAAAAGCTTTGGATAAGTTAGGTAGGCGATTGGGAAGTAGGAGTCCAAGATTTATCTTGGACGATTCTGAGGAAAAAAATATGCTAAAAAAAGGCACCCTTCAAAAGTAGTTTACAGTTTAGTGTGCTAAATTTAGGTGCTGGCGGTATGGGATGCGTGTTCCTGTGCCGAAACGATAACCAATTAATCAGACAAAAACGGGTGGTGGTGAAGTGCTTTTGGGAAAATCTCAAGGGCTCGCTTGACGAGGTATTTAAAGAACCTTTTGCGATGCGCTCCAAAAGCCGGTGATTATATACCAGAACCCTTAGAGGTTGGTTATGTACAGGATCGGGCAAAAAAAAAAGGACGCATAAAGCGTCCAATACAGGGGGAAAAAACTTGTTCACGTCCAAGATAAATCTTGGACTCCTAGCCACTTGTCATGTCAGCGCGTGGATTATATGGCAATTCTTCCGCCATTTTTTTATAAAACGCTTTTGCAGCTATTCGCTTTTGGTGTCACCAATTGTAGCACAACATAATGAGCACCGGGCGGGTTGCCGGGGAATCCTCGCCCTTTGAGGCGCATTTTTTGTCCAGATTCTGAGCCGGCAGGAATTTTCATTGTAACGTTCCCGCCTAATGTCGGCACCGCCACCGTGCAACCTAATGCCGCTTCCCAAGGCGTGATGGGCAAAGTGAGGTAAATATCTCTCTTTTCAGCACGATAAAGACGGTGCGGTTGAAATTCGATTTCCAGGTATAAGTCTCTCCCCATACCGGTACTCAAACGAATTTTTTGGCCTTGGATAACTCCTTTGGGTATTTTTACGTTGAGTTTACGATTACTCATCCGTACTTGTCCCGTGCTATGCCTTTCAGGTGCTTGCAATTGTAAAATTCGAGTCGTGCCTTGATAGGCTTCTTCAAGACTGATTGCAATTTTAGTCTGTTGCTTTTCCTCAGTCGTCTGAAAAGGACTCTGGTGTGTCGAGTGACGATGACCACCAAAAATATTATCAAAAAAATCACTGAAATCAAATTGAGCACCCGCCCCACCAGTTTCCCAACCTGGAGGAGGCCGAAATTCCTGACCCGCTTGCCACCCCGTCCCTAATTGGTCATAAGCGGCACGTTTTTCTGAATCACTGAGGACTTTGTAAGCTTTTCCAACTTCTTTAAATTGTTGCTCCGCATTACTTTCTTTACTGACATCGGGATGGTATTTGCGGGCTAATTTGCGGTAAGCGCGTTTAATTTCGTCTTGGGTAGCATCACGCGATACGCCTAATGTTTTGTAAAAATCTTGGTATTCCATTTTTTTCCCTCACCTGTTATATAAGCTTTGTTATTTTAGATTTCAAGGTTTAGACATCCAAACCGGAGGTGGACTCCTATTTTCTATTAAGGTATCATCATGCACTCATTACAGATTCTCTCGTCAGCTTTTTTTGATATTTGCCGCTTGCGTTTGGGGCCACAAGATTTACCAGCCTCATCAGTTTTATTAGGTTTGATCCTATTACTTTATCTTGTCGTCACTGGGACATTGTCGCTGATACAATTCCCTATAAATGATGCCATATTATTGAGTATCATAGAACTCGGCTTGCTCGTCGTATTGACGAGCAGTTTACTCTATATCACCCATTACGCCGCACGGATAACTCAAACTATCACGGCACTGGCTGGTACCAATTCTCTATTGGGCATATTCACTCTCCCACTGGTATTGTGGCTCGAATACTATAATGGCGATGCGAGCCTTCCAGTATTGCTGCTTTTGGGTTTGCTCGTGTGGAATTTTGTTATCCATGCCCATATTTTACGCCACGCCTTGGCAGTCTCCTTTTTTATGGGATTCAATTTAACGCTGATTATACATTTGTTAAGTTTTTCAATCATAAATCAATTAGTTACACTTACATAGTAAAATGCACATACATATCTTAGGCATTTGTGGCACCTTTATGGCAGGTATTGCCGTGCTTGCCAAGCAACAAGGTCATACAGTGACGGAGGGGGCAGATGTGGTAGTATTCTATCAACCAGAGGCGCTCAATTGGTCACTGGATCAGGTGGCAAAATCTTTGCAAAATGCGTGGATATTTAATCAAATAGATGCTTTAATTCAACATGTCGTTGCCAGCGCAAATAGCAACGATCATATTTTGATTATGAGTAATGGTAGCTTTGAGAATATCCATGCTCGTTTATTGACGGCGTTGACATGATTACTTTAGCGATGACGGGCGCCTCTGGGGCAGCGTATGGGCTACGCTTGTTAGAGCAATTGATTGTGGCGCAACAACAGATCTATTTGGTCGTATCGGCACCGGCACAGATAGTGATTAATATGGAAACGGATATAAAATTAGCGTCGCGCCCGACAGAAATGCAAGCCCTCTTAAGCGAGCGTTATCAGGCAGCACCGGGGCAATTACAAGTTTTTGGACGCGAACAATGGACTGCCCCGATAGCCAGTGGCAGTGCTGTACCCAAGGCGATGGTTGTCTGTCCCTGTAGCAGTGCCACTTTGGCGGCGATTGCCAGCGGTTTGAGTCGAAATTTGATTGAAAGAGCCGCCGATGTCGTCTTAAAAGAGCAACGCAAACTGATTTTAGTCCATAGAGAAACGCCCTTGTCAGTGATTCATCTGGAAAATATGTTGCGCTTGGCCAAATTGGGCGCGTTAATTTTGCCCGCCAATCCGGGTTTTTATCATCATCCACAGCACCTGAGCGACTTAATTGATTTTATGGTGGCAAGAATCCTCGATCATCTGGATATTGAGCATACTTTATTACCGGCTTGGGGTGAGCCTTTGGCATAGGCTCTTGCAGCCTGATCAGCACGTCGCAGCGGCTCACAGATTCGATAGCGGGGAGCCAAATTTAAAATCATGTCTGCCGCTGTGCTGAGACTGATCTGATGTCCCGGACTGACAAAAATGGGCTTAATATTCTCTTGTGTGCGTAAAACCTTGCCCACCTTCTCATTTTCCAAGTAAACGGGTAAATAACTGCCCCGTTTTTTGCCTAAAACGCCTTGATAATCAAGCAGCGTTTTTTTAGCGCAGCCGATAGTGGGCAAAAGGGTATGCACACCTAACCAACAGGCGACACCAAAACGTCGCGGATGTGCGATACCATGTCCATCAGTGATCAAGACATCGGGCTTTAGATTAAAATGTTGCTGCACCGAGTTGATGATTTTCAAAAGGGGCGGACCTTCGCGGAAACAGAAAAATTGTGGGACATAAGGTACATCGACAGAGATTTGCTCGACGTAAGTCCCCATCAGTTCGCCTGAGTAACGTTGAACGTCTAAACCGACAAAAGCGGTATTGTCCACATATTGGATGTCCAAACTAAAAATAACATCATCCGGTTGTGGCGCGTAACCTGTATTATCGGGCGGAATGATGACTTTTGCTGCCCATTGTTTTTGTAAATTGGCTAAATAATTTAAATCCATTTTTTAAACACGTCCAAGATAAATCTTGGACTCCTATATAGAGGAAATAACAATGCTGTGGATTAAAGCTTTTCACATTATTTTCGTGGTGACATGGTTTGCTGGGTTATTTTATATACCCCGCCTGTTTGTCTATCATGCCATGACGGAGGATGAGATTAGCAATGAGCGGTTTAAAACCATGGAACGTAAATTGTTCTATGGTATCACGACACCCAGCGCAATTATAACAATCGGTTTGGGAACGTGGATGTTATGGGAATATGCTTGGGCAGCTTATTCTAGCATGGGTTGGTTACATGCAAAATTGGGGCTGATAGCGATTTTGATAGCCTATCATTTATATTGTGGCAAGTTTTTGAATGATTTTAAACAGGATCGAAATCGTCACAGTCATGTTTTTTATCGTTGGTTTAATGAATTTCCTGTGTTGATTCTCATTGCTGTGACGATTTTGGTGGTGGTTAAGCCTTTTTAAGTTTAGTACAACGGATTACTCCGCACAGCGTAATCCGTTTCTTCCGCTAATCCGTTGTACTCAGTGCGTCAATTTATTTGCAGGACGCGGAGCGTCCAAGCCTGCATTCCCACGCAGAGCGTCAATGCCATTAAGTTAAGACAAACCTGACAGGTGTAAAAAACCTGTCAGGTTAATTTTTACCTTAACTTACAACGACCTGCCATGTTTTGGAAAC
>JBDLJY010000113.1:0-18136 GCA_039714115.1 Pseudomonadota bacterium | reverse complement strand
ATTATTCGCTCAAGGCGGCATTCCGACAGCCGGTTTAGCGCAAGGTGGCTCAATTAAGTTTTTGAAATTGGAACATATTTGGGCAGAAGCCTGGATAGATTTTTTCCCAAGCCGAGGGGCTAAACATAAAACCGGTGATAACTGGGTACCGATGGATGCCTCATTTAAGCAATATCAATTCACTGAAGGAATGGATATCCAAGGCAATGTACCATTTGATGCCGAAGGATTTGTAGATCAAATTGTCAACAACGCCCAAATTAATGAAAATGAAGGCTGGGTTTCCGGTATTGATCAGACTTTCATGGAAACCACACTACAAAACTACCAAACGCAAATGGAGGCGTATATTAATGATACGAATCCTGAAGCGACGGTGGGCGAGGTGCTGGGCACAGTTTTCAAAATCTCATACCATCTAATCGTCCGACTTTAGCAGCGAGTTTACCTTACCCAGTGATGGCAAAAGCAGGGTACTTTCAATAAATTCCATCAAACTTGCGAAAAGAATTCCAATTTAATCTTTATGCCTCAGACACGGATAGAATGTTAGAAAACCCCGTTTTTAGCCTGAAAAAAAGCAGACTTAGCAGGCAAACGTTTAACATTATCATTTGAGCCCGCCACCGAAGCAGATCGCCAAGTGATTGAAAGCTATTTGCCCGAAGTACCAGAAGGACAAGAATTAGATCCCAATGACTTACCCAGCTCACTGCCCGGCTATTTAATTAACTTAAAGGCACAATTCAAAATTGATGGCGAGATTGTTGCCGAAAGTAGTGGCTTCAAGATGGGGCAAGAATTGAGTAGTACGACAGGGATTTCTCGGTTGACAGGTGGCGGGGAGATTTGGGCGACTAATAAGCCGATTGCTGGAGAGTTTTATGCGTTTGGGATTGACTTGCAAGGGATTAGTGCCAAACAACTTGAGACTGTGAAAGATCGGATGGAAACCGTCAAAACAAAATTAGAGGCCCAACAATTTGAGGGACTGACTAAGGATGGACTTGTTGGTGATATGCTGTATGCTGGCGCGTTGAGCTACTTTGCAAATACAAGCTTATCAAGAACTCTTTAGTGATTTAAAAAATCGATTTAGCACCGATTTTGATTGGGCATCAATTTTTGTACTTTATGATTTAAGAACGAGCCTGTTTTGGTGGCAATATGCTAAGGAACGTGCATAAAATAATTTAGTCAACTTCAAAACCAGACCTGGCAGGCTGATCATAACAAAACCTGCCAGGTCAAATACAGACCTGATTACGCTTTTGACCTGCCAGGTTTGGTTTTAACCTGGCAGGTCTGGTTTTGACTTTGGTTTTGACTTGAAGAAGTTATTTCATGCGCGATCCTAAGACTAATAATGTTGTTTATGCTAAACAAGATATAGACACACATTTAAGTCAATTAGGGTATTGGCAAGAGAATAATGGTGTCTACGTTTATAATAAGACTGCTAGAAAACTTAAACAACTTATTTATTTATCAAATAATAATATAGTTAAATTTAGCCTCAAGTGGGCAACTTTATCTATTAGAGAAGCTTTGAGACAGCATGATGGATTTGAACAAGCTTATAAGCAAATAATTTTAAAAATAAAAGAAAGCTTGAATAGAGGAGGAAATGTCAATGATATAACTATAGTGGTATTGTAGATGTTGGAGAACTGATAGAAGTAAAGCAACAGGATTCTCAATGGTTGATTGTGTTAGAACGTACTGAACGAAGAGAGGGGTATGACAAAACGAGAGTCACAATCGTTTTAAATGAAAATTATGAAGTAGTTGATCTGTTTGGTGCAAAGGTGCATCCCACGCACCGATATCGGCACCCTCAATTCACACTTTGTTTTTATTAGAGTATTAAATTTTACCCCTCATTTTAGCCCTCAAAATGAAGTAGGGGCAATCCTTTCTGGTTGTCCGTTTTTATTGACTTCGGTTCTAAATATTTGGTTTTGACTTATCCTTTTTTAAATGTAATCCATGTAGTTATTGTGGTTATATAATGAGTACAACACAGTGGCGGAGCACAACTAATCGAGGGCGGTAAAAAAACTTCAAAGAACATCAGTGCTATCAAGTCCTCTTATGAGAACACCGATTAATTTGGCAGTGTTTTATTCGTTGTTGAACATTAGTTGTACTAAACAATATGGCATTGCCTCCGATACGGAGTTTAATATATATAAGAGCAAAAATGAAACATATCTGGAAAATTCCTTTGATTTATTTTCTCTTGGTCGGGATGGTATAGAAGGCACCATTGATGATATAAGCAAGCTGATAGGAGTCCAAGAAATATCAGTGACATCCAAGATAAATCTTGGACTCCTAGCCTCCACTCTCGGCTGGCGCATTGGAACCTGAAAAACAGAGTACAACGAATATTTAAAACCCACAATGTCGTTATGTTTTTTCTCGTTGTACTCATTCTTTATTTTTGAGAAGGATGTCTAAGTTTTTTCGGACTGTGACGGTGTTGAGATGTTGAGGACCCAACTTCTTTTCAAAAATTGCCACCGCCCGACGATACAAAGGTTCAGCCGCCGAATAATCGCCTTTAGAGTCAAGCAACAACGCTAAATTATTCAGTGAGCTAGCCGTCTCTGGATGCTCGGGGCCTAAGACCTTTTCACTGATGGAAAGTGCCCTTTGATACAATGGTTCCGCCGCCGAATAATCGCCTTTATCCTCAAGGAAAGACGCTAAATTATTCAGTGACAGGGTAGTCTCTGGATGCTCGGGGCCTGAGACCTTTTCACGGATTTCAAGCACCCTTTGATACAATGGTTCCGCCGCCGAATAATCGCCTTTCGCTTTTAGCAAAGACGCTAAATTATTCAGTGAGCGAGCTGTATCGGGATGCTCGGGGTCTAAGACCTTTTCATTGATGGAAACCGCCCTTTGATACAATGGTTCCGCCGCCGAATAATCGCCTTTCGCTTTTAGCAAAGACGCTAAATTATTCAGTGACTGAGCCGTCTCGGGATGCTCGGGGCCTAAGACCTTTTCACTGATGGAAACCGCCCTTTTCAACAATGGTTCCGCCACCGAAGAATCGCCTTTATTGTATAGCAAAGACGCTAAATTATTCAGTGAGCGAGCCGTCTCGGGATGCTCGGGGCCTAAGACCTTTTCATAAATAGCAAGCGCCCTTTGATACAATGGTTCCGCCGCCGAAGAATCGCCTTTCGCTTTTAGCAAAGACGCTAAATTATTCAGTGAGCGAGCCGTCTCGGGATGCTCGGGGCCTAAGACCTTTTCATAAATAGCAAGCGCCCTTTGATACAATGGTTCCGCCGCCGAAGAATCGCCTTTATTGTATAGCAAATACGCTAAATTATTCAGTGACAGAGCCGTCTCGGAATGCTCGGGGCCTAAGACCTTTTCACGGATTTCAAGTGCCCTTTTCAACAATGGTTCCGCCGCCGAATAATCGCCTTTAGAGTAAAGTAAATACGCTAAATTATTTAGTGAGTAAGCAGTATCGGGATGCTCGGGGCCTAAGACCTTTTCACTGATGGGAAGTGCCCTTTGATACAAAGGTTCCGCAGCCGAATAATCGCCTTTAGAGTCAAGCAAATACGCTAAATTATTCAGTGAGCCAACCGTCTCGGGATGTTCGGGGCCTAAGACCTTTTCATAAATAGCAAGCGCCCTTTGATACAAAGGTTCCGCCGCCGAAGTTTCGCCTTTCTTATATAGCAAAGACGCTAAATTATTCAGTGACTGTGCAGTATCGGGATGCTCGGGGCCTAAGACCTTTTCACTGATAGAAAGCGCCCTTTGATACAAAGGTTCCGCCGCTGAATAATCGCCTTTATTGTATCGCAATAACGCTAAATTATTCAGTGACTGAGCCGTCTCGGGATGCTCGGGGCCTAAGACCTTTTCACTGATGGAAAGCACCCTTTGATACAAAGGTACCGCCGCCGAATAATCGCCTTTATTGTATAGCAAATACGCTAAATTATTCAGTGAGCGAGCAGTATCGGGATGCTCGGGGCCTAAAACCTTTTCATAAATAGCAAGTGCCCTTTTATACAATGGTTCCGCCGCCGAAGATTCGCCTTTCGCTTTTAGTAAATACGCTAAATTATTCAGTGAGCGAGCCGTATCGGGATGCTCGGGGCCTAAGACCTTTTTACTGACGGAAAGAGCCCTTTGATACAAAGGTTCCGCCGCCGAATAATCGCCTTTCTTGTATAGCAAATACGCTAAATTATTCAGTGAGCGAGCTGTATCGGGATGCTCGGGGCCTAAGACCTTTTCATTGATGGAAAGTGCCCTTTTATACAAAGGTTCCGCCGCCGAATAATCGCCTTTCGCTTTTAGCAAATACGCTAAATTATTCAGTGAGCGAGCCGTCTCGGGATGCTCGGGGCCTAAGACCTTTTCACTGATGGAAAGTGCCTTTTGATACAATGGTTCAGCCGCCGAAGATTCGCCTTTATCTTCAAGCAAAGACGCTAAATTATTCAGTGAGCGAGCCGTCTCGGGATGCTCGGGGCCTAAGACCTTTTCACTGATGGAAAGTGCCCTTTGATACAATGGTTCCGCCGCCGAAGAATAACCGACTGTGTTGAAAAAGTAGCCTAACTGATTCAACGCATAAGCAAAATCCTGCTCTTTCGATACCGTTTTTTCATAATCAGCTAACCCATGAAGATAGGCTTCCTCCATCTTATCCATTGTCCCAAGCCTGAGCCAATACCCCCACAATTCATATTTTTTGTCATCTTTTATAAACTGCAAAAACATCGGCATCTCACTGATACACGCTTGCAATCGCTGTTTATCCTCCGCCTGTTCCAATTGATAAGGTAATTCACCGGCTATGCGTGATTCGACTTTCTTCAGTTGCTCAAAATAATCCGCTAACTGGCGATGCACCGCCTGTTTTTTCTCTTCGCTGCTTAAATACCGCACTTCAACCGCTTGTCGTAAATAATCGTGGCAAAAATTCAATAAACCCGCACGGCTCACCAAAGCATTTTGCAACGCCAGATATAACGGTGACCAAATCGCTTGCGGCATTTTCAACAACGTCAATAATTCCGACTCGTGCAGCCCCCTCTGTGCCGCCCATAAGAGACTCAAAGCCTTCTCTACCAAATGCGGTGCCTCTGGCGGTTGATAATCTTCCTCTAAACGCGCCAACACCTTTTGATATAAAGCCGGAATGCTGGGTGCTTGCAAATACGCATCAAGGTGTTGTCCCAACTTCCGCAATTCGTCTAAAATAACCTTTAAATACAATGGATTCGCAGTTTGTGGCACGTCCAACAAACGTTGCATTTCATAAGAGGATTCGCTAAAGTTTTGCCACTTAAAATACTCCATGATTAAAGCTTGACGCACGGATTTCTCAGCCAATAAGGGCAAGTTCAGCGTTTGCCAGCTCGCCGGCTGCCGTTCCGTCGAAAGCGTGGACAAAAACACGCGAATATTGTCTGGAAAAAAATCAGGCAACCAGCTCCGTGTGGCATCTGTCTCTTCCAATTGGTTTAAGCCATCTATGATCAAAATGACGCGCCCTTGTGCTTTGGCTAACCAGAGCGGAAATTGTTCTTTCACCGCCTCAAGCGTGGTGGGTAATTCCTCTTCAAACTGAAAATGGCTTTTCAAGCTAGCCATGATCCGCCGCAATAGGGCAATCGGATCGGTGCTACCGGGCGAGCGGCCGCAAAAATGCCAAAACACGATATCATCAGGATGCGCTTGCCGATAGGCTGGTGCCCAATTGGCGAATAATGCTGATTTGCCGCCGCCCGATTCGCCCACAATCACCAGCGGTGGTTCATCGCTGAGGGCGTGTTGGGTGAGTCTATCAAAATAGGTTTGGCGTTTGATGTAAACCGATTGCCGACTGGCGGCAAAAGCATCATGGTAAAAATCTTCTCGCTGTTGGGGTGTCGGCGTGTCGGGAAATTCTCGCTCAATCCGTTCCCAGAGCGCCTCTAAAACTAAGGCTTTTAAATTCATCGGTTGCTGATATTCGACGATATGGCAACCATGATCGCGCAGACGCTGTTTTAATTTTTGCTGTTTGGCACGGTTTTTGGGGGAGGCTTCGATATAGTTTTGACGCTCCGAAACCGGCAGCGTTTCGGCATAATACGGTGAGCGAAAATAAAATAAGGCTTTTTCAGCGATGGCTTGGCGCTGCTGAGCCGAGCGTTTTGGATCAAATAGGGCGTATAAAATTTCTAACTCGGTGATGGAGCGATCAAGATAGCCTTGTCGCTTGCGTACAAAAAGGTGTTGCCAGACGGCATATACATCCTTTTTAAAACGACTCACTGGGGTACGATCACCGTGTTCTATCCAAGGATATTCGGCACAAACCGTCTTTTTTTGTTCAGGGAGTTTGCCATAATATTCGCCCAATAAGCCGATAAAATAGGGATGGCATAAGTCAATTTGTTGAAAACAAATGGGCAGTTCAACTTGTTCCTTGGTAATCCCCCAGCGTAAATCGACTTCGACAAAATCGATTCCTCGCTCAAAGCAGCGACGGCGGATTTCGGGGAATACGTGTCGGACTAGGATTTCGCGCTCATGCCTCATGCCTCGAAAGGCAGAGGAGATGAATACGCGGACTTGGCGTTGTTTGAAAGTTTTCATTATTTCAATTATCAGTTATCTGATAGGAGTCGGCCAGATTTATCTTGGACTCTAGTTTAACGTATTGTTATGATGGCTATCAATTAAGCAAATAATGTGCAATAAAATTTTAAAATATAAAGTATTGTTTTATAATGAATAAAAAATAATCCTAAAAAAAAGATCACAATTTAAATGGATAAGGCTGCTGGTGGATTACGCTCAGCTGCCCACCGCGACAAATCACTTGTAAACGTTACGGACGGGGTTGCAAACCATATCCATTAAGTTAAGCAGCTTTATACCATAAGGGATTCAGTTGTTTCGGGAAATCCGCTCCGCTCCATTCCCGAAACAACCCGTCCGGCACAGTTTTTTTATTTAAAAATAAATCAGTTATCCTTAGATCTCTCCTAACGTCGAGACAGGCTTAATGGATATGGTTGCAAACCCCGTCCAGCTAAAAGACAAGTTTAGGAGTCCAAACTTTAGTTTGGGCGCCCAACTCATCGTGTTTAGCCCTGTTGTTTTCATAACATCGCGCCCATACATTTAACTTTCATCATGAGTGTACCTTGTCAAAAAATGGAAAGGAGAAATGTACAACTTGATAAAAAGTGACAACGATGCTGAGTTGATATCTCTAAACCTTATATTTACTTATCCAGTACAATGATCACAATATAAGGTAATGAGAGATTTTGTCCTTATGAGACATGGCATTCTATTGTAAAAGAGTTAGCTCGCATTGTTGGTAGTTCTCCTGAACATAGGGAAAAGTGGAAACAAAAATATCCAAATCTCTTGGTTGCAAGAAAAATTGATAAGAAGGATATTCATGGAAGGAATAAACGCAGCCAAGCTAAGATTTGGTTAGAAAACCAATTGATAAGGTATCATTTGGTCCAGGATGGTTTCTTGAAACTGGATTATCCTGAATTAGAAGATTTATGTGATAAAAATGGAGGGTTTACTCTGACAATTCTTGAAAAGACAGTTGAGGCTAATTGCATTAAACTTAATGTTCCGGTGAAAACTGAGTCTGGATATAAAATGAGTTACCGTTTACCTTATGTGGCTATTAAGAGTAATCTTTTTAAAAAAGGTAAGTTTGGCAGTGCTCTGAGTACGTCTCTCCATGAATTATCTCACAGCTTTGGTGGTCATAAATCAAAACATTTCATAAGGGCTTTGTCAGATATTCTTGATATTTCTCTTGTTAACGCTTTATTGCTGACTCAATTTGAAGTTTTATGGGATAAAGTTAAAGATGATGAAGAGTAACTAAAAAATCTGATTTCTTAAACCCCGTCCAGCACAAGATCCGTAGCTCCTCTAAAACTAAGGCTTTTAAATCAATCGGTTGTTGATAGTCCGTGATCTGGCAACCATGATCGTGCAGACGCTTCTATGGTATTATGGCAAAATTTAATCTAGCAACCTAATAAACGCTTGCAACTAGCGTGTTATTTTCCATTGCCAGTTGAAATTTAATTAAAACAGCCAACGAAATAATGAACATCACTATCCCCTACGATGAATTCCGTATCTGGAAACAATTAATCGCACCTCAACTTACCGGACTAAACGAGGCTGCTGAAGAGATTATTGAATATGCTCTCACAGAGATTCTCAACAACGCACAAGATCATTCCGGAGGAAACAAAGTAACAGTTTCCGTCTCTCAAGATCAAGATGATGTAAAGGTAACAATCGGAGATGATGGTATCGGCATTTTCCGACACATCATGGATCATCTTCATCTCGATCAAGCACTTGATGCCGCCATCGAATTAATTAAAGGCAAATTCACCACTCAGCCAGAATGCCATTCGGGAGAGGGTCTGTTTTTCACCTCACTGGCGGTTGACCAACTAACAATCTGCGCTAATAGCTACTGCCTTGAACTAGCGTCATCGCAGGCTACCTTCAAGGATGTCGAGGAAATTCTGGGCACGAAGGTAACTGTTCACCTTAGAAAAACACTGAATCGTAGCCTTGAGGCAATATTTAATGCGTACTGCCATGTTGGCAAAGACCAAATACCGGTTTTTGATCGAACCGTATTCCGACTACAATTGGCTCAGAGTGAAGGACGACTAATATCAAGATCACAGGCAAAACGTGTTATGAACGGCATGGAACGATTCGCTACCGTTGAGGTGGACTTTACTGGCGTAGATAATATTGGACAAGGGTTTGCTGATGAAATGTTTCGGGTTTGGCCATCTTTCCATAACCAGACGGTCATCAAGCCAACTTATGCCAGTGATAAAGTAAAAAAACTGATCTCAAGAGTTACCCACAGACTTTAGTTTGGACGAGGAGTAGGCGATAAATCGCCTACTACGAACCGCTTTTTTAGGCCGCACGATATGCACAACATAAAAAACTTCATTTTTGTTATATTAATGTTTATAGCCGCGACTCTAGGCGGTGCTAAAGCCTATATCGATCACCGCTTACGCACAGCATTAGAGACAGCGATAAAATCGGTAGCTGATAAAGTAACGATAGAATACGCCGATGTGAGTACCTCGCTGCTCGGCTCGGTTATCATCAATAATCTGCACCTAACAGTGCCAGACTATGCCCCAGTGCATATTGACACTGCGATACTTCATAAAGCCTACCAATTACCCCAACATATTTTAATAACTCTTAAAAGCGTACAGTTTTCCATCAGCGATACCGCTCCGCCTGTCCCTATACTCATGTCAGCCCTTGGATACGCCCCCTATTATCTGAGTCCCAGAGAATTGCGCGGCTTGGGCTATGCCCGTATTAATGCTGATATAGACATCGAAGCAAAATCAAATGAAAAAAATAAAATGTCCTTATCCGGTTTAGTGAATGCATACGCATGGGGTGAATTAAATTTATCACTTGACTTAAATAATGTCCCCGCCTTCTCAACAGCCGCCGCCCCTCAGCAGATACAATTAGCCGCATTATCGCTCACTTATACTAATAAAGGGCTCGTCAATCAAGTCTTCACATGGCTGGCACAACGTAATAAAATGTCGCTTGCTCATTTTAAACAAGCATTAATAACCAAGCTCAAAAGCGACATCAATCAAACAAGGGGCATGTTAGATGCTACGGTTTTGAGTAGTTTACAGCAATTTATCCAAACACCTCAGAGGCTGACAATACATTTGCAACCGACACCACCGATAATGATAAATGCGCTTTTTTATACTTCCCCAAAACTTCTAAGGTTAAAAATGACTAGCACAAAGTCACTCGAATGATTTACACTAAGAAAACTGTCCCTACAGTGACAGATTTGCCATAAACAACTAACTGACAAAGGAGAACCTTATGTTGGGTAAAAAATCCTTGTATTCAATCATCGCCGTTTTATTGTTATCTCTCACGTCTTACGCAATGGCGGGGCAATTGAGAACCGACGATGGTTATGCGATTTATTACAACGCCCTCAATACTACAATGCTGCCAAAAGAAGTGGCACGCGCTTACGGCATCGTGCGGAGCAAAAACCGTGCTATGTTGAATGTCTCGGTTCGCAAAGGGAGCAAGGGCAGCCTCATGCAAACGGGACCGGCACTGGCAAAGGTTACTGCTCAAGCCGCCAACCTCACTGGGCAGTTGAAAAACCTCAATATGCGTCGCATAGAAGAAGGAAAGGCGGACGGTAGAGCCATTTATTACATCGCCGTATTCACCATCACCAATGAAGAGACGTTGGATTTTACCATCAAAGTCGATCCAGAAAATCAAGGTAAGGAGCAAAAAATCGAATTCCGTCAACAATTTTTTGTGGACTAACTCGTGCAAGACGTACCTTACACCGGACACTGAGAGCAGCCCGAAGGGCTGCTTTTTTATTTTAGGGACATTTATTTTATGCAAACAACTTTGATGTCTAACTATGCCCGTCTGCCCGTCACCTTTGTGAGAGGCGAAGGCGCGTGGCTATGGGACACACAAGGAACACGTTATCTGGATGCCTTATCCGGTATTGCCGTTTGTGGTTTAGGACATGCCCACCCCGCTATCACTGCCGCTATTTGTGATCAGGCACAACAATTGTTGCACACTTCTAATATTTACGGCATTGCTCATCAACAAGCCTTAGCAGATGCACTGGTGCGGATAACGGGTATGGAGACCACATTTTTTGGCAACTCTGGCGCAGAGGCGAATGAAGCCGCTCTTAAAATTGCTCGCTTATATGGGCATAGTCTCAATATAGATCGGCCCACCGTGATTGTCACTGAAGGCTCATTTCATGGGCGGACATTGGCAACTTTAACGGCAACCGGTAATCCTAAAATACAAGCCGGTTTTGAGCCCCTAGTCGAAGGCTTTATCCGTGTGCCATACAATGATGTGGACGCAATCGCTGAAGTTGCCAAACAACATCCAGAAGTCGTCGCAGTCCTTGTCGAACCCGTCACCGGCGAAGGCGGTATTGTCATCCCTGATGCCGATTACTTAGCAAAGCTACGGGCTTTGTGTGATCGTCATAACCTATTATTAATGCTTGACGAAATTCAAACCGGCATGGGGCGCACGGGACAATGGTTTGCCTACCAACACGCCGGCATTCTCCCCGATGTCTTAACCCTTGCCAAAAGTTTAGGCAACGGAGTGCCAATAGGTGCCTGTTTAGCGCGTGGCAAAGTGGCTAAAATTTTGCAGCCGGGCACTCACGGCTCTACTTTTGGCGGCAACCCCCTCGTTTGTCGGGCTGCACTGGCAGTGATTGAAACCATTGAACAAAATAACTTGTTGCAACGTACACAAGAATTAGGTCAACGTTTTCATCAAGGATTGACAAGTGCTTTAGAGAGCGTAGCCAGCGTGCGTGATATTCGTGTCAAAGGCATGATGATTGGCATTGAACTTGACAAGCCCTGTAGCCAATTAGTGAGCAAGGCGCTCGAAAAACGCCTATTAATCAATGTCACCGCCGAGCGCGTCATCCGCTTACTACCGCCCCTGATTTTAAGCGATGCACAAGCCGATGACATCATTACCACCCTTAGCCATTTAATTCTAGCTTGACTCTGAAGGAGACGCTTATGGCGCCCCGTCACTTTCTCACATTAACAAATTTATCTAAAGATGAACTCAAAACGCTGATTGCGCGTGCCATCGAACTCAAAGCCATGCAATACGCGGGAAAACGTTATGAACCCTTAAAAAACAAAGTATTGGCGATGATCTTTGAAAAATCCTCCACCCGTACCCGTGTCTCCTTTGAAACGGCTATGATTCAGTGTGGTGGTAGCGCAATTTTTCTGTCTCCGCGTGATACGCAGTTAGGGCGCGGCGAGCCGATTGAAGACACGGCGCGGGTATTATCAAATATGGTCGATATTATCATGGTACGCACTTATGCCCATGAAAAAATTGAACTTTTTGCAAAATATTCTAAAGTGCCGGTCATCAACGCCCTGACAGACATGTGTCATCCCTGTCAATTACTGGCTGATATACAAACTTATATTGAACACCGAGGTAGTATCCAAGGCAAAAAAGTGGCTTGGATAGGGGATGGTAACAATATGTGCCATTCCTACATACAAGCGGCTCATCAGTTTGGCTTTGAATTAGCGATTGCATCCCCCATTGGCTATCAACCCAATGCTGATTTAGTCGCCCAATTCAAGGTGAGCCTGGGCACTGATCCGGTGCAAGCCGTCACGAATGCTGATTTAGTGACTACAGATGTCTGGGCAAGCATGGGACAAGAAAAGGAACACGCCAAGCGTGCCCAAATATTCGCACCCTATCAAGTCAACAATCGGTTGATGTCTTTGGCAAAACCTGATGCTTTATTTATGCACTGTTTGCCCGCCCATCGCGGCGAAGAAGTCAGTGCCGATGTGATTGATGGGCTGCAAAGTGTCGTCTGGGATCAAGCTGAAAATCGTCTGCATTCACAAAAAGCCTTGCTCGAATTCTTAGCGAAATAGGCGATAAATCGCCTACTACGAACTAGAATTCTTGGCTCGTAGTAGGCGATTTATCGCCGTTTATAGCGACAAATGAGGCAATAAAGCTAACAATTCGTCTACCGCCCGCTGTTGTTTTTCTAATAGCATCTCAGCACCCATATCTGTCAAACGCTCAACCGCATCACGCCAATACACGATAGCAAAAATCAAGGGGAGATCAATTGTCGCCTGTTGCTTAAAATTATCCCAAGCCTTGAGCCATTCCTCAGGCACAGGCGGACTTTGGCGTTGCTGACTTATCAACTCAAGTAATTGATAGCCGTGACTTAGTAAAACGGAATCAGGATTGCACAAACGCGCCAAATTTTCACGCTCATGGATAACACGGCGTACATCGTTTTTCCAATCTTCAAGTACCGGCAGCTTATCTAATAAAGGTGCTTTCAAATCAAACAGAGCAAAAGCAAACGCCTCTTGTAAATTTTCTGGAAAATTCGTTTTTGTGAGTTGATGATAAATTTTGCCCGGCGACAGCGGCTCAACTTCTCTGAATTCACTCACATCAATTACACGTAACGCGATGGCAGCCTCAACACAATAGGCATTTTTAAGCTCAGTAGGATTAGGATCGCCCAAAAACGATCTCCAAGGACACAGCGACGCTTCTTCCCATGACTCAGTACAACGCAGATCAAAGTGACTATCGCCTAACAATGCTCCTAAAGCTGATTGCTCTTTTGTTGTAGTAAACAATGGCTCAAGTTGCAAAATAGCCGGATAATGGCGCTGTGGATAAGGTAAAATAGTCAGCGGAGTGTATACAGAACGATTAATTTTCCATCTCATGGCAGCAACTCCTCAAACTTGAAAAATTTTACATTGTTCCAAGTCTGGTTAGGATGATGTAAACGTATCTCGCCTTCATGATTTTGGCTTAAACTCACTAAGGCTGCACCCATTTCTGCAATACTATACAGCGCAGACTTATCCAAGGGGGTATCTTCAAAATAATTTTGCTGCAAATCTATAAACTTACCGCAGTCATGTTGTGCCATTTTACTACGTTGCCAAACGCCTAAGCTTTGGTGAATGTAGTCTAAAACGAGCTGTCCATCATCTGAGTCTAGCACAACCAATAAGCAATCTTGATTTGCCAAAAAAGGCAATATCAGTGCTGCCAACAAACCATAAGCGCGTCCTAATCCCTCTTGGGCATGGGGTAAATTATTTATAAGCCACTCAGCTTTGCCATAAGTGCCTATCGTTATCAACTGGGGATGTGTTGCTAACCAGCCTAAATTGGCACACAATTCATTTTTTAGGCGGGCAAGTTGCGAGTTGCTCTTGACCATTTTATCAAGCGTCCAAAGTCCTCGCACTGATTGCGCTTTAAAATAGTTTAGCGCATCTATGACATGATATTCATTGCTGACACTCCTTATTGGCAAATTTTGCAAGGGTTGTTTCATGCGTTGCTCAATGCTTTGATCCTTAAAATTTTCTGTCAGTGCCGATTTCCAATCAGAAATTTTTGCCGTCACTAAAGCCGCACTTAAAAATTGATCAGGATGTGCATCCCAATTGTCATTCCCAACGGCTATCCACAAATCGCCTTTCATATTGAGTTGTTACTCCATAATGTCCATTGCCTGTCAAGCATACCGATAATGATTTTGGCAGCGGCTCAACCAGCGGTTAAAAACTCATTCAAAAATTCTCTGAAAATATTAGCATAGCAAGCATTCTTCAAGGGGACAACTGAAATTCAAAGACGTGCAAGGTATGCCTTGCACTCCTTTCGACGGCTCTTATAAAATAGAATAGGAGTGCAAGGCGTACTTTGCACTAAGAAATATTTATGGATTTTTTTAGCTTAGCGTTAAGTCAGGAGAAATGCGATGAGGGAAGCCTTTGAGGGCAAGATAGAAGAAATACCCCGCGCCCGTTTTGATGGGGGAACAATCGTTATCGACAACGTAGCGCACAATGTCAAAGCACCGACACCGTTTCGCTGGCTTCAGGGCAAATGGCGCTGCCGTGCCGTTGACTATCGGCTAGTGCGTCCTTGGCTTTATGAGCAAAAGATTCGCAACAACATCCCGCGTTGGCAAAAATTATCTCTCCGTCTCCAAGAAAATTGGGAGCCCCATCACTACCAAATTGAAGCCCTTAACGCTTGGATAGCAGCGAATCGTTGGGGCAGCGTTGTTTTGCCGACAGGGGCTGGTAAAACGGTTTTAGCATTACACGCCATCGTGCAAACGCAAATGAGCACACTTGTCGTTGTGCCAACAATAGACTTGCTTCATCAATGGTATGCCCGACTGGAAAATGCTTTCGGGACTCGTATTGGTGCATGGTACGGTTTAGAAAAAGAGGCTCTCCCCATCACCGTAACAACCTATCCCAGTGCATGGTCACACGCGGAAACATTAGGCAATTTATTTAAATTACTGATTTTTGACGAAATTCATCATTTACCGGCCCCCTCATGGCACGAAATCGCGCTAATGTGTGCCGCCCCCTATCGCCTTGGTTTAACCGCTACCTATCCTCACCAAGACAATTTTCGTCCTCCTCGTGCCAGCCAATCAAAGTCCACAGGACAATTACAATTGTTTAAAGCCGTGAATCCTTTTGATCCGGTGGCACTATTAAATGAATTAGTCGGACCAGTGATTTATCGTAAACAGATTGACGATCTGACCGGAGAACAGTTAGCGGAGTATCGTACTCAACGTATCCGAGTCGATTTATATGAATCTGAAAAAAAGACTTATGATGCTGCATACTCTAGTTATATTGGCTATATACGCGACAACCGTTTGCGAGAAAGTCATGGCCCCACATGGTGGCAGGAATTTACTCGCCGCAGTGCCTTTGAAGCCGAGGCGCGTCGCGCTAAAGTCGCGGAATTAAAATGGAAAGAAATTATTTATCAAGCCCAAGGTAAACTTGACATACTTGATAAATTATTGTGTACACATCGCTACCAAGCTATGCTGATTTTCACCGCGCACAACCGTTTTGCCTATCGCATTTCCCGACAACACCTCATCCCCGTCATCACGCATCAAACTAAGGCGGCTGAACGTAAGGCCATTTTAGAAAATTTTCGCGCTGGCACCTATCGAGTGATTGTCACGACTAAGGTATTAAATGAAGGGATTGATGTGCCAAAGGCGAAAGTCGCGGTGATTTTGGGTGGCAGTGCCAGTGATCGAGAATATGTACAACGTTTAGGGCGGATATTACGCAAGCAGGGCAACGCCGAGGCGATTTTGTATGAAGTCATTGTCCGTAATACGGCGGATGAGCGAATTGCGGAGCGACGGCAGCCGCGTTAATTGAGTCTTGGAGTCCAAAATTCATTTTGGACGAGTTGCGCTTACAACAAAAGTACAGAAATTAACGGAGGATAAGTTAAAACCTCTTTGCCATTTTAGGAGAGTTAAATTTATGACGTTTTTTTGTCATTGGTAATTTCCTTTTTTAGTATTGATCGTACTATGTTTATCCGTTATTTTCGTTAATCCGTTGTACTACACTTTGCATAATAATATCGGAGTAGTATCCCGTAGGGAACTTTAACGGATAAACCCCAAAAGACAAGTACAGGGATTTACGGAATAAGGGGATTGGCTCCATAATCATTTAACTGAGCGTTGACATTAAAAAAAATCCAGAATCGGTTTTGCTAACTCGGGGCAAGCTTTTGACTTTATCGGATTTTTGACTTAACTTGGACTATTGTGCCAATCCCTTCATTCCGTTAATCCCTGTACTAATGTTTTGACTTATCCTTGCTAATCAATAATCCCTGTAGTGGGCAATCCTTTATGGTTGCCGGTTTATCATAATGGCATTGACGTTAACTAACCATTTATCAGATAAAAACAACCGTTTGTCGATTATCCAATATGCCACAGTGATTTTTGATTTATATTTTCTCCTCGAATCGTATCGAACCAAATATTTCGTAACTAAGCAAGGATTTATTTATATGTTAAAGAAACTAATTTTAAGTCTAATTAGCTTAACCTCCGCAGTCAATGCGAGTGAGCTAAATTGCAACCAAGTCACCGAAATCCCATCGACGGAGTGTGAAGCTCTTGTGACTTTCTATAATAGTACAGATGGTAATAGTTGGACAGATAACAGCGGGTGGCTTGAGACAAATACGCCTTGTAGTTGGAAGGGAGTGACATGTAGTGGTGGACATGTATCGGCTCTCTCTCTGTCTGGAAACGATCTCACCGGCTCAATCCCAACTGATTTGGACAATTTGAGCAATTTGGAGTATCTCTATCTGTCTTCCAACGATCTCACCGGCTCAATCCCAAGTGAATTGGGCAATTTGAGCAATTTGACGAGGCTCTATCTGGCTGGCAACCAACTCACCGGCTCAATCCCAAGTGAATTAGACAATTTGAGCAATTTGGAGTATCTCTATCTGTCTTCCAACGATCTCACCGGCTCAATCCCAACTGATTTGGGCAATTTGAGCAATTTGATGGTGCTCGATCTGGGTGGCAACCAACTCACCGGCTCAATCCCAACTGATTTGGGCAATTTGAGCAATTTGACGAGCCTCTCTCTGGGTGGCAACCAACTCACCGGCTCAATCCCAACTGATTTGGGCAATTTGAGCAATTTGACGAGCCTCTATCTGGCTGGCAACCAACTCACCGGCTCAATCCCAACTGACTTGGGCAATTTGAGCAATTTGACGAGGCTCTATCTGGGAGCCAACCAACTTACCGGCTCAATCCCAAGTGAATTAGACAATTTGAGCAATTTGATGGACCTCAATCTAGGTGGCAACCAACTCACCGGCTCAATCCCAAGTGAATTAGGCAATTTGAGTAATTTGAGGGGGCTCTATCTGTCTTCCAACGATCTCACCGGCTCAATCCCAAGTGAATTAGGCAATTTGAGTAATTTGAGGGGGCTCTATCTGTCTTCCAACGATCTCACCGGCTCAATCCCAACTGACTTGGACAATTTGAGCAATTTGATGGATCTCAATCTAGCTGGCAACCAACTCACCGGCTCAATCCCAAGTGAATTAGGCAATTTGAGCAGTTTGACGAGCCTCTATCTGGCTGGCAACCAACTCACCGGCTCAATCCCAAGTGAATTGGACAATTTGAGCAATTTGAGGAGCCTCTATCTGGGTGGCAACCAACTCACCGGCTCAATCCCAACTGATTTGGGCAATTTGAGCAATTTGATGGTGCTCGATCTGGGTGGCAACGATCTCACCGGCTCAATTCCAACTGAATTGGGCAATTTGAGCAATTTGAGGAGCCTCTATCTGGGTGGCAACGATCTCACCGGCTCAATTCCAACTGAATTGGGCAATTTGAGCAAATTGACGGGGCTCAATCTGGTTGGCAACGATCTCACCGGCTCAATCCCAAGTGAATTGGGCAATTTGAACAATTTGAGGAGCCTCTCTCTGTATTCCAACGATCTCATCGGCTCAATCCCAAGTGAATTGGGCAATTTGAGCAAATTGAGGAGCCTCTCTCTGTATTCCAACGATCTCACCGGCTCAATCCCAAGTGAATTGGGCAATTTGAGCAATTTGA
>JBDLJY010000112.1:0-18138 GCA_039714115.1 Pseudomonadota bacterium | reverse complement strand
GGGATTAAAACAAAAGTTCAACTGGAGCGCACTCCCACATAAAACGGACAATCTCAAAACAATCCACACACCAATCCCTTATTTCGTCAATCCATGTGCGTAGCTCCATTCACGAAACAACAGTCTAACCACAACCTCAATGCCATATCGTACCGCCCAAAGACGTTCGTTCTTTTCTTAATGGCATTGGATCACGGGCCGCAGCCTTGTCCACCTGAAAAGTCAGATAGGTTTAAGCGGCTTTGTTTTCGGGCATTGGCGGAAAATGTCATTTCAGAGCCGAAAGCGGCTGAATTGTTAGGAATATCGATACGCCAATTGGTTAACGAAATGGAAGGCATCCCTGCTTAAGGAAATCTGTTATGGAAATATTAACTTCTGATACGTCGGTGTTAATTGATTTGGAGCGTGGTAATTTTCTGGAAGTTGTTTTCCGTCTTTCCTTTGAATTCGTTGTTCCCGATCTGCTTTATAAGCGGGAATTGAGAGATTACAATGGGCCTGAACTATTGGCGCTTGGGTTGAAAATCGCCCATCTCGATCCATCTGGTATGGCTTTGGCGCTACGTTATAAAGCGCAAGAACCCCACTTATCACTCCCTGATAGTTTTGCGCTGGCGCTGGCTAAAAGAAAAAACTCCATATTACTGGCTGGTGATGGCAAGTTGCGCGACATGGCTAAGCTAAAAGAGAAGATGTGCAAGCTAGACATTTATCTGTGTTACCATTCTGAGTGCAAGCTACACTCCTAAGTTAATGCCATTATTCCATCATGCACAGATTTTACACGCTTCAAAAAAGCTTAAAATTAAAAGAACAACTCAATCAGATTGATGAGTTACAGTCTAAAATTGAGGCTCAAAAGCCGCTGCAACCAGAGCTTTGGGCGACTATTCAAGAAAAGTTACGTGTTGATTGGACGTATGATTCCAATGCGATTGAAGGTAGCACCTTAACGAGAGGTGAAACTTTATTTTTTCTACAGGAAGGTTTGACGGTTGAAGGTAAACCTTTTAAAGATTTTCTGGATGCTAGAAACCATGCTGAGGCGATTGATTTTCTCTATCAAGTCATCAGAGATGAACGCCCTATCAGTCCGGGGCTGATTAAAGAAGTCAATGCTCTGCTATTATCTGGCGTGAATTATACCGATGCCGTGAGTGAAACCGGAGAAAAAGTAAAAAAACCAGCAACGCCGGGCCAATATAAGTGTTTACCTAATCACGTTTTGCAAGCTGACGGGACTATTCATCATTACACTGAACCGCTCCAAGTGGTTGATGAAATGGAAAGACTTTGCCAATGGATTGAAGATCAGTTGGCCACACAACACCCTCTGCTCACGGCAGCGGTTGCACATTATAACATGGTTAGAATTCATCCTTTTGATGATGGCAATGGGCGCGGCGCACGGATTTTGATGAATCTGATTCTCATCAAAAAAGCTTATCCGCCGGCCATTATTAGATTGGAAGAGCGGCGGCAATATCTTGCCACATTAAGCCAAGCCGATAAGGGCAACCATAAAGGATTGCCCCTACTTTCTTCGCCATTTTTGGTATTTGTGGCAAAGTCTCTTTTTAAGACACAGCAGAGCATTCTTGAGAACTTGAATCCGCCCAAGATTTAACTACAAGGATTAGATATAAACAAGGATAAACCTTATCGAACGACCTATTTTTTATTAAGTTATTGTAAATATTTATATTTATCCTTGCTTAGCTCTAATCCTTGTATGTGCCTAAGTAACGTTTTAGGACTACAACAAAGATCACTGCGTTGAGCGAGATTGTTGCGGGTGGAGTTGCAAACCCCGTCCAGCACAGGAACGGTGAGTTTTTGGGTTTGGTTGTCAATTATGTCGGGCATGGTTGGTTGTCTGTATATAATGGGTTTTTCGTTTGAGTAAGATTGGTTAAATGTTCTTCAACTGTTGCTGTCAAAATTAACTTTTGTTGGTGAGCCAGTAGCAGAACGCCTATGGTACCAATGACATTTAAACCCATAAGTTGCGCTTTTCGACGTGCCAACTTGTCATCCAAGATGACATAATCTGCTTTCGTTTCTTGCGCCAAAACCATTGCTTCAAGTTCACCGACATGTAAACTGCGTCTCATATCTAATGCACCCCGAACAAAATGTTGACGTGGAAATTGAGGTAGGTTCAATATATTTAGGTGGTAACAAATCACCTAATTCATTGAGAATCGCTGGTGGAATCATAACTTTATCAAAGCATTGAGGCAACAAATCAAGTGCCTCAATCTTACTTTCATAATTATTTACCAACCAGTTTTTTAATGGTTTCTATATCTTCCAGTATGCTTTCATCATCAAAGATATAACCAATCTTGAAATGTTCTTTCAGGCGGTAATGAAACTCATCAAAAGACAGTTCTGCTAAAGCCGCTGCGGCTTCAAAACTGACTTTGTGTGCATAATAGAGACTGGCAGCGAGAAAAAACTCAGCCGCACCGGAACCAATTGGTTCAAGTATCTCATTAAAATGAGGTTTAAAGTTATAGCGTTCCTGAGTTTTAACTGTGCCGCTATATGGGGTAAATGCTATCGTTGGCATGAGATAATCCTGTCGTTAAATTTTGTGGCTAAACTAAAAAAATTATTAGGACACTGATAAAGTAGGTTTCACGGTAAAACATTACTCACCAATTCCCTTTCCCCATCCGTCAATTGATAAAGCTCAAAAACCAGTTCATCAATTTAAGCTTCCAAGCCATCAGGTCAATGCCAGTATGATAAACCGCAACTAATTGATTTTTATCAGTTGTTTATGGAATGGAGCGGAGCGGATTGAACCTCGCAAGCGAGGGCAACCACAAGGGATTGCCCCTACGAGTTGCCCGAAACATAGTCGAAGGTTTCGGGAAATCCGCTCCGCTCCGCTCCGCTCCACACAACTAAATCCCTTATGTTATAAAGTTGCTTAACTTAATGGCATTGAGCCATCAGGTGCAGTCGGAGCGGCGAGGATGGTTTTGACGCGCTCTATGATTGGGGCTTTTTGGGTGTCGGTGGCTGGAAAAATAGGAACTTTTTCCATGTATTGAGTAAAAAATCGTACAAAAGCACCACGTATGGTAGAACTTATATTGAGGTAAAACCACCAAATTAGCGATGAATTTAATAACCCAAGCAACCAAAGTTCATTAGTTGGTATGATATAAGCTGTATTACCTAAAAAAGTTTGTTTTTCAAGCAAATTTAGGGTGCTGTGCAATATCAGGATAAATAATTTTTGCCCGCTCAAATTCAGCGTAATAAGCAATATTATCCTGAATTTCAAACCACTTGTATGAACCCGGCTTACGCCCTTTCTTTTGTTTAGAAGAAATTTTTGGCTCTAAGTCTTCACGAAATTGCTCAAGATGCTGTTTAATGGCTGGATATTTTTCAATGTCGGTACCACGCCTAGTGAAAATAATGTATAAATTTGCCCATTTCGCCTGCCACTTACGAATATCCCGCCCCCGCAACCAAGGCTTAATCAATTCAGCACTCTTAGCATCTTTAGTAATCAGTTTATCATAGCCGGCTCGCATAAATTTATTAGGTGCGATAAAACATAGATGTCCACCGGTTTTTAATAATTCTAAGCCACGCTTATAAAAATAAGTAAGTAGCTCAACAAAAGTCTTTTAACATTTTCAACTTTCAAAGAAATCCGATTTTTTCAAAAAATATGATTTCTATAAATAAATTTTCAAATGCAGCGGCGTAAATGGTAAATCTAACTCTTCGCCTGCTTGACGGGATTTATTTAATCGAGTGCGTTGTTCTGTAATATCTGCTAATAAGTGTAAGCAGGTTTCATAATCTTTTGCCAGTTTTTGAGAGGAAATTTGGCCCTTAACGCGCCGCTTATCTATATTTTGCAAGTTTTTATTGAGAGTTTCTTCTTTGTTTGCCCAATGCGCTTCAACCATTGCGGTTAATTGCGCTTTAATTTGTTGGCGCAATTGGGATTTTTCGGCTCCGTTGGCAACATATAAGTCATCTAAATATTGCAATAAAGTTGTTGTATGGTCTTCTTTTTTATTATAATTTAGTAATTCATATTGCTGTTTTTCAATCTTAAGCGGTAACACCGGTTTACCATCAAATAACGTCCGCAAGCTATCACCGTTCCAATAATTTGGCATCCGCAACAATATAACCTTGTTGCAACATTTTGAAAAATAAGTCGTGCATTTTCAACATTTTAGCCACAGTATTGCGAAATGCGACGACAGAAGATTCAAATCGTTTGAGCAATAATACGCGCATAATGCCCTGCACGCGCTAAATTAGCCCATTTTTTTTCGCCTCTTAATGCCTCCTTGACGTAAAGCCCGATGCTGTAACGAGCATAATGAAGCTTGGCAATATGATGGCGAATGTCGTCATAAAGATTGTTGTAGGTGTCATCAATGTTATAATCTAGTCGCTGCAATTGGCGCGTCGGAAACTTAATTGGTTTGCCGTTTCATCGGGATAATATTTATTAATATGATTACGGCGGCGGCGAATGAGCACTTGTTGTAATAATTGTTCGATTTTATGCCGTGCTTTGTTAAGGCAATCAGTTTTTCCGCTATTTCAACCTCTCTGGCTTTTTGTTCCAGTTTATCCACTGCTTGAAAATACTTTTTTAAATTATCATAAGTATCTAAATTCAAGGAAGGCGTGGAATAATTTCAGCAAAGACTTCATATTCGCTAGCATTATCTCGCCAATCTTTTTCTAAAGCATTGGGACAAATAATCACTTGATGTTTGAAGCCAGTGCGCTGCAAATGTTTTAATAAGCCAATGCCAATAAAGGTTTTACCCAATCCGACGACATCAGAAATAAATATTAGTATAAACACGGACTTCTAATTTACCGGTATTGAGCCATTGCTGAATTAGTTCAAACAGATTTTCGCTACTATCCGTCAAGGGCGGAACTGCTAAAGCGGCTCGGATTTTAGCTTGAGTTTCGGTGACGATACGTTGTTTTTCTCTAGGAGTTTGGCGTTTACCAATGATCTTTTTCACCCGTTCAGGCTGTTGTTCTTGTTGCATCAAGGCATCAATCGTTTGTTGATTGGTTTGATTGCCTATCAGCAATTGGATTTTATTGAGGTGAGAAAATTATTGTTTGAGTTCTTGCAAGCCATTGACAAAAAAATAGCCAACGGCAAATTTCACATTCAGTCAAAATTTGGCAAACGTGATCGGTGAGTTTTTGGGTTTGGTTGTCGATTATGTCAGGCATGGTTATCCTATTTTAACTACAGGGATTATATATTAACAGGGATACTTCAAAACAATGGCATATCGTGCAGGGCTTATACCCCTCTATAATACCAAAACTTATTAACCGGCGTTAAAACGGTAATCGCTTCTTTTTCAATTTGATCAGTATTGATCTTTTCAAAATCACCAAAGTTTTGGTTTAAAGTGCCTTCTTCATTTAGGGTGATGATATATTGAAATTTGATGCCTTGTAATAAGGTGTTTTCAATAAAATTATATAATTCAATAAAATGCGCTTTATCCATGCCATCAAATAGCCCATCATGAATCAAAAACCTTGGGCAATTGATATTGTTTTTGATCGTGTGTAATAAAACAGCAAGATCATAAACCAGTGTTCTACCTCTATTTTGACCTTTTGATTCTCCATCATCAAAATTGATATTGATAGATAGTTTGGCATTAGTTCGGGGTTTTGGCGAGACACTAAAAGATAAGTTGTCTTGGTTTTTGGGATAAATGTCATTATAGACTGAAGACAGAATCTCATAAAATATGGATATTTGAGGTTTAATGATTTCAACGTATTCTAAAATTTCTCTGTTGATTTTTTTATCCTTCAGTTCCCAATCCGCTTTTTCTATCAGTAGATCGTGATACGTTTTAACTTTACTTTCTAATTCAGAGAGTTTAGTTTTTGTCTCAGCTAAATTATAGAAAGCCCCTGTCAAATCTTTTAGGGCTTCTTTAGAATCTAAAAAAAGAAATAATTGAGCGCGTTCTTCATCCCATTTTTTTATTTTCTCTCTTCTCTTTTTAATCTCTGTTTGAAGAGCGTTTATTTCATATGAGAGAAATTCTTCACGAGATGAGGCTAATTGTTTGCGAAATTGTACTGCCTCCGCTAAAGACTTACCAATATTTTCGCCCAGTAATAAGTGAGTTTCACTATACAATTTTTTGATTTGAGTTATTTTTCTGGTATCAAGAATATCTTTCAATTCAAAACTTTCTTGGTAAGCCTCTATTTTTTTGTTATCCCAAAAATTTTGAGCAGACAGTTCTTTTATTTGACGGGTTAGTAAATTAGCTTGTGCTTCCACGTCGTCATACTGTTCCGCTAGTTGAAAAGATTCAATTATCTTTTTAATTTTGTTGATACGACGCTCCAACTTATTAATTTCACTTTCAACATTTTTAATGTCTATTTGATAATTGTTTTCAACTAATCTTTTAACTTCTCTGATAGCCGTGTTTCTTTCATTAACGCCTTGTTGTGCGTCATAGTTTCTATACAATAAGGTATTATCAATACCCAACAAGAAAAAATGGTATTGGTTAAGTTCGATTTCTTTACCGGCTTCTGAACTGATATATTTAATAGGATCTAAAAATTGCCCTCTTTGACGCTTATGAATTTTCAAGAAAAACAGCATCAGTTTTCGATACCATGATGAGTTTAACTTTCCGCTATAATCGGGATTGTCGAATATCAAGCCGAACAGTTTTTCCTTTAAATCGTCAATTTTTATGACTTTAGGTGTTTGCCCGAATAATCCAAACTCTATATCTCTAGGCTTATCAACCGTCCTTTTAATGAGGTAATGAATACCTTGAATTTCAAATTCTAAGACGATTTTATGATTGGTTAGCCTTTTTTTTTCTTTATAAAGTCTAGTATTTTTTTTGCTAAAGTCAGAAAGCAAGCAAAAGTCTATTAAATCGAGCAAAGTCGATTTACCAATGCCATTCAAAGACTCTTTCGTATCTT
This sequence comes from Pseudomonadota bacterium, assembly GCA_039714115.1. GTDB lineage: Bacteria > Pseudomonadota > Gammaproteobacteria > Beggiatoales > Beggiatoaceae > Thiomargarita. The sequence goes on along the minus strand of JBDLJY010000112.1, from coordinate 11,130 downwards.
TGGCGGTGTGCTTTTTGCCAAAGATAAAATTGATACCATTTTTAAATTCGACTGGTTGAAAGAGTCTGGGCGGTTCGCTAGATAATTTTTTGAGAAACATTTTTATTTTTGCTTTAGTATGATTGTGTGTTCATTCAGTTCGATAATGTCTGCTAACCACAAAAACAGAAGTGTATTATAGAATTGATTTAGATGAGTTGACTTGAGCTTTTTAAGCTCATTAAATAGTGCTTCTATATTGTAATCTTTTTGTTTGAGCAAACGGATAATATCAGCACCGATTATGAGCGTATTTTTTTGTAAGTTTTCGTAAGATGTTGGTATGAGCATAATTGTTAGCCAAATAAATCAAAAGTTTCACCTTCTTCTTTATCTGTTTTTTGTCCGATTGTACAAAATTCAAAAAAATATAAGACTATCGCTTTGGCATTCGCCTGATAGACTGGATCATTTTGTCTTTTGCTATCGGTTATATATTGTTGACTTAATTGTTCTATCACCTGCAAGTCACCAATTTTTATCTGATGATCATCAGAGCCCCTGAGACGACGAAACTCAGACTGGATATGCCCTTGCAAATCGAACACCTTGGTTTGATCTATTGCAGACAATTCTGCAAAATAATGTTCTACCAAACTTTTCTTATCCCAAGTTTGGTGCAACATTTCTTGAAATGTCTTCATCTGCTGTTTTGGAAAGTTTAAAGGTACTTTAATTTTTAGTTTAGTAAAGGGTTTAGAATCCCTTATCTGTTCAAGAGTAGTCCCTTTTGAAGGCACATTTTCCAAAATATGTTGAAATATTTCGTCAATAATATCCCGATCTTGACTGTTTTGATCTAGTTGTGATGTATCAGAAGATGGATAATTATTATGAATGTTTTGAGTACCAATAATGTTATCAGTTTTTACTTTTCTCGCAATATTAAGCAGTTGAGTACCATTACCCCAATTTGGATTCGTCGTTGTCACATTTTGACTATAATTATATTCTGTATTCTGTTGAGTCGTATTCATAATTTTTTCAATGACTGTTGGAGGCACCTTATAAGGTTGATACATATAGTTGTTTTCATGGTTATCCTTCATTTCCTTTTAGACATCAGCAGTATATTTTTCAATATTGTCTGGATTATCAATCACTGTATGATGATTTCCACATAGCAGGATCAAATTATTATAATGTGCCCTTTCCTTATCCGTTTGTGCAGGGCTGTACCTTAGCCCGCCTTGTTCAGCCGCTTCAATATGACAAATTTCCCCAATCATATTACCTTCTTTATCGACAAGATTTTGGGTACAGTCAGGAAAAGCACATTGATTGCCTGATGATGCGAATAATTTTTTGATTGTTGCTTGTGTATAAGTTCTAGCAGAAGACATGATATATCCTTTGGTAATGGGAAAATAGGTTGATTAGTGTAATACATTTTGGTCAAAATTGGTATTTCAACGTCGTTTAAATTATCAATGATTTGATTTGCCGCTTTTGTAGGGGCAATCCTTTATGGTTGCCCCTTAACTTAATGGCAAAAATTGGCAAACGTGATCGGTGAGTTTTTGGGTTTGGTTGTCGATTACTGCTGTAAGTCAAAATTCAATTACCAAGTTGTTCCACGATACGATCTGCTACCCATAAATCGTCCAAGTATAGGGCACGCTCCCGCCAGTTGGCATAAAACTCCCATCAGTCACATATAAATTTTCCACCTCATGCGCCCGGCAATCGGCATTCAACACCGACGTTTTAGGATCATCACCAAAACGGCAAGTGCCCGCTAGCAAATTAGTCGGCGGCGCACCTGCCGCAAATGAAATCACATCCTCTGCCCCCCGTGCGGCGAGATACCAACCGATTTGTAGGTTACGCACATGAAACCCAACGCGAATACGGGCAACCGGTAATCCCCTTTCTGGCGTGGACCAAATGCCGGATCATCAATAACATACCAATCCTGTAATGCCCTGTTAATGAATGGACCGAAATTGCGTAGTTCTTCAACTTTTTCTTGGCTAAACTTGGCATAAGGAAGCCGCCCTGAGCCAGCACCGCCCCCAGCAAAGAGTAAATTTTGTCCAACAAGCCCACTCCCGTTTGCTAAGCCGTTCTGGTGACGGGGACCGGTAGAAAGCAATAATAAGCGGGCAGACTCTATCGCCTGACAGGCAACGACATAGATTTGAGCATCAACACGTTTTTGTTGTCCCGCTTTGTCGTAATATTCTACAGCCACGACTTTTCCGCTGTGATCATTGACTAGGCGACTGACCATAGCATTTGGGCGCACTTGGCAGCGTCCTGTGGCGACTGCCTGTGTCAACAGAGCGGCCCTAGAACTGCCTTTTGCCCCAGTAGAACAACCATAACTCCCACAATAACCGTTATAACTACAACCCTTTCTGCCCAAAGACGGATAAGGGAGAATAGCGCGGGGGGTGGGAATGGCATGTAATCCCATTTTGTCACAAGCTTGATCTATATATTTGCTAATGGGATGTTCTGTTATTGGTGGATAAGGAAAATCAGGGCTGCGCCGTGGTTCGGCGTGTGGATGAGCTACGATCCGGCCTGATACGCCGACTTCGTGTTCAACCTTATCATAGTAAGGTTCAAGCTCATCATAAGAAATGGGCCAATCTACAATATTGGCCCCATCAATCGGCCCAAATGTTGACAATAATTTAAAATCAACGGGTTTGAGACGGTGGAAAAATCCACTCATAAAAATATTTGGCGAATCACTTATTATCTCTCCAGTCCAAGATAAATCTTGGACTCCTTTAAAACGCTTCAAAAAAGCTTAACTTAAAATTAAAAGAACAACTCAATCAGATTGACGAGTTACTGTCTCAGATTGAGGCTCAAAAGCCGCTGCAACCTGAGCTTTGGGCGACTATTCAACAAAAGTTATGTGTTGATTGGACGTATGATTCCAATGCGATTGAAGGTAGGAGACTTGTGTATAACGATGAGCGCGAAGCGTGGGAACGAGAACAATAATCTAACTTACTTAATTGTACTCCTAAATTAGTGGTGCAATGTGGATGACGGTCATGAGTGCAAGGCGTACCTTGCACTTATCACTCGCTACTGATTCAAAGTACGCCCCCCATCAACACTAATCACTTGTCCCGTAATATACCCCGCATCACGCACCAAAAACAAAACCGTTTGTGCAATATCCGACGGATCGCCATGACGCTTGAGAGCAATGCTAGAGATGATTCGCTGTTTGCTAACATCATCCATATCATTATTCGGCCATAAAATGGCTCCGGGCGCGATAGCATTCACTCGCACTTTTGACCCCAATTCTCTAGCCAATGCTTTAGTTAACATCACTAAGCCCGCCTTCGCCGTGCTATAAACTAAATGTTTTTTCAGAGGGCGCTCCGCATGGATGTCTACTAAATTAATAATGCAACCCTGATTCTCGCTTAAATGGGGCGCCGCCGCCTGTGACAGAAAAAAGGGTGCTTTGAGATTAGTGCCCAATAAATCTTCCCACTCTTTTTCCCCCACTTTGCCTATCGGTGTCGGATAAAAACTAGAAGCGTTATTGATTAAAACATCTAAGCGTCCATAATGATCTATAATTTGCCGTACCATACTGAGCAGCTTGCCCGTATGACCTAAATCCGCTTGCAACAACAGCACAGATTCTGAACGTTGATTGTTCAATTCTGCTTGCAAAGCATGTGCTGCGGTTTCTGAGCGGTGATAGTGCAACACCAGATTCATGCCCGCTGCATGTAACTGACGTGCGATGGCAGCACCAACTCGCTTGACTCCGCCAGTAATAAATGCCACCTTATGATTTAAACCATTATCCGGCTTTTTGATTTCGTGTTCTAACGAGGGATTACTATAAACTGCATGCATACATCACCATTACCAGCACCCCACCCCGAAGCAGCCGCCCACAGCCAACGATTGACGACGGCGATTGTACAAACAATTAATGAGGCAGGGGGTGCTATTCCTTTTGTTGAGTTTATGGAACAGGCACTATACGCTCCCGGTTTAGGGTATTATAGTGCCGGTGTTCGCAAATTAGGTGCTGACGGTGATTTTATCACGTCACCCGAAATTTCGCCGTTATTTTCGCAACTCCTTGCCAGGCAATGTCAACAGGTATTAGCCGCCCTTGATAATGGCGTGATTTTAGAATTTGGCGCAGGTTCTGGGATCATGGCAGCCGAGATATTGAAAGAATTGGAGCGCTTAGATTGTTTACCCAAGCAATATTTGATTTTAGAAATCAGTGCCGACTTGCAACAGCGGCAACGGGAAACTTTGCAAGCCCAAGCACCTCAACTATTAGAGCGGGTACAGTGGCTAGAAAATTTGCCCAGTCAACCGCTACACGGTGTCATCTTAGCCAATGAAGTGCTAGATGCCATGCCGGTGCGGCGTTTTCGCTTAGATGAGCAAGGGGTATCAGAATTTTATGTAGGTTTAAGCGAGACAGCATTTGCATGGCAAACCTTGCCGACTCGTGATGACTCATTACGGGCAGCGGTGGAAACCTTGCGCCCGACTTTACCTGTCGGTTATGTGTCAGAAATGAACTTAGCCTTGCCCGCTTGGATACAGTCCGTGGCGGAGATATTGGCAAGCGGTATGCTGTTATTGATAGACTATGGTTTTCCGAGCCGCGAGTATTATCATCACCAACGTGATCAAGGCACATTGATGTGTCATTATCGACACCATGCTCATGGTGATCCATTGATTTTAGTAGGATTACAAGATATTACTGCTCACATCAATTTTACGGTGGTGGCAGAAGCCGCCCACGCAGCGGAGCTGCAAGTGTCAGGCTACACTAATCAGGCTCATTTTTTGCTCGCTTGTGGTTTGCCTGAATTGTTATCAGCCCTTGATCCTAATGACCACAAAAATTATTTGCAACAGACACAGCAGGCTAAGTCTCTGATTTTACCGAGTGAAATGGGAGAATTTTTCAAAGTGATGGCACTGAGTCGCAATTTGGATATGTCCTTGCTTGGGTTTGCCCGAGATGAGCGGGCGAGGCTTTGAAGGGCGTGAGCTTAATCCACCATTTTTCGGGTATTTTATTTAATCGGTGAAAAATTAAATTAATTATGCAAAACACCCTCACCACACTAGCCCAACACCACGTCGATGGTCAAAAATTCATGCAACTGATGAAAGACACGGCAGCCAAGCGCTTTGATGACACATTTTGGGCAGTCTGGGCAGACTGGATAAGCCCCGTATTGAGCGAGCCGCCACAAATAGCTGATTTTGGCAGCGGCCCCGGCATGTTATTGCAAAAATTACTGATTCGTTACCCACAAGCACACTTAATTGGTGTAGAATGTGCCCCGTGGATGTTGTCGGAGCTTAATAAAATCCGCTATGAAGTGATTGAGCATGATTTACATGAACCCAATCTGCCCATAGCCGATAACAGCCTTGATGCCATTACCGCGATTTTCATCATTCATGAAATGATACAACCCATACGACTGTTACAATCTATCCACCGTTGCCTTAAACCGGGCGGACGGTGTTTGATCGTGGATTGGGTACGTGCGCCCTTAGAAGGATATATCGCCTCTGAAGCCACGGAGGATATTTTTGACAGCAACACTAGCCATGAGACATTAAACAATATTTTTACTCATTTCATGGAACATAATCGTTACAGCCGTGACGATGTTGCTTGGATGTTGCAGCGTATGGGTTTTACCGTTTTAGAAAATGTGCCTTTGCAAGAAGGACGTTTTGGACGGTGGATTGTGGAAAAATAATTTATTTCCTTTCTCATCAGAATGCCATTAATTAAAAAATCTATGCAGGACGGGGTTTGCAACCATATCCATTAAGTTAAGCAGCTTTATACCATAAGGGATTCAGTTGTTTCGGGAATGGAGCGGAGCGGATTTCCCGAAACAACGAAAACAACCCGTCCTGCACAGATTGTTTTGATTTAAAAATCAATCAGTTATCCTTAACTTAATGGATATGGTTTGCAACCCCGTCCGTAACGTTTCAGATCCGGCAATTATCCTTTATTTCTTATCATAACTTTTCACTAGGAACCATCACTTAATAATGGACATCTGGCAAATTATCGTCCTCGCAGTTACACAAGGACTGACCGAGTTTTTACCTATATCAAGTTCAGCACACCTGATTTTGTTACCCCACTTAACGGGATGGGAAGATCAAGGAGTCGCTTTTGATGTCGCCGTGCATGTTGGATCACTCCTCGCGGTGTTAATGTATTTTCGTGCCGACTTGAAGCCCTTGTTAGAAAGCTGGATTCAGTCTATAAAAACTAGGCAATTAACGCCAGAAAGTCGTTTAGTCTGGGGCGTTGGAATCGGAACCATTCCGGCTGCGTTGCTAGGCTTAGCAATTGCCGGCTTGGATTTTGATGAGTACCTCAGATCACCCCTCATTCTTGCTACCGCAACGATTGTCTTTGGCTTGCTACTGGGATGGGCGGACGTGATTGGAAAACGGGAACGCGATGAGTACAGTTTAACGTGGAAAGACATTTTATTAATAGGACTGGCTCAAGCGCTGGCACTGATTCCGGGCACATCACGCTCAGGCATTACCATTACCGCAGCCCTGCTGTTAGGCATCAACCGCAAAGCAGCAGCGCGATTTTCATTTTTGCTGTCAATTCCAATTATTATCCTCGCGGGTGCCAATGAAAGCTTATCATTAATAGGTACGTCGGTTGACTGGACAGCTTTATCGCTTGCTGTTGCCTTTTCCGCGATCAGTGCTTATTTGTGTATCCATGCCTTTATTAGCCTATTGGATCGTATTGGCATGTTGCCATTTGTAGTCTATCGTTTAGGATTAGGAATCGTCTTATTAATTTGGGTAGTTTAAAAAATGATGAAAAATGTTTTACCTTCTTTACGTTTTGAAAAATTGTGGCTCGGCGTAGGTTTGAGTCTCGTTTTGGCCGTGATTGCACTCTCTCTGATGTCATTGCCACCCTCAACGCCGTCCATAAATTATGGTGACAAAATCGGGCATGTTTTGGCTTATTTTGTATTGATGGGCTGGTTTGCACAGATTTATCACGCGCCCCAGTCGCGTTTTTTCTATATGATAGGATTTCTGTTGCTAGGTGGGCTGTTGGAAATCTTGCAAGGCTTAGGCGGGGCACGATATGCGGAATGGGGAGATATGCTTGCCAATAGTATCGGAGTATTGTTAGCTTGGCAATTGACCAAAAATCGCTTTGCTTATGTGTTCGTTTCTGTTGAGCAGAAGTTGAAAGGTTCGTAGTAGGCGATTTATCGCCTCAATGCCATTAAGTTCCTTAACTTAATGGCATTGATTTTTTAGACTTTAAACTCTCGTCGCTGGACTTATCATAATGTCATAGCCATAATCAGTAAGAATATCTGTAGATATCTCTGCGGCTAATTCACTCATTGATATATCCCTATCCTCATCCTCAGGCATAATGATATTTACCCAGATGCTATCCTGATAGATAGGACTTTCCCCAATGGAGACTAAGTCGATTTCAGGATACTGCGTCTTGAGCTTGTCAAACAGCTGTTGGCTTAATTCCATCTGTTTTAAATTAATCATTTTTCTATCTCCTGCTTTATGAGATCAACAAATTCCTTCGCATGTCAAAAATCGGATTTTTAACTCTGGATTGTGTCAAAAAAAATCCGATTTTTTCAAAAAATCGGATTTTTAACTCTGGATTGTGTCAAAAAAAATCCGATTTTTTCAAAAAATCGGATTTTAACTCTGGATTTTGTCAAAAAAAAATCCGATTTTTTCAAAAAATCGGATTTTAACTCTGGATTTTGTCAAAAAAAATCCGATTTTTTCAAAAAATCGGATTAGTAGGGGATTTATCCCCTACTACGAACTGATCAGGATTATTTCAGCCGCTCAATTCCCATCGCTTTGAGAATATATTTCTCATACAGCGGCTCAGAGGTGCCTTTTTTCATCTTACGCAGAAAATACTTTTCAAACGCAATCTTTGCCGTATGTACCCACTTGCCTTTCTTAAACCAAGTGAGATTGCGCGGCGGAATTTGCGGTATAGCGACAAACGCAGCACCCGTATCCCCCATATCCGCCAGACAAATCGCATTCCACGTACCCGTTTCAGCAGGCTGTTTACCATTAATCTCATCACGAATGTTATGCACAATCGCTGTTACCATCGACTCAATCATATAACCCGTTTTCGGAGTGCCAGTGGGGACAGGCGTTGCCTCAACGGGCGGAATGGCAATACACACGCCCGCCGCATAAATGTTTGGATAGGTTTTGTTACGCTGATAACCATCAACCGTTACAAAACCGCGTGGATTACATAAATTTTCAACGCCTGCAACCGCATCGACACCCTTAAAAGCCGGCAGCATCATCGAATAATGAAAAGGGACTTCATGCTGTTTGATCACCTGACCGTCGTTGTTGTGTTCATCGACAAACATCTTGCCGTCTTCAACTTTGGCGATTTTAGCATTGGTAATCCACTTAATATGGCGATTACGCATTTCGGATTCCAACATGCCCTTAGAATCGGCTACTCCCCCCAATCCCAAGTGACCAATATACGGCTCACTGCTGATATAAGTCATAGGAACTTTATCACGACGTTTTGCCTTACGCAGGGCAGTCTCAACAATCATGGCATACTCGTAAGCAGGGCCAAAACAGCTCGCGCCCTGAACGGCCCCAATAACCACAGGGCCTGGATTATCCAACAATTGCTGATAGCCTTCATAAGCCTTTTCCGCATGATCTACGGTGCAAATAGAATGGGTAAAACCATCAAGAGGCCCGCTACCCTGCACTTCCTCAAAAGCCAGTTTAGGCCCCGTGGCAATGATCAGGTAATCATAATCAACGGTTTCCCCATTTGCCAACACTAGGCGATTCTTATCGGCCTCGATTTTGGTAGCCATCTGAGCGATGAAATTAATTTTCTTGCGTTTGAGTGCAGGCTCAATGGGAAAGGTAATCTCCTTGCGCTTACGCCAACCAACACCAATCCAAGGATTACTAGGGACAAATTGAAAATACTCTAAGGCATTTACAACAGTCACTTCATGTTTGTTTCCCAATTCAGCCTTCATTTCATAAGCGGCGGGCATACCACCAGTACCTGCACCTAATATAACAACGTGTGCCATTTTTAGTTCTCCTACGGAAAAATATCAGGTGCCATCATACACAAATTCGCCACAAATTGGAATTTGTATAAGTAATGTATTATATACTAATTATATTGCAATATTATTAAAAAACCTTGCAAAATATATTGATTCCCATTAGATCAACCCTCAGCACCTTTTAAAAACCTGCGGGGTTACCAAAACCCCGCAGGTTTGTTATATTGATTTGTGCTACCCTGTACATAGAATAACCCTCATGTTTAAACACATAAAAGAAGACATTGCCTGCGTATTTGAACGCGATCCCGCAGCTCGCACAACTTTTGAAATCTTGACCAACTACCCCGGCGTACATGCAATACTCATGCACCGCATTAACCACCGCTTATGGCAAGCCGGTTGGAAATGGCTAGCCCGAACACTGTCCACTTTGACGCGCTGGTTGACAGGCATAGAAATCCACCCCGGAGCCACCATTGGACAGCGCTTTTTTATCGACCACGGCATGGGCGTTGTGATTGGCGAAACTGCAACTATTGGTGATGACTGCACACTCTATCATGGCGTGACTCTCGGCGGCACCAGTTGGCAAAAAGGCAAACGCCATCCTACCTTGGGCAATGATGTCGTTGTCGGTGCCGGGGCTAAAGTACTTGGTCCCATTACCATTGGCAACGGCGTGCGTATTGGCTCAAATGCGGTAGTGATTAAACCAGTGCCAGACGGCGCGACAGTCGTAGGCATCCCTGGACGAATCGTACAAGTCCATGCTGACTATGAAAAGCTTCATAAACAAGAACTTGAACAAAAGATTTTTGATGCTTATGGCATGCCCCACGACATGCCGGATATAGATCCCATGCAATATGCCATCAATAATATGCTTGACGACATTGATCTCATAGACAAAAAAATGCAAACACTCTGCGAAACCATAAAACAAATGGGCCATGAAGACTTATCGCCGGACTTAGAGTCTTGTCAAATTCGCAGGCGATAAATCGCCTACTACGAACCGGCGCGATCCATTCTCTAAGGTTCGTAGTAAGCGATACTACGCTTTCGGCAACGTCACCCCCGTTTGCCCCTGATATTTCCCACCACGATCCTTGTAGGAAATTTCACAAACCTCATCAGCCCCCAAAAACAAGACTTGGGCAACGCCTTCATTAGCGTATATTTTCGCCGGTAGTGGGGTAGTATTGGAAAATTCCAGAGTGATGTGGCCTTCCCAGCAATTGCCTGACCAAACAGCTTTGCCGTTTCTACGCACAAAGATGATATGATTTGGCACCGTTACATCATAGACCATACCAACGTAATCTACCGTTTTATGTGTTTTCGGACTAATTTCAGGCAATACTTCTGATTGTCTTACCTTATAAACGGAATAATTACCCCCAAAAGCACTTTTAACAATTGCAACCGTACCCAGCTTAAACATCACTTCCTGGATATCATCAGCCAAGCGTTTGCTAAAAGTTTCCTTGTCAGAAGCCATTAAACCTTCCAACAAATATTCCAACCGGTAAGCAGGCAATTCTTTTACCCACTCCGGAATAGACTTTTCAGGAACCTGCTCCTTCATTGCAGCGACAAGACTGCGCCAATCAAGACTAGAACCCTCCCCCAAATAAATACCCATAAATTTCAAAAATTGGTTCGTGTTATAGCGCTGCTTACCAATATCAATCCAATCGTTTATATCTTCGCCTTGCCAATTGACTTTGCAATTCATCCGGTAATTGTGACAACTAAAAACCGTTTCCGCTTTTGCTTTATGCCAGCCTTTCCATTCATTCTTTTCGCTATGTTAAACTCAGTTGAACAGGTCACGTCTTTCCTCAGTTCGTTTCCTGGGCTTCGATTCACCCTATCCAACTGGTCTTCAAAACCGTGCGTGAGACTTTCGACCTCACACGGCTCCTCTGGGACATACTTACATCCGTGAGTATGTATTGGCTTGGGGGCCAAACAA
>JBDLJY010000111.1:0-18268 GCA_039714115.1 Pseudomonadota bacterium | reverse complement strand
CTTGAGTATCATTTTACCTTGTCTGAATGAGGCGCAGAGTTTAAAAAAGCTTATTCCGACTTTAAAACAATATTACGCCGACGCTGAAATTATTGTGGTTGATGATGGTTCTAGCGATGACTCGGCGAGTATTGCCACGCAAGCTGGCGCGAAAGTCATCAGTCATCCCTACAGCATGGGCAATGGGGCTGCCATTAAAAGTGGCGCTCGCGCTGCCAGTGGCGATATATTCATATTTATGGATGCCGATGGACAACATGATCCCCAAGATATTGAAAAACAGTTAGCGGAGTTGGCGCGTGGGCATGATATGGTTGTCGGTGCTCGCAGTGCTGATTCACAAGCCAGTTTTTTCCGCTGGTGTGCGAATAGCTTTTATAATTGGCTATCAAGTTGGATGGTTGGACATAAGATTGCGGATTTAACTTCTGGATTTCGCGCCGTTAAAGCTGATAAGTTTAAAGAATTTCTCTATTTGCTACCCAATGGATTTTCTTATCCTACTACGATCACAATGGCTTTTTTCCGCGCCGGCTATAGCGTCAGTTATATTCCCATTGTGGCACATACACGTATCGGCAAGAGCCATATTAAACTCTTGCGCGACGGTGTACGGTTTTTGCTGATTATTTTCAAGATAGGCACATTGTATGCGCCCTTAAAGTTATTTGGTTCGCTGAGTTCGGGATTTTTTCTGTTGGGGCTAGGTTATTACATATACACCTTCGTAACTGCTGGACGCTTTACTAATATGGGTGTCTTGTTGTTTATCACCTCTCTGCTGATTTTTTTGATCGGCTTAGTTTCTGAACAAATTACTCAACTTCTATATAGTAACCGTCAAGAAAACCCAAGGTAGCTGTAAGTTTTGGTAGGAGTCCAAGAGAAATCTTGGACTCCTAAAATCATTTAAGCATTGATGCTTGACAAGATTATTTTATGGGTGTATTGTGCCCATTAAAGTTTGATTTATCTTGGGCGACTACGGAGAACCTGAAATGTCTTTTAGTGATTTTAAAACTATTTCTCAAGTACAAACAGAGTATCAAATTAAATATGATGAAGCTAATTTTATTCAGAAAGTTAAAGAAGAAGATATATCTAAGCAATTTCTGAATGAAATTGAGTTTAACATTAGAACATTGGATGTTTTCTCATCGGAAGCTGCAAGATGTGAACTTATCATACTCCCTGTGCTCAGAGAAGCTTATAAGAAAGTTTCATCAAATTTTTCTTTGTGGGTTCAAAAATCAATACGTTATGATGATAACTTAAATGGTACGCCAGACTACATCGTTTCAAAAAGATCAGCGCTTGGAAAAACGGTTTTAGAATTCCCCTTACTTTTAGTTGCTGAAGCAAAAAAAAATGACTTTGATCAAGGTTGGGCTCAGTGTTTAGCAGAGCTAGTAGCGGCACAAAAACTCAATAATGATAATAAACTATCAGTTTATGGGATAGTTACAGACGGAAAATATTGGGAGTTTGGAAAACTAACCGATAAATTATTTAATAAAAATATTGATAGTTTTGTTATAGATGATTTATTTGAATTATTTGGTGCATTAAATTATATCTTTACTTTAGCCGCACCGTAAGCTAGCAACTGGTTCCCACGCGCCTGCGTGGGAACCAGTCTGGACTAGGGTTTATTAGCCCTGATTCTTAACAACACATCTCGCGCCGCTTTATTCTCCGGATTGATTTTTAGTGCTTTTGTTAATGACTCTTCTGCTTGTTGTAAAAGCCCTTGTTTGAAATATATCCACCCAATCATGTAGTAAATATTATCCCAATTGTAGTCCATCTCAGTCTTGAGTTCTATCAGTTGGTTGAGAAGATTCAGTGCCTCTTCTAAGCGGTTCAGCTTGATATAAGCAATCGACAGATTCTCGTACCACCACTTATTTTGAGGTTCTAGGGACAGTGCTAGGTGATAATGTTCAATCGCCTTTTCATACTTTCCTTGCTTTAAATAGGCATTACCCAAATAAAATTGTACTGAAGGGGTAGTGGGCGTATATGCCACAATATTTTTCCAAAATATCACGTCATTTTTCCAAACTAAGCTTTGTTTTTGGGTCAATTGTACTAAGGCAACCGTTAGTAACAAAAAAGCGGTAAGGGTTCCTAATTTGAGGAGTTTTCCGGCGTATAATAGCTTAGCGATACCAATGCCTAAGAGTATATAAAAAGGGATTGTCGGTAAATAAACATAACGATCAGCGGCTGCCTGATTACCCACTTGTATGATGCCAATGACTGGCGATAGAGTCACTAAATAAAACAACCAAGTTATTAACCAATAATACTTTTTCTTATACCAGAAGTAGCCACACAAAAAGGTGATGAAAAAACAGGCGATGACTGGAATCAAGTTTTGAGACGATGGAAAAGGATAATAGGGTGATAAACCAACGGGAAAAATGAATTTGGAAATATAAAAAATAAGACTATTAAAGGCATTCAGTAAACGCATTCCTATGCCCAAGGCTTCAATGCTCGCAACAGCACCCCCATGATGTTGTGCTATAAGAGTAAAGGTAACTGATAAAAACGTCAATATAAAAAAGGGTGCTTTTTCAATGAGAAGCAAAGAAAAGTTCTCAGGCTGAGATGAGGCTGTGAGATGAGTTCTATTGAGTGGGTAAACATCCATCAGTATCAGAATGACTGGGAACGTCACCGCCATCGGTTTCGCTAACAGTGCCAGCCCAAAGCAGAGCAGTGCTGACAAATACCAAGATAGATGTCGGGTAGCGTTATAAAAAACATAAGATATCAGTGCTAACAAGATAAAAAATAGGCATAAGACATCTTTGCGCTCCGCTATCCACACAACGGATTCAACATGTTGTGGATGTATTCCAAACAAAATCGCGGCGCATCCCGCTGCCAGCAGTGTCTTATTGTTGACAGGCGCAAAAGACTTATTGGTTGATGACATTAAAACAATCACCAGTACAAAGAGCAAAACGGTGTTAAAGCCATGAATAATAAGACTGACAAGGTGATGCCCCCAGGGATCAAGTCCAAACCAAGCATAGTCAAGGGCATGTGAGAGCCAAGTCAGGGGATGCCAATTCGCCATGTAAAAACTGGTAAACATCCATTGGATATTTTCCCAATTGAAGGCTTTGATGTTGGGATTCCCAATCACATAGAATCCGGTATCCCAGCTTGCAACAAAACCATTGTTTAATGCATTGTGGTAGGCGGTGATTATGCCTAATGCTAAACCAAAAATAATGAGGACTATTTTAATGATAAAAAATTTGTTGATATTTTTCATAATGTAGGACAAGGAGTCCAAGATTTATCTTGGACTAAACTTTCTTTTTAGCAAAAATTGTTACTGTACCATAATGACCCGTGATTTCTTCAACGACATAGCCTAGCAAGCCTATCGGAACCCAGATAATGGCAGTGAGTAGTTGAATCAGCAAAGGAAATTTGGCAGCCAGTCGCCAAGCACTGCCCCCTTGCAAAAAACGGTAAAGCGTATTTGTCGCGTTTGGGGTGAAAAGATTGGCAAGACTTTGAAACCATCCAAATAGGTTTTGAATAGTATCCCCTGATGTCACTTTAAGGATTTCGTAGTCATGCCTTTCCAGCAACTCAATGAGTCCTTTTTTACTAAAATGAAAAAGATGTCTTGGTACATCTAAATGAAACCAAGTCGCTAAACCTAACTGGGCTTGATAACTGCTGACATTGGGGACACTGATACATAACACGCCGTCTTTATCGAGGACTTGAGTCGCTTGTTCTAAGGCAGTGATGGGATCGGGCAAGTGTTCAAACACATGCCAAAAGACGATGAGTTGGAAAAATTCTGGCTCAAAAGGCCAAATATTTTCCTGTTCTGTTGTTAGGACATTAACTTCTTCATTTTTGAGAATCCACTCAGCCGCCCCCGCCGATTCCAGACAATAGACTTGAACACCTAATTGTTTAAGTTCACGCAATATATAAGCTCTACCACAGCCCATTTCCAAAACTCTCTTGGGTTGGAAGTTTTTATAAAAAAATTGGGCATTTCTTTTGTGATTAAAGCGAAAGATTTTTTCTATCAGCGGTGAAAATTTACCCTTTTTAGAATTATAGTAGGCGGTGCCATAGTAATCCGTCGTTGGATAAATCCCTTGTGTGATATAACAACCACAGGCATGACAGTTAAGCAAACTAAATGTATGTTTGCTTAGATAATCAGTGCATTTATGTGATG
This sequence comes from Pseudomonadota bacterium, assembly GCA_039714115.1. GTDB lineage: Bacteria > Pseudomonadota > Gammaproteobacteria > Beggiatoales > Beggiatoaceae > Thiomargarita. The sequence goes on along the minus strand of JBDLJY010000111.1, from coordinate 14,040 downwards.
TTTGAGAAAGAGTATTTTGTTGGCAGATTGGACATGCCAGTAGAGAATGAGTAATCGGTGTATTAACCATATCCCGCCCCTACCCTTTTTTGTTAACAACGTTGTCATCAAGTGGACTAAAACGAGGACTAGAAAAAATTTTCCACCGATGCAGTACATATTCTAAAGTAGTCGTGAGAACGCTCAGCCCATATTTGACGGCTCTCACAAAATTGATAGAGGAAGCCTCTTCAAAATACCGTGTTGGACAAGTGATTTCGCCAATCGAAAAGTTGGCATAAAGAATCTGTAGCAACATTTGATTATCAAAAATAAAGTCATTAGAATTTCTCTCCAAAGGTAGCGTTTCCAAAATCTCTCTGGAAAATGCCCTATAGCCGGTGTGATATTCAGACAACTTATGATGTATCAACAGATTCTGATAAAAGGTTAAAAAGCGGTTTGAGACATATTTATAGAGAGGCATACCGCCCTTTAATGCCCCCTCTCCTAAAATCCGAGAGCCTAACACACAATCAAATAATCCCTCTGAAATTAACGATGCCATTGCAGTAATCAATTTCGGAGTGTACTGATAATCGGGATGCAACATGATAACGATGTCAGCCCCTTTTTGTAAAGCGGTTTTATAACAGGTTTTTTGATTACCGCCATACCCCAAATTGTGTTCATGTAAAATCGTTGAGATACCAAGTGATTTTGAAACTTGGGCGGTGGCGTCGCTACTTTTATCATCTACCAATATGATTTCATCAACAATCTCGTGAGGAATTTCCTCATAAGTGCGCCGCAGGGTGCGTTCCGCATTATAGGCGGGCATGACAATAACAATTTTTTTTCCATTGTGCATAAGTACAAACTAAACTTCTTAAATTGGTTTATAATAACAATTGCCTTTTCAACTTAAACGATGACTATGACTGATATTAAAAAAGTGGTGTTAGCCTATTCAGGCGGCCTAGATACTTCTATTATTCTCAAATGGTTACAAGATGAATACCACTGTCAAGTGGTTACCTTTACAGCCGATATTGGTCAAGGTGAAGAACTTGAACCGGCCCGTACTAAAGCCCAAGCCTTTGGTATCAAAGAAATTTATATCGAAGACTTGCGCGAAGAATTTGTGCGCGACTACGTGTTCCCCATGTTTCGTGCCAATGCCATTTATGAAGGCGAATATTTGCTCGGCACATCCATTGCCCGTCCACTGATTGCCAAACGTTTAGTCGAAATTGCCAATGAGACTGGCGCGGATGCCATTTCACACGGCGCGACGGGTAAAGGTAATGACCAAGTCCGTTTTGAATTAGGCGCTTATGCTCTCAAACCTGAGATCAAGGTGATAGCCCCTTGGCGTGAATGGGACTTAAATTCACGCGAAAAGCTCTTAGCTTACGCGGAGCAACATGCCATTCCCATAGAAATGAAACGGGGCAAACAGTCCCCCTATTCAATGGATGCCAATTTGCTCCATATTTCCTATGAAGGCGGCATTCTTGAGGATCCTTGGGCAGTGCCAGAAGAAGAAATGTGGCGTTGGACAGTCTCCCCCGAAAAGGCACCGGCTCAGCCAACTACGCTGGAATTAGATTTTGCCAAAGGCGATATTGTCGCCATCGACGGACAAGCCATGACACCCGCTCAAGTGTTAACCCATTTAAATAAAGTGGCGGGAGAAAACGGCATTGGGCGGCTCGATTTAGTCGAAAACCGCTATGTCGGCATGAAATCACGCGGCTGCTATGAAACCCCCGGCGGCTCTGTCATGCTCAAAGCCCACCGCGCCATCGAATCCATCACTTTAGATCGCGAAGTGGCTCACCTCAAAGATGAACTCATGCCCCGTTATGCCAGTTTGATTTATAACGGCTACTGGTGGAGCCCTGAGCGTCAACTGCTACAAGGAATGATTGATGCTTCACAAGTGAAAGTCAATGGCAAAGTCCGTTTAAAACTTTATAAGGGCAATGTCATTGTCACAGGGCGCCTCTCCGATACTGACAGTTTGTTTGATACCAGCATCGCTACCTTTGAAGATGATGAAGGTGCGTATAATCAAAAAGATGCTGAAGGGTTTATTAAACTTAATGCGTTAAGGATGCGGATTGCGGCGCGATTAAAACGCCCAAACTAAAGTTTGGACTCCTATGTCGGAATGCACAGTTAAAAATCCGATTTTTTGAATTGAAAAAATCGGATTTTTTTGTTAACGATGATCAGACGGGATTTGGCAAAATCCTTGCGGTGGGACATCCAAAGCACTGTTGAATTTACTCGACATGTTTTGAAAGGCAATCAGCCCAGTGAGCTCCACAATACTGTCATCATCAAAAAACTGACGCAATCTTTCCATCAACTCATCACTGACTTGCTGATCAGAGTAGGTGATGGCTTCGGCGTATTCTAGTGCCATTTTTTCCACGTCTTCAAATAAATCGCTTTTTCTCCAGTTTTCTAGAGCGGTAGCCTTTTCCATTGAGCCGGTTCTCTCGAATAGAACCGAGGAATTGAGATCTATACAAAAATGACACCAATTGATCTGTGACACTCTGACGATGACGAGTGATCGGAGAACGGGATCAAGTGGCGAACTTTTTCGATCTAACACGCCATAAAGCCGTGCAACGGCGGCAAACAGCCGGGGCACTCTTGCCCAGAGTAATCCTGATTTCAATACTTGCTTGTATTTCCTTTTTTGAGCCCAAAAAAAAGGACGAAGATACCAAGGATATTGGTGTAATGGTTTTTCGGGAACTCTCATATTTTAGTGTTTACTCCGGTTTTTTGATGATGGCAGACGCGGTGGATATTTTAAAAAAGTCAATAATACCAAGGCGCCGAATACTGAATAAATCAGGATAAAAACCCAATCGGGGGCGGTGTAAAATAGAAAGTAATGCACCCAGTAACCAATAAAGCTCATGCCATGTGTGGCTTCTCCCGCGTACTGACGTAGGTGAAATTCTAATAATGTTAACGGGCAAGTTATTCCAAGCCACGCTTCTAAAACCACATAGCCAATGGCGGCTAAATGCAAAAATCTCAAAATTAAATTCTGTGTCCAGTGCCATTTTATCATCCATCCTATCATAATAAGCACCTGTCCACCGATCACAAATAACACAAAAGCGGCATGTATCAGCACTGTTAAGTCGGCGAGGAAAGAAAATAGTGAAGGCTGCATAATTTGGGGACTAAGAGCGTGTTTTAAAAGTTCCATGTCGATCTATGTCAATGCCATTAAGTTAAGGGCAACCACAAGTAGGGGCAATCCTTTATGGTTGCCCTTAACTTAATGGCATTGGTTCTACCAACCCTACCCTACTCATCACCCATTGGCTCATTTTCCTCATCATATAAGGCTTCTTCTTCTCCTTCATCTTCAGGAAGAGCCATGGCATCGTTTGGCATCTCAGCGAATTCATATTCCTCTGGAGGACTCATATCAGAGATTTCTTCCACAAATTCATCTTCAGGAATATTGATGATTTCATCTAGTTGTGCGTAGCTGATGCCCTCTGCTTGATCAAGCTGATTAGCCGGCTTTTCTGCCGCCGGCTTTTCTGCCGTCGGTTTTTCAGCTTCACCATTATCGCAGCCTGCCAGTCCCAACAACAACGTGAAAAAGATGACTTGAAATTTGAGTTTCATAGTGACTCCCCAAGGCCTTTTTAGCCTTTTGTATGTTATCTGTTTTTTTTGCATTGCTCCGGAGTCCAAGATTTATCTTGGACAACGGATAAAGTATATATAAAAGAATCGTACTAGCGTATCGAACAATTGACAAACGGTTCTTTTCATATGATAAGCGTTATGTGCTATTCTATTTGTTTAGATATCCCATCGAACTTTATTTTTATAGAGAGAATAACATGTCTGCTTTAATTTGTGGCTCCTTTGCTTTTGATACCATTATGGAGTTTAATGATAAATTTCAAAATCATATCCTGCCTAATCAGGTGCATATCCTCAATGTATCGTTTATGGTACCAGATTTGCGCCGTGAATTTGGCGGGTGTGCGGGCAATATTGCTTATAACCTCAAACTATTAGGCGGAAATGCGCTGCCTATGGGAACGGTGGGGAAAGATTTTGCGCCTTATGCCGAGTGGATGGACAAATGCGGTATCCCGCGCACACACATCACCACGATTGAGCACACTTATAGTGCCCAAGCATTTATTACCACCGACATGGATGATAACCAAATTACGGCCTTTCATCCGGGCGCGATGAATTTTTCTCATTATAATAAAGTCACTCAGGCTGAAGGCGTGACTATCGGGATAGTCTCTCCCGATGGGCGTGAGGGCATGATTGAACATGCCAAACAGTTTGCTGAGGCAGGTATTCCTTTTATCTTTGATCCCGGGCAAGGTATGCCGATGTTTGATGGCAAGGATTTGTTGCTATTCATTGAGCAGGCAAGCTGGGTTATTGTCAACGATTATGAATGGCAGTTGATGCAGGAGCGCACCAATCTTTCTCCGCAACAAGTGGCAGAACGGGTGCAAGCGTTGATTGTCACTAAAGGGGCAGAGGGTGCGATGATTTGTACGCCTGATACGGTTTATCAGATTCCCTGTGCAAAGGCGAATGCTGTCGATCCAACGGGTTGTGGGGATGCCTTTCGGGGTGGATTGTTGTATGGTTTGATGAATGACATTGATTGGGAAACCACGGGACGGATTGCGTCATTGATGGGGGCGATTAAAGTTGAACATCATGGCACCCAAAATCATGGTGTGACGCTAGATGAATTTAAACAACGCTTTAAGGATAATTTTGGCTATGCGTTGATGTCACCGTAGGCGATAAATCGCCTACTACGAACATGCACCTGACAGGTTTTTGATACCTGTCAGGTTTGGGCCGAGCCTTAGAAATTGCCTTGAACTTGCAGGTATAGACCACGCTGGTCCTCACCAAAATCGCCTGGAGTGGCCTCAGCAGCAATATCACCAAATTCGGCATAAGCTAATACCAAAGCCATATTACTTGTGGGGAAATAGGCAAAGAACAGATCTCCCCAGTCATCCTCTTTCATTCCACCAATTTCGTTATCGGGTTTCGTGCGGTATTCCATACCAATGACGGTTTTATCATTAAGAAACAGACCGATTGAAGCTTCAAATTGTGTTGTATAGCTGTCTTCGGTGGCGGATTCAAAACCCAGAATACCGATCTGGTTGGCTTTGGTGCCACGAACGGTACCATTCAACAGCAACTTCCTCTCACCAATCGGGATAACCTTGGTCGCCGCGATGTAGAAATCCGTACCACTATTATCCGCGCCCACACTGTTTAGGAAATGCTCAGCGGCATCCGTCTCTTTATACTGCACACCCACTGCAAGTGCCGGCATAGCATCTGCCATATCAAGCAGCTTGACTTTGGCACCAAATACATCAACGCCAATTTTACCCAAACCGACGGCTGCCGTGTCAAATGTTTGCCGTGCATAAGACAACTCAACCCAGTTAGCAATACCAGCTTGCAGTGCCACACTGCTTAAGGTATAATCACCCGTGTCCACCCAAGTCGCGGAAACCGTTGGTTTTCCAGCAGACAGTAGTGCCCAGGGCACAATACCGCCACCCGCCTGACCTTCAACTTGAGTCACCGCTGCCTGAGCACCAGTCACGCAATAGCTACCCATTGCCACCGTCAGCGCCATTGTTTTGAGTAATTTCATAATGTTGTCCTCATTTTTTGATGTGATGGTTACAAAAGTTGCGAAATGGTGACTCGCATAATAAAGCAACATTATTTTATTTGTCAATACATTTCATCGCTATTCATGCAACAAAAAAAATTTTTTAAATTATTACAATAAGTTATTTAATATAAAATGTGACAATGAATGTTGTAATAAAACAACACTCTCTACGATAGCTAGATGAAAAATGTGTTTGTTAGTCAATGTTAATATACTAATTCTTATACAGAAAATAGACTTATGCCCTTTTTCAACTATTGTCTATTGTTTTTTTTACATTTCGGGCAAATGCCGTAGAGATATAAACAATGTTCAGTAATTTGAAAACCATGTTGCTGTGCAATAGTACGTTGCTGTTCTTCAATGAAATCATTAAAAAATTCCACAATCTTACCGCATTTTACGCACAGTAGATGATCATGATGGGCGCCATCGTTCAACTCAAATACCGATAGGGCATTTTCAAAATGGTGACGAATCACCAAACCCGCCGCTTCAAATTGCGTCAACACGCGATAAACGGTTGCCAAGCCGACATCTTCCCCGGTATTGAGTAGGGCTTTATAAACATCTTCAGCACTCATGTGGCGTTGTTGGTTGTTTTCTAACAACTGGAGTATCCGTAGCCGTGGTAAGGTGGCCTTTAATCCCGCTTTTTTAAGGTTTTTACTTTCCATAAAAAGTCCTTCATTGTCGTAGCATAAAGTTAGAAATCCGATTTTTCCAAAAAATCGGATTTCTTCCAGCATGGTTAAATCACTTAAAGTGCGTTATGTTATAATAAAGGGGGTTTAAATAGGGTTATGAGTTCGTAATGCAAAAGTTTATCATTCTGAGTTTATTGCTATCCGGTTGCTCCGTGCATAAGATAGATATTCGGCAAGGAAATTTTGTTACTCAAGAAATGTTAGATCAGCTTGAACTGAATATGCCAGCTAAAAAAGTACGCTTTATCATGGGCACACCGCTGTTGGTGGATGTGTTTCACAAACATCGTTGGGATTATTTGTATAGTTTTCAAGGCGGTGGGGAACGGAAGCAGCGCCATATTTATCTATTTTTTGATGACAATTGGCGCCTTAAAAAAGTAAAAGGTCAGGCTAAAATCGGCAAGCCGCGCCCGCAAAAACCGGCACCCTTACCTGAGATTGACCAAGAGCCTATTTTGTAATCAGTTCGTAGTAGGCGGGAAATCGCCTACTAGGAACGGTTAATGTTTATGACGACCGGCTCGCCGTCTGCGGACTTCTTTCGGATCGGCAATCAAGGGGCGGTAAATCTCAACGCGATCACCCTCACGCAACAAGGTACTTAAGGCACAGGGCTTGCCGAAAATCCCTATCTTGTTTTTAGTTAGGTCAATTTCCTTGAATTGGCGTATAATTCCAGATTTTTCAATTGCTTGTTGTGCATTGGTCGCAATTGGGGCATCTAAAGGAATAATCACCTGCGCCTTATGTTTGGCATACGCCACTTCAACATGAATGCTGTCCATATAATTCATTAGCCCTTTTGACAAAAGCATCAACTAAGGAATTCGCAATTTTGCTAAAGACTGGCCCTAAACTGATGCGTAATACCGGATTGGAAATTTCAAACTCTAGATCCAGAGAAATTTTACATCCCTCTTTTCCCAGCGGCAGAAAATTCCAATGTCCTAGCAAGTGACTGAATGGTCCTTTAAGCAAACGCATTTCAATCGACTCATCGGCTTTAATCACATTGGTGGTTGTAAATGCCTTTTCTAAACCGGCACCGCCCATCTTGATCGTGGCAACCACATCTGATTCACTCTGCGAATGTACTTTGACAGATTTGCACCAAGGTAGAAACTTGGGATAGTCGCTAATCCCATTGACTAAAGTAAACATGTCACGAGATGTATAAGGCACTAAGGCCATTTTCTGAATACGAGTCACGAGAATACACCAATTGCATTTAAAAACACTAAAATGACACCCATCGGTGCGACATAACGCAATAAGAAATACCAGAGACGGAATCCCAGTGTATCAGGAGACGTGTCTAATTCGTCTGTGACAATCTGACGTTTCATCAACCAAGCTACGAATATGGCAATCAAGAGTCCGCCTAATGGTAGCATAATATTAGAGGTTAGATAATCAATAAGGTCAAATATGGTTTTGTTTTCAAAGGTTGAAAACATGGACAAGGGCTTAACTCCGCTCCAAATATTAAATGAAAAAATCGTGGCTAATCCGACCAACCAAACCGCTACGCCGCTCCCTATCGTGGCACTAACGCGACTCAATTTGCCGGTCTCAACTATCCATGCCACCGCCGGTTCAAGCAGTGAAATAGCCGAACTCCACGCTGCGAGTGCTAATAACACAAAAAACAATGTCCCAAAAAAACTCCCGAATGGCATTTGCCCAAACGCGAGGGGTAAAGTTTTAAATACTAGTCCAACCCCGGCATTGGGTTCTAATCCATTACTGAAGACTATGGGAAAAATAATCAGTCCTGCTAAGATGGCTACAAGCGTATCAGCCACCACAACTGCCGTTGTTGTTTGAGCGATTGAGGCTTGTTTGGGTAAATAGGCGCCATAAACCATGATGGCACCCATGCCTAAACTTAGGCTAAAAAAGGCTTGTCCCATTGCTGCTAATATGCCTTGCCCACTGAATTCTTTACCATCGGGGTAAAATAATTTATTGAAATCGACATCAAACATAAAATGTAAGCCTTTCAGGAATTCAGGGGTACTTATAGCATAGCCCACCAGCACGAGCAACAAGATGAACAAAGCCGGCATTAGAAATTGCACTGCCCGTTCCAATCCGCCTTGTACGCCACCTAGCACCATGGTGACTGTCACCACCATAAAAATCGTATGCCAAGTCAGTAAACGTAAGGGATTGCTAGTTAAATCGTTAAAGACTGCTCCTGCAAAACCAGCGACTTCGTTTTGGGGCATGGTATTGACGGCTGCAAACATGTCTGATGCCAAAAGCGGGATATAAGCCAATGCCCAACCGGCAATAACACTGTAATATGATAAAATCAAGAAACCGGCGATGACTCCCGCCCATCCTAACAGTTGCCACAATCGACTTTGTCTCGCTTCATGAGCGAGTGCTCGCATGGTATTAATAGGGCTACGGCGTCCGCGTTTTCCCAATAGGACTTCAGCCATCATCACGGGTAAGCCAATCATGGCAACGCACAATAAATAAACGATAACAAAGGCACCGCCACCATTTTCCCCTGTGATATAGGGGAATTTCCAGATATTACCTAGTCCGACAGCGGAGCCGGTTGCGGCAAGAATAAAGGCTAAACGCGATGACCATTCACCATGTATGGAGGTTTTTTGTGTACTCATTCTCCTATCCTTATTAATTTTGACAGAGTGTATTTTGAGCGAAAAAAATTTTTATCTCAACCTTATAGTTAGTAGTTGTATTTATTAAATCTGGTCTCACGACAACAAGACTATGAAAAAAAAACCTAAAACTCCAAGTAATACCATTGCCCTCAATAAAAAAGCTGGATTTGATTACTTTTTAGAAGAACGTTTTGAAGCGGGCATAGTCCTAGAGGGCTGGGAAGTCAAAAGCTTACGGGCGGGACGTTTACAGCTGCGCGATACTTATGTGCTTATCAAGGATGGCGAGGCATGGCTACTCAATGCGGTGATTACGCCCCTAACCGATGCCTCATCGCATGTTAATCCTGAATCTCAACGCACACGCAAATTGTTATTGCACCGTTCAGAATTAAATAAACTCATCGGTGCTGTAGAGCGCAAAGGTCATGCCTTGATTCCCACTGGGATGTATTGGAAAAATGGCCGCGCTAAGTTGGGATTTGCCCTTGCTAAAGGTAAGAAAGATTATGATAAGCGCGATACTGAAAAAGACCGCGATTGGCAGCGTGAGAAGGAACGTCTTTTTAAACATTAAGTGTGCAAGGTACGTTGCAATGCCATGAACAATTGTAGGGGCAACTACAAGGGATTGCCCCTATGTTGCCTCGAAATCATCAGGAGAGCAAGGCGTACCTTGCACGAGACCCACCGCGTTTTATCGAGGGTGGGTGTAGCTTACATGGGAATTTTTCTTGGCACCATTGAACAGTAGGAGTATAATGAAAAAAAGAATGTATACATAGGAGGACGTATGAGCGACAGCTATGAATTTGAGAATAACGGAATAGACGGAGAGGATAACATGGGCTCCATATATCACGGCTTGACCCAAGCAAATATCGCCAGCTTATTAAAACAGACAAATAAAAATCTTGCGGTTCTAACTGAACTCAGTTTGGATATTAGCCAACATGATCTGAGTGAATATCGACTCGGTGTTAAGAATGAACTTAAGCCTGATGTTTGCGCTTACTTAGAATTGCCAACCGTACCAGACGAAGAGGTTGATTTAATTTCGGTGTCTCAAATGCCTGAATTAGCCATTGAAATATTATCACCCCGGCAAGCAATTAGTTATTTAATCAGAAAAATAAAAGCTTATTTTGCATTAGGTGTTAAATCATGTTGGTTAGTTAATCCAGCAACAAAATCTGTAACCGTGTATTCACAACCGAAAAAATCCGAAACCTTCGGAATGAGCGTTGAGTTGATCGATAACGTGATGGATATTCGTTTGCCTGTCACAGAAATATTTAGTTAAATTTTCTCGTTTCCACGCGCCGGCGACGTGGGAGTGATTATCCTACAACGGCTTGAGGCACTGAGTTTTTTAACCTCAGTATCTCAAGTGTTTGGTTTGAAATGGGTAGCAAGTAGCTCGTCTCAGCTATAATAATATTGGACAGCAGCACCAAAAAACTGTCTGTTATTGGGTTTTTAGCTGCACACTTCCCTTCACGGGATCAAAGTACAGATAACCGTGGATAAAATCCAACAACTTAAGGAAAGTGTCACAGTAGTAGTGGGGCTGCGTTTCCGTTTAAGTTTTAATCCTGTCCATCCATTAGCTCACATTTGCCTTCACAGCGTTTCGACCGCCTATCGAAAAATCTACGCTTGATTCCAACAGTTCTCGAAGTTTTTGCCACTCAGGCAACCATGTCCACACCTCCTCTGGTGAATATCGAATACCACGAATAACAGCATCACGAAAAGTATAACAAGAAGCTTGCTGTGAGTCCTTAAATCCAAACTTTTTCAAATCATGCCGCATCATATAAAGCAAGTCTTTGCCCGCAAAAAAAGTTAAATACTGCTCAAAACGTTTGCCACCCGGCCTACATTCTTGAAGTAGTTGATCAAACTTATCTAATAGCTCAACTTTTGAGCCGTCTATTTTTCTTTTTTTATCAGCAAGAATACGACTTATCTGACTACGACAATCTTGTTCTTTTAATCCTTTATCCTTGGGGAAAAAGTAGCCCAATTCCCGTTCGTCTCCCCAACAGTTAAAAGGCTGACCGGGATACGAAACACAAGATAACGCCATTCTGGCGGCAGTATAGTCTGCAATTTTCTTGGCTGATTTTTGGAGGAGTGCTTTGTATTCATTGAGCTGAGGTGTTTTATAACTAAAGCCGACTAACAGGCTGTTGTAGGGTTTAGTCACCTTTAGGTGACTTTAGCTTTTAGCCTCGGAATTTATTCCGAGGCTTATTTTCTTTTTTTGTCATCGCCTTCGCAATAGAGAACATTTACAGGCACAGCGAGCCTCCCGGTAAACGATAAGTTTCGTTTTCACTCATAACATTATTGACTGCCTCAGAGTGAGTCGTCAGGATGAATTGACAGGTAGAACTTATCACCGGCAGTTGACCCACCATAAATTGTGCGATGGGCGGGTGAAGATTGAGATCAATTTCATCAATCAGCACAACAGCGTAAGCAATTTGCTGTCGAACAAATTCATACAATATTGGAAAGATGGATTGTTCACCGGCAGACATTTCCACAATGTCGTAAGTGTAGTCTCCGTCATTGAGTACAAAAAAGGATTTTTCTACCATCGGTGCCTCAAGACTTGGCATCATTTCTAACCCGCCAAATGAGCGTCCCGAAAAAATTTTTTGGTAATGATGTTCTATAGTCATTAAGTCATTAGTTGAATCCTGAGCAAGGCTTGATGTGCGTGATCGCTTCCAATCAATCAGAGATTCCCGTAAACGACTAATGCCTTGTTTTGATAAAGATTGACCATTGCCTTCTTGAGTGTTTCTACCACTTTCTGAATTTGAAACTAGGTTGCGATATTGGTCAAACCAGAAAATACCGGGCAGTTTTGAAAATTCGGTTTGAACAGAAGGGTTTGTCCATAGTAGTTGTTGGGCATAGTAGCGACCCTGAAATTGAAAATGTTCTGCGGGCGTATTTTGGCCTATCGATAAGTAGTGACTTGTTAAACTCAGTTGAGCCTCATTTTTGCTACTCGGTTCAATAAAAGGATGTTTTGATTTAAATTCATCGGGTTGGGCATCGTACCATTGTTTGGCAATTTCGTGGGTGGCTTCAATTTCTTCATCTACAAAGGATACCTGCATTTGAACCCGTGGTGTTCCCCATTTCCAGAATCGTTCTGGCAAAAAGCCGGGCCATTCAAAGTCAGCAACACGTTCGATTTTTTTAGTTGCCAGCGCTAAGGGCAGTGCGATGGCTTGTAGTAGGGTGGTTTTTCCCGAACCGTTATCGCCTAATATGAGAAATTGCTGACTCACTTCTTCAAGGGTTTTATGCTTAAAGGAGACTTCAAGGTTGTTAAATAATTTGAAATGTTGGATAGAGATAGATTCGATTTTCACTTTAATCGTCCTCGGTAAATCAATAAAATAAGGGCAACCATAAAGGATTGCCCCTACAATAAAATAATGTTTGTTTGTATGGACAATCATATATATTTTTTCGTAGGGGCAATCCCTTGTGGTTGCCCTTACAAAAATGCATTGAGGGTAAACGATTTTAATGGCGTAGCTACTTGCTATTGCTTAAAGTCGTCTCAGCTATAGCAATATAGGACAGCAGCACAAAATAACTGTCTGTTATTGGGTTTTTACCTTCTTTGACATAGACGGCATAAAAAGTGTATTTTCCACCCAACTCAGGAGGGAGTTCAAATGTTAACAGATGATAGCTCGCTGAAGTGTTTTTGACCGACTGATTTGAGGATATTTTGTGTTATCTGTGGCTCGTCAATTGTGGTGAGCGTATGTCCTATCTCACCAAGGAGCCTTCTTTGCGTAGCAATTTATTCTTGTTGCATGGTTGACGATTGATTTTTCAACATTCCATTACCCTTAATGCCCATTTTACTTTCGTTTCAACAAGCGGCATCTTATGTCGCTGAACAATAAGTATTCTGTAGCATTGATCATGGCTTTGTCAAGTTGTTACCCGCCCATTTGCCTACGAACGACTGCCATAGCGTACCTCAAAAACGTTCTGCATGGTTTCTATTTCAGATGTCGTGAATTCGTGTCCACCATTGGTGGGAATACCACGCTTCGACAAAATCTCCATTATCTCCCACCGAGTCACGCCCGCTAACTCAGCCGCCCGTCCAAGGCTGCACTTATCGCTGAGGTAAAGTTCAATGGCTTGTTCTAGTGTGGCATTGTTTTTAGTAGTGGTAAAGACAGTGCTAAATTTAATACTTTTTGTGGTGTTATCATCATAACAAATACCTGATTTTTAAAAACCGTCAAAAAAGAAAAACGAAATAACTATAGCTTTTCAGATAAATATTTTGGTCCGGAGTCCAAGATTTATCTTGGACTCCTCTAAACATTATTAATAAACCGTTAATAATTTCTTTATTTGAGCCCTAACTGTATTTTAATAGCCTGTTCTACTTTCTGAATATCCGTACCTGACAAATGACCAATCTTATTGTTTAGGCGACGTTTGCTCACAGTGGTTAATTGGTTAGTCATGGCTTTATGTTGTTTTCCATTTAGCATCACATAAGTTTCACTTGGATAGAGACGAGCTACGTTACTTGTCAGAGGTACGACTTGTACACGATTTAAGAATTGATTGGAAGCATCATTGCTTATAATCACTGCTGGACGTTGTTTTCGTATTTCGCCACCAACAGAAGGGTCAAAATTGACCCACCAAACTTCACTGCGTTTCATCACATACATCTCCAATAGTGGCTTCAGCCCATTCAAGTGCCTCAAATTCATGGGCTTCGTCCAATGCCATTTGGCGATAACCAAATTCTAAATCGGTCTCAACGACATGCGGACGCACCAGCCGTTCAATAAATTGGCTGATATATTGCTGACCGATTACCCTGCATAGTCCCTCATACACTTGTTCATCAAGTGTGATAGTGAGTTTTTTTTGCATAACGTTTTCCTTAAAATGTACA
>JBDLJY010000110.1:0-18272 GCA_039714115.1 Pseudomonadota bacterium | reverse complement strand
GGTATCCAAAACCTGGCAGGTCGTTGTAAATTCAATGAAAAATTAACCTGACAGGTTTTTGACACCTGTCAGGTTTGTCTTAACTTAATGGCATTGAGTCGTAGGGTGGGCCCGGAGCAGGTTTCAAACCTGCTCCGGGCGGATAGATTTTGGTAATATGAAAGATCGTGGCGGCCGGAGCAGGTTTCAAACCTGCTCCGGCCCCACCCTACATGGCTTAATGGCATTGGGTTGCAAACCCCGTCCGGCAGAAAAATAGGATTTTTTAAATCGCGTTTCAATTCAGAATTGGTATAATAACACCCATTTTGCAGCGTGGGAACGATAAAAAACGTTACGGAGCAGGTTGCAAACCTGCTCCGGCAAAATTTTGGTCAGGAATCCAAGATTTATCTTGGACATCTTCAGTCACAACACGAAAACCAAGGGCATAATTCAGATTGTCTGACGACTCACTGTCACGGACGGCAGCACGAGAATCCTCCGGGAGATCCGCCCACGAGCCGCCACGAAACAGGTGCCGGTTGCTGCCTTTCCACACGCGACCATCGGAGGGAGCCCCCTCATAATTGTCATGCCAAGAATCTGCAACCCATTCCCAAACATTCCCCACCGTGTCATATAAGCCAAAAGGATTTGGCGCGAAAGAACCGACAGGTGCTGTCATTTGTTCAGCATCCCAACCCCAGCTCGCGCCGCAGCCATCACAAGCCGCCCGATTTTTACCAATGTCATTGCCCCACCAATACCTCGTCTCCGTCCCCGCCCGGGCAGCGTACTCCCATTCAGCTTCAGTAGGCAAACGATATTGTTTACCCGTTTGCACACTTAACCACTCGGCATAAGCGGAGGCATCATTCCAAGAGACATTTATCACTGGACGATTGCCACGCCCCCAGCCTTGATCATCTGGTTTTTTTCTACCAGTGGCTTCGGCAAATAGGTCATATTCTGCAAAAGTCACCTCATAGCGGCTCATGGCAAAATGATTGATAGAAACTTCATGCACCGGTTGTTCATTATTATAACCGCCGCCCTGAATATTCCCCATTTTAAAACGCCCAGCGGGAATCAAAACCATCTGCGGACCAAAACTGCCGTCCTTTAAGCGGTTTTGGAACATTTTTTTAATTGAAGGAAGAAAAACTTGCATATCATCTTTGTCAAACAACGCCATCGTTGTCTCCATGATTCGCAATTTAGAGTCCAACAAAACGGACGAGTGATTAGAACGCAAAAAATAAGTCCTATCTCCGCCTCTCAGATAAACCACCAACTTTTTCCCATGGGGTTCGCACCAAGAATCGGCAACCCATCTTTGTGAATCTTGATGAATCTCAGCAGACGATGGCAGTGTACCACCCATATAACATCTAAATTGACTAACCAGTTTACCCTTGTCTAAGGGATGGTAAATCTTGATTTCTAGTAGCCCCTCATGCCAACCGTCGGCTCGGAAAACGATGGGATAAAATTTATTGACATCGCCGCCTACCGAAAATTTTTCAGCTTCCAAAATTTTAAATACAGGAAGAAAGGTATAAAAGTTTTCCTTGTTAAACAAGCCCACTGTAGATGCCATGGCGGGCACTATGGTTTTTGGTTCATTGTCCAACCATGCCAACTGATTAAAACTCCAAGGCGTGGAGTCCAACAAAACAGCAGCTAGATTAGAACGCCATGAATAACTCGTCTCTCCGCCTCTAAGATAAACGACTAGGTTTTTCCCTTGGGGATCACACCAAGAATCGGCAACCCAGCGTAATTTATGTGATTTTTGGTGAATATCGGCAGAGGAGGGTATCTGCTGCTCAGAATGGCATCTGAATTGACTGATGAGTTTGCCCTTTTCAGAGGCATGGAAAATTTCGATTTTTAGCTGTCCCTCATGCCAGCCGTCGGCTTGAAAAACGATGGGATAAAATTTATCAGCATCGCCGCTGACTTTAAGCGTTTTTAACTCGCCCATAGAAGCGAATAGCGTTGGGCTTAAAATCGCTCCAATTATGGTTAGTGTTAAATATTTTGGCATAGATTTTCCTTTAATGTGGAGTCCAAGATTTATCTTGGACAATCAACTTCTTCCAAACCTAAATGGGTGTAACAATTTATAACGTGTCGCACTAATCCGTTGTACTAACATTTGCTTAACCTACATGACTATTGAGCATCAGGCAAATCATAGCGGCTTCCACGAACTGCTTTCCCTAGACGGTTGATCAATAATTTTGTCCGATGGTTTTCTCCCTGCTGAGATAATCGACTGCCAAACCTCATCCGCTGATTCAATGATGCTGCACTCTTCCATGCCTACCAACAACGCTCTGGTGGAAAGCAGATGAGCGTTGCCTTGAAAAAACGCATTGATCCGCCGAATGTCAGAATCCTCAAATAGGATCAGCACGGGCTCCTTGGGATCAATTTTATCATCAATGTTGGCAAAAAATTCGGCAATGGCGGCTTCTCCAAGGCCACGATGTCGTTTTTTGATACCTGATTCTCGCTCGATCGAAGCCGCCTTTCCAACAAAAGTTTCCTTAACATGAACCACGTTTGGATTGGTTTCTACAAAATCGACAATAGTCTTTGCGCCTAATCTAGTTAAGTCGCCCGTACATTCGTATAAAACTTGATCGATGATATAAATTGGCATATCTAAGTCGAGCAACAAATCCAAGCTATCCGCAACGCCAAGACTAATAAGTGGCCCACTATCGGGTATTGCAAGTACCGTGCGCTTCATTAAGACGATCTCCATATTTTTGAAAACGTAGCTGCCATTTTTTTTATTTCTGGCTCTGGTAAGATGGGGAGCGGTAAATGATTATCAGCCATCATCATAATTAACTTGCCATAATCAGCCTCTAATAATGCCATCGTTTCCTTGCGACTGAGTTGATCCTCAGAATAACGCTTTAAAATAGTACGCACCCTATCCAACTCAGGTGTCTTATCAATTGCCTTCGTCATTTTGACAAGATCGCCTTTGATTATTTGGCTAATGCTGATACCTTGCAAAGCGGCATAAATTTTGGCTTGGTGAAGTAAATTGGTCTCAATGTTTATCATCAAAGTAGGCATAAGGTTTCACCTGTTTACAGAGAACTGAGCTTGGGTTAGACGGAAATTTATGCTATCTTGCACTATAATGAGTTAATATTATACTCCAAGATTTATCTTGGACAATCAACTTCTTCCAAATAGTCAAGAATTAAACCATAAAAACTCTCATTCTCTGATTGATAAAACCATCCTAAATGGGTGTAACAATTTGAGCAAAGCGCAAAACGCCAGGCAAACCCTTTAAACCATGTATATTCTAAGGTTCGTGTGCCTTTATTAACACATCCATTCGCGGATGAAAAACAGCCAATTTCATAAGCAACCCCAATGGGATTGCTAAAAAGATGTTGGTGTTGTCCATTTATTTCAATCTTATTTTTGGATGAAGTGATTGGGTGCTGACAAACTTTACAAAGAATTTTCTCTGTTTCGTCCTCGCAGCGCTCTTGCTCTAACTCTTTTTGTATTTTTTCAATTTGCGTTTCAGTGAGCCTTTGAAAAAAAAAGTGTGGTGGGGACTCTGAGAGGTGACAATTGGGCATAAATAAATCCTTGGGGGGGGCATTGATTTAAAACCCCGCACCCCGCATGTCTTAATTAATGTTACGCCATTAACTCAATATGCTTTCTAAGCTTTTTGATGGCATTACTTTCTATCTGACGTATCCGCTCCGCTGATACTTTATACTGTGTAGCCAATTCTTGCAAAGTGCTTTTCTTTTCACTTAGCCAACGCTTTTGCAAGATGTCCAGACTACGCGCATCCAATTTTTCAAAGGCGCGGTGCAACTGTTTGTGACTCTGCGCCTTCCAATCCTCCTGTTCTATCAATGCCGCCGGCTCATAACGGTTGTCTTCCAAATAAGATGCAGGCGTAAAGGCTTCGTCTTCACTGTCATTATCGTTAGGCGCGTCAAAAGGGACATCTTGAGCACTTAGACGTTTTTCCATTTCTAATACATCTTTGTGGCTAACACCTAAATCCTTGGCAATATTTTCAACTTCCTCTAACGATAACCAACCCAAACGTTTTTTCTTGCTGCGTAACTTGAAAAACAATTTACGCTGCGCTTTGGTAGTCACCACTTTGACGATGCGCCAGTTGCGTAGAATAAATTCATGAATTTCAGCGCGTATCCAATGCACGGCGAATGATACTAAACGCACACCAACACTGGGGTCAAATCGCTTAACGGCTTTCATTAAACCGATGTTGCCTTCTTGGATTAAATCGGCTTCGGGTAAACCATAACCACGATAGCTTTGAGCGATGTACAGGACAAACCGTAAGTGTGACATCACCAGTTGCCGTGCCGCCTCCAGATCGCCTTGATTGTACAGACGCTCTGCCAACTCCCGTTCTTTGTCTGCCTCCAGCACCGGAATCGCTTTGACAGTCCGTGCATAATTCTCAACATCTTGACCCAAAACCGCAATTTGTGTGTTGAAATTTAAGGCTAATGCGTTTGACATCGTTTTGTATCCTCCTGTTAATCCACCCTACATAACGAAAAATAAACATGTCAGGTTTGCCGCCACGATATGGCATTGATCCCCACAGTATTTTTAGCACTCTCAATCTGAGATTGCTAACTGGGTATTTTAAGCTGAAAATCAAGTGTAGAAAATATCATTCGTGTGAAAATTTTTCGATCTGTGCAACTTTCACGACAGACTGACGGAGTTGCCTTTGGCTTCGCAGGAAGTACTGCGGGGTTTGGGATACCCCCGTTTAAATTTGGCATTAATATTGCATTTAAAGACAGACGTGTAACATTGGACTTTTTGGAGTCCAAGATTTATCTTGGGCGACCGCTGAAAATTGTTAGGAGTGTGACAAACAAAATGAAACCAAGAAAAATGAAAAGGGTAGCAACGACTATATTTGCTTTAATCATGGGGGCAATGCAGAGTGCTTGGGCTCAAACCCTTGACGATATGGCACGACGAGCGGCACAAAAGTATAAGGTTGATATTTCGTTAGTCTGTGCCATCATCAATCAGGAAAGCCGCTGGAAGCAAAATGCCGTTTCCCATGCTGGAGCCATTGGACTGATGCAAATCATGCCTGGCACTGGTAGAAAAGCTTGTGGGCTGAACACAGTAGAGTTATATGATCCGTCCCAAAATGTTAATTGTGGTGTCTATTATTTTAGCGAGCAGTTAAAGCGTTTTGGCTCTGAGAAACTGGCGCTGTGTGCGTATAACGCTGGACCACACCGAGTCAAAGAGTACGATGGTTGTCCTCCGTTTAAAGAAACGAGGAATTACCATCGTAAAATTTTAGCCGCTTGGAAGAGTGGCAAATCTTGTCCCCGTGGGCGAAAAGCAGGCAAACCACCCAAGTCGTTTAAACAAAATAACGCTTATCTTTCCGCAAAGGGAATAGCCGATTATCAATTTATAGAAGGTGATTTTGAACCATTAGGCTGGTGGAGACTGGTTTGTGAATCTCTTGATGTGGTGTATGACAGAGAGATAGTTAAAACAGAACCAGATTCTGTTGGTGAACCCGCAACCACTCCAGTTCAAATAAAGACTTGGTTGACTATTTTTGGTGCGACTGTCGATGATATTTATGGGGACGAACTAAGACTCAGAGGGAGTGCTGCTATGCTTAGAAGTCGAATCAGAGAGAACATAATAAACGCTTGTCCCCTCAAAGCACCCGATTTGCCCAAAGAAAATAACGCCTCTCCCTCTCTTTCCGCAAAGAAAGAAAATAACGCCTCTCTCTCTCTTTCAGCAAAGGGAATAGCCGATTACCGATTTCTAGAAGGTCAATTTAAACTACGAGAGTGGTGGAGACTGGTTTGTGAATCTCTTGATGTGGTGTATGACAGAGAGATAGCTAAAACTGAACCAGAGTCGGTTAGTCAACCGGCAACCAGTCCAGATCAAATAAAGACTTGGTTGAATATTTTTGGTGCGACTGTCGATGATATTTATGGGGATGAACAAAGACTGAAAGGGAGTGCTGCTATGCTTAGAAGCCAAATCTCAGATAAAATAATAAACGCTTGTCCCCAAGGGCGCTCGAACTAGCACTTAGCCTACTACGAACTTAGGCGGTTCGTTCGTAGTAGGCTTAGGCTTAGGCTAGGCGATTTATCGCCCTAGAATGACAGGTTCAATCACATCAAAGTCTGTTATTCTTATAGACAATTTTTGCTGCTGATAACCAGGATGTGTCACGGAAATATGATATGTCCCTCTTTTAAGACAAATGCCGGGCTGATATTTCGGTTTAATATTCATAATTTTAATCGTGCTATCAGGTGGTGAAGCATTGATGGTAAGACGATGTCCGGCACAACTGTCCGACTCTTTCTCTGATTTTACTGGCATTGTCACGTCTTCATCCTGGATTTCTATTTGTTGCTTGTTTCGACTTTTTAGTAACCAGCGGTGCTTGAGTTGTTGGATTCTTTGATAAGATTTGTCAATCCGTTCTTCAGTGATTTGGCCTTCTGTTATCAATTGATTAATAACGTTAACGGTACGTTCTGCAATATTCGGTTCATATTTTAAGTTGTTCCCTATCAGGATGATGTCAACGCCTGCATCAATAGTCGCTTGGATAGCCTCTTCAAATCCATAATTGCTAGTGATGGCTTTCATTTGCAGATCATCAGATACGACGACACCGTCGTAGTGCAACTCTTGACGTAATATGTTGGTGACAATGCGTTTTGATAGCGTGGCAGGATATTTAGGATCAAGATGCCTATTAAATACATGGGCTGTCATAATGGCATCTGCCTTGTCGATGAGATTGATGTATGGTTTTAGTTCTACTCGTTTCCAAGTGTTTGTCACATCAACCCATCCACGGTGTGAATCATGAGTAGAACTCCCATGCCCCGGAAAATGTTTAAGAACGGTGATGATTTCCTGTTCATGATGTGCCTTAATAAATTGATGCGCGTGTTGAGTCACAATGCTAGGATCAGCGGAAAAACTGCGCCTTAATCTGCCAATAGCCGGGCTGCTAGGGTTGATGTTGAGATCAACAACCGGTGCCAAATTGAAATTAATGCCGAGTTGAGCCACTGTTTTAGCTATTTCAGAGGCTTTAGTGTAAGTCAATTCTAGGTTATTTTGTTGGCCCAAATATTGAGCAGAGACGGTACCCAAGCTGAAATTTTTATTTTTCAAGCGATTGATCTTGCCACCTTCTTGATCAATGGCAATGAATAAGGGTATCGACGAGACAACTTGTAACCCTTCAACAAGTTTTTTCACTTGTTGAGGCGATTTAATGTTACGTCCCCATTTTTTCCGTAAAAAATCGTAATCAAAGAGTATGACGCCGCCTAAGTGAAATTTTTTGATATCTCGTACAATGGGAGATTTGTCGCTGACGGAGAGTCCGCGAAATCCTACCATAAGCATTTGACCGATCTTAATATCCAAATTCACCTCAGTTTTAGGCGGTGTCGGTTTTTCGTCATCCCCTGGTTTTTCTAAAAGAGGAGGAACCTTATACTCTTCCTCAACTACATTAAGTAGGGCTCCTATATCACAGGCCGTCAGCAAAATTGTCAATAACATTGATAAAACCAGAAAAACCTTGTATATTTTTAATCGCGACCGCATATTGTGTCTCCAACAAATCTGGCGTTAAAACTTATGGTGGATATCCACCCTACATTTTTGCAGGACGGGGTTTGCAACTCAATGCCATTAAGTTAAGCCCAAAGACGTTCTTTTGTAGGGTGGGCAACGTGTTTTTGTTGCCCACCGTATCGGGGCTGGTGGGCAACAAAAAACACGTTGCCCACCCTACAATATCTCTTAACTTAATGGCATTGGGTTTGCAACTCTGTCCGAAGGGCGTTCTTTTATATGTTGGGGGGGGATTTCGAAAACTCAAATTATGCTGCAATGCCATTAAGTTCCAAGATAAATCTTGGACTCATAATCAGATTAGCGTTTATCCTTTCAAGATATCGGACTTTTTGGAGTCCAAGATTTATCTTGGGAGTGCGTGCGGTCGCCAAGATAAATATTGGACTCCAAAATACCGTAAATTTTATGATATGATGAATTAAACATGCATTCAAAAATAATTTTACTAACACTTTGTATATTACCATTCCCCTTACTTGCCACCCCCTGCAAGCAAGCCACCCAGCTTGTCACCGAAGCCTACGATTTGGGACACAGTGCCCAAAAAAAACAACAACTCCAACGCGCCCTCAGTCTCTGCCCAAACCATACCGATGCTCGCAATAATCTCGCAGTTGTCCTAGAAAATGAACAACACTACACCCAAGCCCTACAACACTATCAACGCACTCTACAAATCGATCCCGATTACTACAAAGCTTGGACTGGCATAGGCGATATTTACTACAAACAAGGTCAATATCCTTTAAGCCTTGAAGCCTACCTACACGTTTGCACCCGTGACGAGTATGCCCGTCAACGAATCACAGCATTGTTCGACAAAAATCGCTACCGCACTGCTGAAAATGGCAATATACTGAAAAAAGAAAGTCTGAGCTTGCTCTATGACAAAGCACGCTTAAAAAAACTTCACGACATGGTTAAAGAATGTCGCAGCCACTACCCTATGGCTATCGACAGCCTCTTGGGCATTTCTGCGGTATTTCGCAATCTCCACTTTGAGCTTGGCAAATCTATTTTAAACACCCAAGTCAAACGTCAATTGGATGACATTGCAAACTGCTTGCTTGAGCGGGATAGCCAAAAATCTATCAGCATTATCATCATCAGCGGACATACTGACATACAACCCTTTCAAGGACTCTCCCATGAAGAAAGTGAGCTACCTAAATGGAAACTATCGCTAGATCGCGCCACCGCCATTAGCACCGCCTTAGTCAAGCGTGGACTAGAAAAAAACATTATTGAAACAAGAGGTTATGGTTACACAGAACCGGCAAAAGGTTATAGCATAGCCGATTGGGACAAAAATCGGCGAGTGGAAATTGAAGTTCACTTTGAACCGTTGTGCGTATATAAGAGCGATTTTCCGCGTAATCCGCGTAAGTAGATACACAAGGAAAAAACCTTATCAGGTAGGGTGCTCCGCGTAATAAATCCCTTGTTGTTATTTGTACCGTTTGGTGGATTACGCGAGCCACCCTACAATCGTCATTATCATCGCTTTTGCGCTGCTCACCGATTTTCTATTATGATAATTATTAGGATAGAGATATGAATAAGAATACAATAATATTGAAATGGTCATTAATGATCGGGGCAATTTACTTTGTATTCCAATGTACCCTTTGTGCATATGATTGGAATAAAAATTCCAAGGCTTTTCGTTTATTATAATGTACCTTCTTATGCCTATCAGGATAGGATTATTTCATTTCTCTCATTTGGTTGGTCAATTTTTATTTTTACGGCATTTCTTAACCCGATCAAGAATGCTGATTTAGTGAAAGCCATTCTTGTTTCTGGCATCGGAGCAATTATTGGTCTGTGTACGATAAATATAGTTACGGATTTTCACAAGTTCACAAAAACGATTAATGTCTCAGAATTTTGGATAGAGACATTATGTTTGTCTGTCTATTTGCTTTGGTTAATTGTATTCTATTTTCGTAGCAATCTGAAAACTAATCCTCAAGGTAATAAATATTTATAAATCATAATATTAGGTCGTTAATGAACCACGCAGAGTGTTAATGATTCCCTTTGCACTGCCCTGATAAGCGTGGCATCGTTTTGCTGAGCACAATTGTTGCGTCAGATGCCATACCAGTACTGTTTAAAATAATTTGATGTAAAAGGGTTTTGCTTGACAGGCTTGACGTGAATTGATAGGATGGCCGTTCTAAATTCACTTAACTTAATTCTGGAAGGTGTGATATGTCAGACAAAATATTTTATCAACATGAAGACTTAACTGAGGAATATCGGCATAATTTTAGTAAGCCAGGTGTCATTGGTTATTATAGCCTCCCTGCCGATCCAAAGGAAAAAACATTTTGTTTATGTTTGGATGACGGTGAAATAACTGTCTTGGGTGATTCTTTGGGTTCGGCTTCGAAACGCCTTCAAGATATATACTACGCTGACCAATTTTCTTTTTGGGAGTCTGAAATACCTACCCCGAAATTCGAGGCTAATATTGCAGCGGAGCAAAAAGAAGGGCTTAAAACAGTTAAAATCACTCCGAAAAGACAAGACTTATTAAGTCAAATAAGCAAGATCAAATCATGGGGTCGTGGCGTTATTGCAAAAATAGCAACTAATTTAGGCAGGAAAGTCGGTGCTGTAAGACAAATGTTATCAGTTTTAACAAAAAAAGGTTTATTGGTTCGCATACGGCGCGGTCAATATGCTTTATCAAGCGAGCAACTTGTACTCATTTAAAACATCTCATTAACCCATAATGCAAATTATGGAGACTTAATGGCATTGAAGCGTTTCTTGCTGTTCTTAACTAAAAAAATATCAATAGGTTACATGCACTTGCTTAGGATTCAGGTGCCTGAATTTCGCGCCTTAAAAAAGCTCGATATAAAGTCTCAAAGTTTTTCCACTGGGTAGTAAAAATGGTGGTGGCAAAAGTACGCTTCTGCAACTGATTTTTGTCTTATTACACTGTACCCAAAACCCTGAACGCCTCTCTTTTGTCGAAAATATGCTGGCTCATTTTTCCATTCCATCAGAAGCCAGTCACAAGCTATTAGCCAAAATCGATATTTGGAACGGTGAAAAAACGCTGCAAGTGGAATTTTTGTGTTGCAATGAAACCTACTTGCATGGGGACAGTTTTTCTACTAGCTAGGCACTTGCTGCTGACGACTTTTCTGTTCTACTGCATGAGAAACTTGCATAAGCACATCCTCTATGCGCGTATGATTTTGCTTGGCTTTTTTTAGAACTTTAATCAATTTCATGATATATAAACTCTTTCTATGCGCTTATGTTTGGCCCCTTTCAGCGCGTTAAGCAAGGCACCAGTGAATACGCCATTACGTTCATCACCATCCGAAGATCGTCATTATCGGTGGGAATTAGAAAGATAAACGTTCACCAAAGGCTTTAACAACTTTCTTCATGGCTTGGCGGTTGAGATTTGAGAGTATTACGCAAGGGCGAGTGGTTACGGTTGCCTATCACCAAAGCCTTTTGTGAACTGAGAGGATCACCTAGTCTTACCATTTTTGGTGCCTTAATGGCATTGGGCTCTGAGTGCCCATTCTAAAGCTAAACCGATTTGTTGTGTGTAATGATGGGAGCGAGCGCGTGGGGCCTCAACCCGAGCATATGCCGTTGCGCCTATCGCCACAGGCTCACCTATTCGTTTAGTTGTGTTCGGTGCAGCGTGTGGTGATAGGCGCTTATTTGCTCTTTTGCACTTTGCACTGTATATTATACGATATTTTGGAGTTAAGCTGCTTTGAAAAGGAGAATTATCAATGCCTAGTGTAAAGAAATTTGATCGCAGTCTGATCGAAAATTTCTTAAACGAAACTGACCTTAATTATTTAATTGATAAAGAGGGCGACTTTACAGTCAATTTCGCTTATGACGAGGAACTGGGATGTGAATTAAGCTTTTGGTTTATTGTTACGGGTTCCAATGATGAAATCTACCAGATTTTAGTTTCATCAGATAAAGATATTCCTAAAAATCAGTGGGCTCGTGTTTTAATGTTGTGCAATAGCTGGAATAAGGAAAAACGCTGGCCCAAGGCTTATTTGCATGTAGAAGATATGAATACCGATACAACTGGAAATATTTTGCTTGAGGAGCAAATTGACCTTGAACAGGGCATTCATCAGGAGTTGTTGAGCGACTATACTGGAACTATATTGTCTACTTCATTTCAATTTTGGAAATGGATGCGCCAGGAACATGGCTTTTAAGTAGCTGGTATTTTGGACGTCCAAGATAAATCTTGGACTCCTATCATCGCTCCTTAACTCTTAATTTCTGTCCTTTTAATAACAGAACTAGCCGTTGCAACCATGCCCGCAACATCACTTAAATTGCTAGGGATAATCATGGTATTATTGGTTTCGGCAAGTTTACCAAATTCGCTTAAGTATTGCTCAGCAACCCGTAGATTGACGGCTTGCATTCCGCCTTCTTGATTGATCGATTGGGCGATCTGAGTAATTCCTTTAGCCGTTGCGATAGCAACCTGCTCAATTTCTGCCGCCCGTCCTTCTGCCTCATTAATGCGTTTTTGTTTTTCCCCTTCTGAACGAGCAATCAATTCTTGCTTATCACCTTCTGCACGATTAATTTTCGCTTGCTTATCCCCCTCAGATTCGGCAATCATGGCGCGTTTTTGTCGCTCGGCACGCATTTGTTTTTCCATCGCATCCTTAATACTCGCTGGTGGTTCAATATTTTTCACCTCATAGCGGGTGACTTTAATTCCCCAAGGATCAGACGCTTTATCCACCGCATTGACGATTGCAATATTAATACTATCGCGTTCTTCAAAGGTTTTATCTAGCTCTAAACGTCCGATAACGCTACGCATCGTCGTTTGGGCTAATTGAATCGAAGCGAAACTATAATCATCGATACCATAAGAGGCTTTGCGCGGATCGACAACCTGTAAATACAAGATACCATCCATTGCTACCGAGATATTATCGCGAGTGATACAAGTTTGTGGTGGTACATCGACTGCCTGCTCTTTGAGCGTATGCTTATACGCAAGTTTATCGACAAAAGGCATCAGGATATGAAAACCTGCTTCCAGTGTGCTTTGGTATTTACCCAAGCGTTCGATAATAAAAGCCTGTTTTTGTGGCACGATACGGATCGTTTTCATCAAGACTATCAAAATCAAAATAGCCAGCCCGATTAAAACTAAAAGACTAGGATTTAGACTCATAATATATATATTTCCTTGGGTTAATTAAGATAAAGCGGTTACTTTCAATGTGATATTGTTTCTGCCAATAATTTTAACTGGCGTTTCTTCGACTAAAATTTCATTGGCTTCTGCCGTCCATAAACTGCCATGAAATTCAACTTTGCCTTTTTGGTTTGGTTTAAGCGCGACTTTCACCACTGCCGTTTCTCCAATATAACCATCGAAATCTTCTCCATCAGGGTTCTTATTTATAATCGTCCGCCCTGAAAATATAGCTTTCAGATAACGACGTAGAAAAAATAATAAAATCAGCGAACTGAATAAAAAAAACCACAATTGCAGAGAAAAATGCAGTGGAATCCACCAAATGAGTAAGGCAGTCAGCCAAGCACCAAATCCAAAGAAAAATAAAATCAATCCCGGCAAGAGGGCTTCTAAAATAAGGAGTGACAGCCCAACTAAAAACCAAACTAATGCATCTGTCATGTGAAATTCCCCGCTTTTAAACGGACGGGGTTGCAAACCCCGTCCGGCACATAATTATATTGTCGGAGTCCAAGATTTATCTTGGGCGCCCAAACTAAAGTTTGGACTCCTAAACTTCTCTCTCGGAGTCCAAGATTTATCTTGGGCGCCCAAACTAAAGTTTGGACTCCTAATCCTGTTGTAGGGCTCTGCTATAGGCATCATCAGAGATAGCATTCCACGCAGCGTTATCGGCTTGAAACTTTTTATAAGCCTCGTACACCTTTTTAAAAGGCGCACTTTTAGCCGCCTCTTCATCCAACGCTTCAATCGTCAAATGCTTGAGTTTCTTGAGAACCTCGGGCGGAAATGTGAGCACTTCGACATTGTGTTCCTCTTTAAGTTCTCGTAAGGCTTTGATATTTAAAGCTTCAAACTCAATGTAGATTTGTTGATTAATCGAATGTGTTGCGATTTCGACGATTTTTTGCAAATCCTCTGGCAACTCAGCCCATGCTTTGCTGTTGATAATAAATTCCAGCGTCGTACCCGGCTCATGCCAGCCCGGATAATAATAATATTTGGCGGCGCGATACAATCCTAAGCGTTTATCATGGAAAGGTCCTACCCATTCGGTGGCATCAATGGTACCCCGTTCTAGGGCGGTATAAAGTTCGCCACCAGCCAACAATATCGGAGTCCCGCCAGCCTTTGCCAATACTTTTCCGCCCAAGCCGGGGATACGCATTTTTAGACCTTTTAAGTCATCGACGCTTTCAATTTTCTTATTAAACCAGCCACCCATTTGTACGCCAGAATTGCCGGCGGGGAAGGGGACGAGATTAAATGGTTCATAGAGTTCGCGCCACAATTCTAAGCCGCCGCCTTTGTAAAGCCAAGCATTCATCCCTTTAGCCGTCATTCCAAATGGCACGCCACTCATAAATTGAGCCGCTGGCACTTTACCCGCCCAATAATAAGCGGCACCGTGTCCCATTTCTACTGTGCCTTGAGAGACAGCATCAAAGGCTTGCAAGGGTGGCACTAATTCGCCGCCAGCAAAGACTTTTACCTTGAGTCGTCCACCACTCATTATTTCAATATCTTTTGCTAACTGTTCTACGCCAGTCTGAAAAATCGGGAAATTAGGGGGCCAAGTGGTGACCATTTTCCAGTGAAAAGTTTTAGTGGGGGAGGCTGTCGATGTGGTGGGTTCTGAAGTTTGGGGATGTAGCTTGTAGCCAATGAAAAAAGCAAGCGTACATAATACTAACCAAATGATTGAAGTTGTTTTTGTCATAAATGATTCCTTATGAGTGCAAGGTACGCCTTGCACTCTTCATAGTTAGACTCATGAGTGCAAGGCGTACCTTGCACCAGACTCATTAGTCTTCACCCATAAGACCAAACAAGTGCAACAAGCTCAAGAACAGATTGTAAATCGTCACATACAAAGTCACCGTTGCCATGATGTAGTTAGTTTCACGTCCATGCACCATGTCGCTGGTTTGATAAAGAATTAAACCGGACATCAATAGGACAAACATGGCTGACACTGCTAAAGACAAGCCGGGCATATTAAAAACGATGGCACCAATGCCTGCCAAAAAGGCTACCAAGATACCGACAAACAGAAATCCACCTAAAAAGCTGAAATCCTTACGACTGGCTAAGACATAACCCGACAAACCTAAAAAGATGATTGCCGTTGAGCCAAAAGCCATCATCACTAACTCGGAGCCGTTACTGAACATCGTCAAGTACGCACTGATAATCGGCCCCAAAGTCAAACCCATAAACCCTGTCAGCGCAAAGATGGAGACAAGTCCCCAAACACTATTTTGTAAATACGAGGTCAGGAATAACAGCCCAAAATAGCCCCCCAAGACGAGCAGCCAATGCATGGGTGCCATATTGCTTACCATAGCGATGCCCGCCGTGAAAGCTGTGAACAACAAAGTCATCGACAACAACATATAAGTGTTGCGAATCAGCTTGTTAGCTTCAGTGGTTGACAGCGGTTGTTGCTCAAAAACTTGTTCATCTTGGTTTCCAAACGGAATGCTTTGAGTGCCTTGATTACGGTCAAGGCTAACGTTTTTGTTCATGTTGTCAAATAAAGCCATAATAAAATACCTCACTTCAGTCAAAAGTCATCGTCAAGGATAAAAAAAACTGTGACATCATTATACAGATGTCTTTGAATTATCATTATAATGACAATTGATTAAATCACAAGTTCTTTAGGAGTCCAAGATTTATCTTGGACAATTGATAACTGATAACTGATAACTGATATGATTAAATTAAATAATGTTAGCATCGCCTTCGGACACGTTGCACTGTTAGACAAAATAGCCTTACGCATAGACAACAAAGAACGTGTCTGTTTAATCGGTCGAAATGGAGAAGGCAAATCTACTCTATTAAAAATTATTAGCGGAGAAATAAGCGCAGATCAAGGACAAGTGGAATATCAAGCCGGTTGTAGAATAGCACTCTTAAGCCAAGAACCTGAATTTAATGCAAATGATACCGTATTTCACGCCGTCGCAAAAAGCTTAGGCACGGTAGGACAATTGGTTGAAGCGTACCACAATCTCGTACAACGCTTGGCTCACAACAACGATGAAGATTTATTGGGGCAACTGGAAAGCGTACAACATCGCCTAGAGGCTGAAGATGGCTGGCATTTAGAGCAGCGAGTAGAAACGGTATTGTCAAAATTAAAATTACCCACGGAGCAGACACTTGGCGAAATGTCGGGCGGCTGGCGACGGCGCGTCGCCTTAGCACAAGCATTAGTCACGGAGCCAGACTTATTATTATTAGATGAACCAACCAATCATTTGGACATTGAGGCGATTACATGGCTAGAAGAAGTCCTGTTAGAATTTAAGGGCGGATTACTATTTGTCAGCCATGATCGTCGCTTTATGCAACGCCTTGCCACTCGGATTATCGAATTAGATCGCGGCAAATTAACCAGTTATCCCGGCGACTATGCCAATTATTTGCGCCGAAAAGAGGCGAGCTTAGCGGCGGAGAGCAGTCAGGCGGCTAAATTCGATAAACACTTAGCCCAAGAAGAAGTTTGGATACGTCAAGGCATCAAAGCCCGCCGCACGCGCAACGAGGGGCGAGTACGCACTTTGAAAAAATTGCGCGATCAACGCGCCCAACGCCGTGAGCAAATCGGCAAAATCCGTTTAAACCTCGATAGCGGCGAATTATCGGGACGCATCGTGATTGAAGCCAAGGCGATCAGCAAAAATTATCAAAACACGCCGCTGATACGCGACTTTTCCACCCTCATTATGCGCGGAGATCGAGTGGGCTTGATTGGCCCCAACGGCGTGGGCAAAACGACTTTGCTCAAAATACTGCTTGGGGAACTCTCGCCTGACAGTGGCACCGTCAAACATGGCACCAAACTCAGTATTGCCTATTTTGATCAACTCCGCGCTCAACTCGATCCCGAAGAAACGGTCGTTGATGCCATCGCACAAGGGCAAGAAATGATCACCATCAATGGGCACAAAAAACATGTCATGTCTTATCTAAGCGACTTTCTCTTTGCTCCGGCACGCGCCCGCTCCCCCGTGAAATCGCTCTCTGGCGGCGAACGTAATCGCCTTTTACTGGCAAGTTTATTCACTAAACCCACCAATGTCCTAGTGCTAGATGAGCCAACCAATGATTTAGACGTAGAAACCTTAGAATTACTAGAAGACTTATTATCAAATTACCCCGGCACCTTGTTACTCGTCAGCCATGATCGCCATTTTTTAGATAATGTGGTAACATCCACAATTGTTTTTGAGGGCAACGGACAGATCAAAGAATATGTGGGCGGCTATCAAGACTGGCTGAGACAACGTACTGTGTCACATCCCGCCCCCAAAAAACCAGCGGCAGCACCGCCTAAACTCCGTCCCCAAAAAACACGCAAATTGAATTATAAAGAGCAACGCGAATTAGCCGATTTGCCAGAACGGATTGAAACTTTAGAAACGGAACAAACAGAATTACAAAGCTTGATCAGCCATCCCGACTTTTACCGTGGTGAGGCTGATCAAATTAATCAAAGCTTGGCGCGTCTCAAAACGCTTGAGGCAGAATTACAAACGGCGTATGAGCGTTGGGAGACATTAGAAGTGGTGGAGCATTAAGTTCAATGGGGCAACCACAAGGGATTGCCCCTACATATTCGCATGTTGTAGGGGCAATCCTTTATGGTTGTCCTTTATTTAAGGTAAGGAGACGAAATGAGTACTCCATATTCATCTAAAGCTATCGCAAATCGCTTCATAGAAATGGCAAAAGAAAAGGGATGTACAGATCTTAGCCCTATGAAGCTACAAAAGTTGGTTTATTTTGCACACGCATGGTTTATGGCGTTTACTAATAAGGCACTCATAAAGGAAGAGGTTCAGGCTTGGAAGTTTGGTCCAGTTGTTTCTGATATTTATTTTGAATTTAAAGATCATGGTAATTCCAATATTAACTCATACGCTACCGAACTACGATTTTATGATTCAGGTTTAGAGCTCATAACACCAACTATTGATGATGCTGATGAAGATGTAAACGCAGTAATAAATGAGATTTGGAAGGTATATGGGGGATTCACCCCAATTCAGTTATCCAATATCACGCATGCAAAAGATTCTCCTTGGGACGTTGTCGCATCAAGTTATGGTAATGAGCTTCCTAAAAATATCGAAATACCAAATGCCTTGATAAAAGAAATATTTCAAAAAAAATTGAAGGATTCAAGGAATGACTGACTTTAGTATTCCGGCACCTGAAGAGGCGAGCCTAGAACCCAGTGAGCTTACTAAAATTGAAATGGCGGATTTATCGGCATCGAAACGAAATACCGTTTTATATGAGCGCACAATAGATAGTCTAAATA
>JBDLJY010000109.1:0-18290 GCA_039714115.1 Pseudomonadota bacterium | reverse complement strand
CGCCAGCGCGTGGTAACCAGAAAAACAATTGGTCAACTTTTTGGCTGTGTTGTATGTCATAATTGCGAACTATTTAACGATTTTTTGTAACGAGAAAACAGTGAGTAACTATAAAGATACTTTAAATCTGCCTAAAACTAATTTTCCCATGCGAGGCAATTTGCCCAAGCGTGAGCCTGACTTTCTAAAAGACTGGGAAGACTTAAAATTATATCAACGCCTTCGACAACAAGGCCAAGATCGCCCTACTTTTGTGCTACACGATGGCCCCCCTTATGCCAATGGCGATATTCATATCGGTCATGCCGTTAATAAAATCCTCAAGGATATCATCGTCAAGGCACGGACTTTGAGTGGCTTTGATGCCCCTTATGTGCCCGGCTGGGATTGTCATGGCTTGCCCATTGAATTAGAGGTTGAGAAAAAACTCGGCAAAGCCGGTCGTAAAGTCGATGCCCGCCAATTTCGCAAAGCTTGTCGTCAGTATGCAAACCAACAGGTAGATAAGCAACGCATTGATTTTAAAAGATTAGGCGTTAACGGGGAATGGGAAAATCCCTATTTAACAATGAATTATCACACTGAAGCCAATATTATCCGTGCCTTGGGACAAATCGTTGCAGCGGGACATTTGGATAAAGGCTACAAGCCAGTGCATTGGTGCAGCGATTGTGGCTCGGCTTTAGCAGAGGCTGAGGTGGAATATGAAGAAAAGGAGTCAATGGCGATTGATGTACGCTTTGCCGTCGTCAATGAAGAGACATTGTTAGCCCGTTGTCATCATGCCCCCGATGCGATGGGTTCAGGGCCACTGTCGCTTGTCATTTGGACAACGACACCTTGGACTTTGCCCGCCAATCAAGCAGTCGCGTTGCATCCTGAGTTAGAATATTCCGTGGTGCAATGTGAAGAGGGCCAATATGGGCCGGAGCGTCTTATTGTCGCGGAGGCTTTGCTGAAAGATACCATGTTGCGTTACGGCATAGACCATTATCATGTTGTGGCTTATTGCCAAGGCAAAGATTTGGATGGTTTGGACTTGCAACACCCGTTTTATGATCGTCAAGTGCCAATTATTTTAGGTGAACATGTCACCACAGAGGCGGGAACGGGTGCCGTACATACCGCGCCAGGGCATGGTCAAGACGATTATGTCATCGGCAAGCGTTATGGTTTGCCTATTGAAAATCCCGTCGATGGAAAAGGAAAGTTTTTACCAGATACGCCATTATTCGCCGGAGAACATGTCTTTTCGGCTAATGAACATGTGATAGAAGTGCTCAAAGGGCGTAACAGATTGGCGGCTGAGCAACGAATTCGCCATAGCTATCCCCATTGTTGGCGACATAAAACACCTATTATTTTCCGGGCTACCCCACAATGGTTTATTAGCATGGAAAAAGAGGGATTGCGAGAAAAGGCATTAGAAGCCATAAAAACAGTGACTTGGACACCAGATTGGGGACAGCAACGCATTGAAGGTATGGTGGCTGGCCGTCCCGATTGGTGTATTTCACGCCAACGCCATTGGGGAGTGCCGATTACTTTGTTTGTGCATAAAACCACAGGGGCATTGCATCCGCGTATGTCTGAATTGATTGAAACTATCGCACAGGGAGTCGAACAAAGCGGTATTGAAGCCTGGTTTGAACTTGAGCCGGCAGAATTGCTGGGAGAAGAGGAAGCGGCTGAATATGATAAAGTGACGGATACGCTCGACGTCTGGTTTGATTCGGGAGTGACTCATGCGACGGTTTTGGAAACACGTCCCAGACTGAGAGTGCCCGCGGATTTATATTTGGAAGGCTCCGATCAACATCGCGGCTGGTTTCAATCTTCGCTGCTGGCATCTGTGGCTATGCGAAACGGCGCTCCGCCCTATAAAGCGGTACTGACACATGGTTTTACTGTCGATGCTAAGGGCCGAAAAATGTCTAAATCCTTAGGCAATGTGATCGCCCCGCAAAAGGTCATTAAAACCTTGGGAGCGGACATTTTGCGCTTATGGGTGGCGGCAACTGATTATCATGGAGAAGTCACAGTATCCGATGAAATTTTAAAACGGATTGCGGATGCTTATCGACGCTTACGCAATACTGCCCGGTTTTTATTGGCTAATTTGCACGGCTTTAATCCTGAGACTGATTGTGTATCTCCAGAAGAGATGTTAGCACTGGATCGTTGGGCGGTGGATCGCGCTTGGCGCTTGCAACAAGAAGTTATCAGTGCTTACGATACTTATCTCTTTCATGTCGTTTATCAAAAAGTCCATAATTTTTGTTCGGTTGATATGGGCAGTCTTTACCTTGATATTATTAAAGATCGTCAATACACCTGCCAAACCAATAGTCTTGCCCGACGCTCAGCACAAACCGCTTTATATCACATTGTCGAAGCTTTAGTGCGTTGGCTTGCGCCCATACTCAGTTTTACGGCGGAGGATATTTGGCGAAATATGCCGGGTAAACGGGGAGAATCTGTATTGTTGGAATCCTCGTGGTACGAAGGACTTTATTCCGATGAAGCGGAAAAATGGGATAAAATCTTTGAAGTGCGTGAAGCGGTTAACAAAGAATTGGAAAAACTGCGTGGTTCTGAGGCTATCGGCTCTTCTTTAGATGCTGAAGTTGATCTCTACTGTGACGATCCGCTTTACTCACAATTGTGCGCCTTGGATGATGAATTACGCTTTATTTTTATTACCTCCTACGCCCGGGTACATCCGGCAGTGGCAGGCGAAGGTTTCAGGTTTCAAGTCAAGCCATCTGAGCATCCGAAATGTGTGCGTTGTTGGCATCATCGTGAAGATGTAGGCTCTCATCCTGAACATCCAGAATTGTGTGGGCGTTGTGTAGAAAATGTTGTGGGTGGAGGAGAGCAGCGTCGTTATGCCTGAGAAATCCTTTGGGGGGGCTTTAGTATGGTTGTGGTTATCGCTGTTAGTTGTGATACTGGATCAAGTGACTAAACTGTGGGTGAGTGCCACTTTAGCGTTGCATCAATCTATCGCCGTGTCACCGTTTTTTGATTTGAGACTGGTACACAATGAGGGAGCGGCATGGAGCAT
Source organism: Pseudomonadota bacterium (assembly GCA_039714115.1). GTDB lineage: Bacteria > Pseudomonadota > Gammaproteobacteria > Beggiatoales > Beggiatoaceae > Thiomargarita. Next base: position 15,223 of record JBDLJY010000109.1, on the reverse strand, counting down.
TCTAGCAACGGCGGGCGGTTGGCAACGTTGGTTTTTAAGTGGACTAGCAATATTGATCAGTGGCGTAATAGTGGTATGGTTGAGCCGCCTTAATCGTCAACAACGCTGGTTGGCTTGTGCGCTGGCTTTGATATTGGGTGGCGCATTGGGTAATGTGATTGATCGAGTGATGTATGGCTATGTTGTTGATTTTATTGATATATATTATCAACAATGGCATTGGCCAGTGTTTAATATTGCTGATAGCGCCATTAGTATCGGTGCTGTCATGTTGCTGATAGATGCTTTGCGGGGCCAGGCTGATAATTAACCTAAGTGTTCGTAGTAGGCAATTTATCGCCTACTACGAACTTGAAAGGAGAAAAAAATGAAGCAAGAAACTGTCACAATTACTGACAATCGCACAGGAAAATCCATTGTTTGTCCTATTAAAAAAGGAACACATGGGCCACCCGTCGTTAATTGCCAAGGTTTATATAAAGAATTGGGAATGTTTGCCTATGATCCGGCTTATATAACGACAGCCAGTTGCGAAAGTCGTATTACCTTTATTGACGGAGAAAAAGGCATTTTATTGTACCGTGGCTACCCCATTGAACAGTTGGCTAAACACAGTTCCTATCCGGAGGTGTGTTATTTATTGTTACATGGAGAATTGCCGACGAAAGAGCAAATGGAGAATTTCAAAGAGTCCATTTCCCAACACACACTGTTGCATGAAGGCTTGTTGAATTTTTACAAAGGCTTTAGACATGATGCTCACCCGATGGCGATGCTCGTCGGTGTTGTTGGAGCCTTGTCAGGTTATTATCCTGATGCGATGGATATTGGAAATCCTGAACATCGCAATATGAGTGCTGTGCGCCTGATTGCCAAAATGCCAACGATTGCCGCTAACATTTATAAGTATTTGATTGGTCACCCTTATATCTATCCACGCAATGACTTAAGTTATGTCGCCAATTTCATGCACATGATGTTTTCTGTGCCCAAGGAGCACTATAAATTTAATGAAACGGCTATCAAAGCCCTGGAAATCATGCTCATTTTGCATGCTGACCATGAACAAAATGCGAGTACTTCAACAGTACGCTTAGCCGGTAGTTCACAAGCTCATCCTTTTTCTTGCGTGGCGGGGGGGGTTGCGACGTTGTGGGGGCCGGCACATGGCGGTGCCAATGAGGCGGTTATTCGCATGTTACATAAAATTGAGCATCCGAAAAATATCCCGCTTTATATCAGTAAGTTTAAGGATAAGGACGATCCCACACGACTGATGGGATTTGGGCATCGTGTTTATAAAAACTATGATCCGCGTGCCAAGATTATTCGGGAAATTTGCCACAGTCTGTTGCAAGAGTTGGGTGCCACAGAGCAGCCCATGTTTGAAATTGCGTTAGAGTTGGAACGGATTGCGCTTTCCGACGATTATTTTATTGAACGCAAACTGTATCCCAATGTAGACTTTTACTCTGGAATGATCCTCAGTAGTTTGGGCATTCCCATGAATATGTTCACGGTTATGTTTGCCGTTGCACGCACGGCTGGTTGGATTGCACAATGGATGGAAATGATGGAGGCACCTGATATGAGGATTGGTCGTCCGCGCCAATTGTATATTGGGGCAGAGCAGCGGGATTATGTGCCGATGGATCAACGCTAAATAAATGATGGTGGGCCCGGTAGGACTCGAACCTACGACCAATCGATTATGAGTCGACGGCTCTAACCAACTGAGCTACAGGCCCTTTAATGCTAGGCAATACGTCTAGCAAAAGTGGGCGCATTCTATCATACCAATCAGAAAAAATGCAAGAATTTATTTGGATTTTTTCAAAAAAAAAATCAACATTTTGATTATAAAGGAATTATCAATCAGTGCTAAATCCCATACAATGATTAAGTTATTGTTGGGGGCTTGATTATTTTCATTTTGCGTCCAAAACGTTTTAGTTTTATCTAAGGCAACTCCCAAAAAATAAAATACCGAGGGCAAACCCGATAGGGTATGCCCCTACAGTTAGTTTGTAGGGGCAATCCTTTATGGTTGCCCCTTTTGGGTATATTATTTTTTGCGAGTTGCCTAACAACAATGCCATTAAATCGCCTACTACGAACTTGGCATTCTTGGTTTATCAAATTTAAGGAGTTTCAAATGAAACGACATTTTATACCCCTATTAGCCATCGGCTTATTTACCGCTGCTCAAGTTTCAGCTGACGAAACCGTCACACCGAGCAATAGCGAAAAAACCACAGCTCAAGTTTCTGCTGAAGAAACTGTCACACTGAGCGATCAGGAGAAACTCAATTATGCCTTTGGGTATAGTCTTGGAAAGAGCTTTAAAAGTCAAGGCATTGAGATCGACTTGGATATTCTAGTCAAGGGGATGAAAGATGGCTTGTCAGACAGCAAAGCTGTAATGAGCCAACAAGAAATGACTGGAGTCTTGAAAGCTTTTCAGAGAGAGCAAATGGCTAAACAAATGGCAGCCCGTCAAGCATTAGTTAAAGAAAATCTCAAGGCTGGTAAAGCCTTTTTGGCCGAAAACAAGACCAAAGAAGGCGTTGTTACGTTGCCCAGTGGTTTGCAGTACAAAGTGATTACGCCCGGAACGGGCAAAACCCCAAAAGCCACCGATAAAGTGAAAACTAACTATCGGGGGACTTTAATTGATGGCACGGAGTTCGATAGCTCCTACAAACGGGGCAAACCTGCGACTTTCCCTGTAAAGGGAGTGATAAAAGGTTGGACAGAAGCGCTACAGTTGATGAAAGAAGGGGCAAAATGGCAATTATTTATTCCATCTGATTTGGCTTATGGCAAACGAGGGGCGGGGAAGAAAATTGGCACTAATGCGACCTTAATTTTTGAGATCGAACTCATATCTATTGAGGAATAGCCTTTTCTTGTTCCCACGCGCCTGCGTGGGAACCCGTCTGGACGCGCCAGCGTGCCGGCAAAAGTCTGTTGGAGGATTTATGAAATCTGAAAAAATTACCCTATATTTCAAACAAGGAAGCAGCGACAAAGTTTACAAGGCTTCTATAGAAGAAGCCGATAGCAACAGCTTTATTGTGAACTTTGCTTATGGTCGTCGTGGCGCCACGCTCAAGACGGGGACTAAAACTAAAACACCTGTCGATTACGCTTCAGCCAAAAAAATCTATGATAAACTGATAAAAAGCAAAACATCGAAAGGTTATGCAGCCGGCGATGACGGCGAACAGTATGTTCATACCGACGCTGATATGAAAGACACAGGCATACAATGTCAATTATTAAACTTCATTGAAGAACCCAAAGTCATTCAACTCATCAAAGACGATAAGTGGTGGGCGCAGGAAAAATTTGACGGAAAAAGGATGCTTATTCAAAAAGCGGACACCATCACCGCTATTAACCGAAAAGGGCTCGCCGTCGGTGCGCCAGATACTATATTAAATAGTGCGGCACAAATTGATCAGACTTACCTAGTGGATGGTGAGGCAGTGGGAGAAAAACTGTTCGCTTTTGATCTATTAGAAATTAACAATACCAATGTCAGGTCAACACCCTATAGCCAAAGGCAGTCACAGCTTGAAAACTTAGGTTTGAACAGTTCAATAGTCCTCGTTGAAACGGCCAAAACCAAAGCAGAAAAACAAGAATTATATGATCGGTTAAAAGCCTCAGGGGCGGAGGGCATTGTATTCAAAAAACATTCTGCCCCCTACACGGCTGGCAGACCCAACAGCGGCGGAACTCAGCTAAAATTCAAGTTCTATGCAACCGCCTCTGTCGTTGTCACTCAGAAAAATGATAAGCGTAGTGTTGCGGTTGCGGTTATCGCTGGTGAAAATCAAGTCAGCGTTGGGAATGTAACAATCCCGCCAAACAAAGAAGTGCCAGCAGTGAATTCAATTATTGAGGTTCGATATTTGTATGCCTATAAGGGTGGTAGTCTTTACCAGCCGACTTATATAGGTGTGCGGGATGATATTAGTCTTGAAGATTGTTCCATTTCACAGTTGAAATATAAAGCTGAGCTTGAGCGTTAGTTAAGATTTCATGTAGGCGATTTATCGCCTACACCTCTGCGGCTTAACTTAATTGCTCATATTTTTTATTGAAGCCTCTGGAAAACCAGTCACTTGCATAATAAAGGCAATCTCAGCACCATGTTGCAACATTTGCTTAGCAATCTGTAATTTTGCTGATTGTTCCGCTTGTTGTGCTGATTGTTCCGCCTTTTCTAAAGCGGTTTGTTTTTCGGCTAAAGCCGCTAAAGCCGCTTTTTTTTCAGCTACCGCAGCTTGCTTTTCGACTTTCATATGTGCCAGTTTTTTTAAAGCAACTTGTCTCTCAGCTTCAACCTCTTCTTGATCAGCCAACCATCTGGTTTTTTTATCCTGTATTTCCACCTCCTCCGGCGTTAAACTAGCAGCATTGGCAATTTCAAGGGCATGATTGATAGTTTCATCTTCAATCAACGACTGAGGAATAGAAGTTAAATACCCCACTTGTTTGATAAAGTAAATCCACTTATCCGCCATTGAGATGAGCTCAGATTCCTTCTTATCAAATTTGGACAATTCCACAAAAACCATTTCCATCTGATTATACGGGAACAAAACCAATTTCGACAATTCCATGAAACCAAAATGAGTTATCACAGACGACTTCAGTTTGTCATCGTTCAACATGACAAAATCGGTCACTGTCAAGGCAATCACCCGATTATGTTTAACATATTTGTCACCGGAACGTAATTGAGTCGAATAAGTCTTAGCCAGATTCAACTGTATTCGATTGCCAAACCCACCCTGATTGCAGGCTTGCATTTCGATCAGAACAGTGGTGCCATTTTCCAATTTGGCTTTGATATCCACATAAGTTTCTTTCAAACCCTCAACCAAAGGTATTTGATAGGGATTGATAATGGTTAAATCCACAATCGAATCATCCAGCACCGCGTTTAAAAAACTAATGAGAATATCTTTCGATTCTTCACTTCCAAAAACTTTTTTAAACGCAAAATCGGTTCTAACATCAATAAATTGCATAGTCTTTCTCCCAATTCTACTGAACGCGAATGCCAACAGGGATTGCCGGTATTGCTCTCCCCGCAGGGCAGGTATGATAGGTTTGAGGCGGCACTTTCGATGGTTTATCCTTGCTTAGTACTTATCCCCTTACCACGCAAGAAGCTTGAAGAGGCGATGACATGATCGACTTCTTTTCTAAAGGCGGAAAAACGATTGAATTGAACATTTCGGTAATGCTCGATGAGTGAGATACCATACTCTTCTCTTCCGCTGAGGATGAAGTATTCGCCCAGCGCACCCAATATTTCGGCAGCCCGAACATAAGCGTCTCGATATTTGTTACTGACAATATGTTCAATCCGTTCTTTACCAATCTTTTCCGCCCATTCTAACCACAGGCGAGCTTGGGAAGTGGGCCATTTTCGTCCGCCTATCCCTTGTATCATGTGATCAATCAGGCAGCTACTTTTCTTAGCAGTTGAACCTTTTTGCGACAAACCATAATAACTGAAATAATCGCTTATTGTATAGCGTTGCAGGACTTTTTGGGTACAGAAAGTCGGTTGCTTAAGTAAAGCGATGAGGATGCCAGCAAAGACTATCCCGCTAGGATTTCGCACAGAAGACCACCCATAAGCTTTCTCATCCTTAACGAGTCCAAAAGCCTTGTTTATTTCTCCTGCCATCAAACACGTTTTTACATAGAGACTTGAAGCAAATGGTTTGTTCTGAGAAAAAAACTTCAAGGCTTCTTTAACCGCCTCGCTTTTTTGCTCTTGTGCATCAGCCTCATTGATCCAAGCTAACAAAGCATAATCACTGGGCACAGATAAACATTTTTCTTTTTTACCTTTGAGCACTAGGGGTAAATCAGCCATAGCTTTCGCCGCCAAGATCAAAGAATCGGCAACCGCCGCACGGTGTTCTCCATGAGCTAAAGCTGTCAAGCCCTTTTGGCTAACCGATGCCACATCAGCCCAAGCTTTCTGCTCAAGCAATTTTTTAATCCAGAACAGGTAGCCAAGCGGTTGTTGTTTTCGTGCCAGTGCCGCCACGCCCTTCAAACCCTTCATCAAATCAACCGCTTCTAAACGCAACAGGATAGCGCGATCAGTCTGCTTATTCGCCAAGGCTTTTTCCCATCCGGGCAGAAATTTATTAAAATTCGGGAGATCACCGGGACGGGCATCAATGATATCCTGTAGAAAAGGATAGTTGCCATCAAATAAACGCTGCGGACTGATCTGACTGGATTGATCAGGTACCATGCCGACTAACAGGGCTTTAACCCGTTGTTTGAGCGGAACTGTTTCATAAATACAACGGCAATATCTTGTCCGGGGTTGCCGTAGATCGATATCAAGATAAAAATTGTCTAATTTAAAAAGTTCATCAAAAGCGGTTTTAGCCGCTTCCAGTTGATTTGAGAGAAAGAGCTCTTCTGCTTGCCTGAATAAAGCTTCAAGGGCTTGCTTTTGGTCCTTGGAGATATACTCAGTTGCCTCTTCCTCCTCATATTCTTCCCATGCGTCAAGAGAGGCTATACGCGCTTCGATACCCTCTCGTAATTCAAGGATATTATCAATCAGCACTTTACCAGAGGACACAACGCTCTCGTCTGGCAGGTGACGCAAAAGATCGGCTCGTTGTTCTTTCGGGACGGTTTGTGCAATCTTCAGGATTGTTTTTAGTAATTCCGATTGATTCAAGTATTTGCACTGTTTTTCTACGGATTCAATATAAGGTTTCAGGGCAAGTCCCTTGGTGATGTTACTCATAGTTTTGTTCCTAGCAATGTAGGGGCAATCCCTTGTGGTTGCACCGCGGTAAAAAGGCGGGGCAACCATAAAGGATTGCCCCTACATTGCCACAAATTTGTTGTAAACTAAAAATTAACAGGCGGGGTGGTTAAAATTGTCTGATGTTATGATTCCGTTGTCTCAGCCACGCTCTAAATTCCCTCATGGTAGCATTTCTACCAATCTCATCTCTTTACTTTGTTTCAGGTAGCGTGGAATAGCCTCAAGCACAGGATCGTAAATTTTGCCCTGGCTTTGTCACTATTTGATTGAAGGATAATTGCATGGTTTGGACTCCTGCTAAAACTCGACGCTCCGCGTCGAGGAAGGCATTCCTTTGCCTCGCGTGGGAACGATAAGTTTTATACTATTTTACAAATTTACAAATCAAAAACTTGCCATCCATCCGCTGTCAAGCGCAATTCACGATCACAGCCCATCGCCCTTGCATCGCCTTGTTGATCGGGTAAACCACAAATGACCACTTCACCTTTTTGTCTTAACTGCTTAACTGCGTCACTTTGCGCGGGCGCAAAAATGGCTGCTGGTTTAGGCGGTGGTGCCTCCGGTAAAAGGGATACTAAAGTTTTCAAATTGGAGCTAAAGCCAGTGGCGGGGCGCTTGCGTCCAAACAGTTTGCTGCTAATATCATAACGTCCACCTTTAGCAATCGCTTGTCCATGTTTAGGAATATAGGCTGCAAAAACAACACCCGTATGGTAGCTATAACCTCTTGATTCTGCTAAGTCGAAATAGAGAGGCACATGACTTAATTCTGCCGACAAATGTTCTAACTCTTCAAGTGCCATCAGGATTTCTGGAGGAGCACTAGAAAAGACTTGTCGTGCCTCTTTTAATACGCTACTATCACCATTGAGTTGTACCAATTCGCTCAGCATATCGCGTAAAGGCGGAGAAACTTTTGATAATAAACTATGAATTTCTGCACTGGCTTTGCGCTTAATGGCATCCAATAATTGATCTTTTTCGGTAGGATTCAGTGACGTTTGTTTGATTAAATTTTGATAAATGCCCACATGCCCGACATCTACATGAAATTCAGTGATCCCGGTTTCACGCAAAGTTTCCAGCATCAATGACAACACTTCAACATCGCCTGCGATGCCCTCATATCCATACAATTCTGCTCCCACTTGCAAGGGTGAGCGTGAGCCCGCAAAATTATTCGGGCGCGTATGTAGTACAGAGCCTAAATAACATAATCGGGTAGGTACATCGCGTTTCATCTGGTGGGCATCAATTCGCGCCACTTGTGGAGTCATGTCCGCACACACCCCCATCAAGCGTCCGCTCAATTGATCAGTCAACTTGAAAGTTTGCAAATCGAGGGCATCTCCCCTATCGACTAAGAGAGATTCAAGGTATTCAATCATCGGCGGGATGACTAATTCATAGCCCCAACTCGCATAGAGATCAAGCAGCCGACGGCGTAAGGTTTCTAAATAGGCGGCTTCATCGGGTAAAATTTCCGCAATGCCCGCCGGTAATAACCAACGATCTTTCATGAATTGTGATTTTTATTTTTCTAGGAGTCCAAGATTTATCTTGGATATTTAATTAATGTATTAGATATAACACTATCACACCAATTGCCATGCTCAATAGCCCAATGATGCGTAAATCTTGATCATCCATTTCGCTAACTGTCCGCAAAGTTTGACGCCAGCCACTTGGATTAAGAAAGGGCATTATTCCTTCAATGACCAAGAGTAAGGCAAAAGCAATCCCAAGTTCTTCCCACATACGAATTTATCCACTTCTTCTCGTTCCCACGCAGAGCGTGGGAACGATAAAAAAACACTAAGGGAACGCGCATAAAATAACTTTAGGGCAACCACAAGGGATTGCCCCTACGATACGAAGTAACGAAGTAAACGAAGTAACGAAGTAAAAATAACGGCAGAAGGTAGGGGCAATCCTTTATGGTTGCCCTAGTTGTTTTATGCACTAACCATTTTTATCAACTGGAGAACTATCTTCCTCTTCGCTGGGAGTTGGCTCACTCGCCTTCTCTGCTTGAGAACTGTCTCCCACTTCTTCAGTAGCGGCTATCTCCTCACTTTTTTCAGGAAGTGGGGCTAAGACAGCCGTTGGCTCACTCGCCGTGTCTCTTTCTACCTCAGTCGCTGTCTTCCCACTTTCAGGATGGGGCATTGATAGCAGAGTGGGTTTACTACCATTCAAATTATTGAAATAATTAAAGAAATCAGAATCTGGCTGAATAAGCAAAATATCGCTACGGTCATTAAAGGTTGCCTTATAGGCATTGAGACTGCGATATAAAGCATAAAATTCTGGATTTTGGTTATAAGCTAGGGCATAAGTATCAGCCGCCTCAGCATCACCATTACCGCGAATTTCTTCAGACTTGCGTTCAGCCTCAGAAATCACTTCAATTCTTTTACGATCAGCCTCAGCGCGGATACGCACTGCCTCAGCTTCACCTTGAGAACGCAATTTTTTAGCATCCCGCTCACGCTCAGCTTCCATACGTCGATACACTGAACTACTGACTTCTCTTGGCAGTTCAATCCGTTTGATACGCACATCGACAATTTTAATGCCAAATTGTTTGGCATTCATATTGGCTTCTTCGGTAATGATATCCATGATTTCGGAACGATCACCTGAAACCACTTCTTTAATTGTGCGTTGACCAAACTGGCTGCGTAAGCCATCGGCAATCATTTCTCCCAAGCGTTGTTTTGCGCGTAGTGAACTACCTCCGACGGCGGTGTAGTATGTTACCACATCAATAATCCGCCATTTGATGAAAGAATCAACAATTAAGTTTTTCTTTTCACTGGTCAAAAAGTGTTCAGGCTGCGCGTCAAGAGTTTGAATACGCTTATCGAATTTACGGACCGTGTAAAAAAAAGGCACCTTAAAATGCAGTCCCGGCTTAAAATGCACTCCCGGCTCTTCTTCTAAATCACTGCTCACCACTTTCCCAAAGCGTAACATCAAAGCCAATTCGGTTTCTTTGACCGTGAAAATGCACATCAGCCCGACTAGCACTAAAATCACTGTCATTGCTAAAACGACTACTTTATTCGCTGCCATTAGCGTCCTCCTCTACTACGTGGATCATCATTTCTCACCCCTGGTTGTGTGAACGAGGGTTGCGATAAAGCAGGTGTTGACTGATTGCTCGTATTGCCAAGTAGTCTATCCAAAGGTAACAACATCAAATTATTGCCACTTTTAATATCCACCATCACTTTGCTGGTGTTGGATAACACCGATTCTAAACTTTCTATATACAAACGTTGGCGAGTGATGGCAGGGGCTTTTTCATATTCCTTTAAAATACTTAAAAAGCGCCTGGTTTCACCCAGCGAACGTGCTGTGACTTGTGCCTTATAACCTTGGGCTTCTTGTAGCAATTGATTGGCTACACCTTTGGCTTTTTCTTCGACTTCATTGGCATAACCATCCGCTTTATTCTTACTACGCTCTTGATCCTCACGCGCTTTAATCACGTCTGCAAAAGCGGCTTGTACAGCTTCTGGCGGTTGGGCGTTTTGCATGTTCACGCTGGTGACAATTAAGCCCGTTTTATAGCGATTCACAATGTCTTGAATCAAGACTTTGGTCTCTGCTGCCACGCGAGCACGTTCGTTGGTCAAGACAGCGTCCATTTTGCTGGTACCGACGATTTCACGTAAGGCACTTTCTGTCGCCTGATGTAAGGTGTTGTCAGGATCGAGCACCTTGAATAGATAATTCTCGGCATTTTTAACCCGATATTGCACAACCAATTCAATCACAACGATGTTTTCATCTTGGGTCAACATCAAAGCTCTGTGAGTGAGTGCTCGCACTTCTTCAACGTTGACCTTTTGGACTTGTTCAATTGGATAGGGCAAATGCCAGTTTAAGCCTTGCTCAGTGGTTTCCTTATAACGCCCAAATTGCGTGACGACTCCAAACTCAGCGGGTTGTATGGTGTAAAACCCGAAAAGGCTCCAGATGCTCAGGATAATGACCGCAATAAAGCCTATTGCAGTCCAACTGAGACCTTCGCCGTCACGGTTTTCTCCACCATTATTACTACCGCCGCCGCCTCCAAATAGGCCGCCTATTTTGTCCTGCACTGATTGCACAATGTCATCTAAATCTGGAGGACCTTGTTCTTTATTACGGTGGCCCCAAGGGTCTTTATTCCCATTACCACCCGGTTCATTCCAGGCCATGTATGCTCCTAATTCAATAATTGTTGTTAGTTAATTACCATTGATAAGTTGTAGTCTAGGATCAGTCTCAGCTAATTGTGTCAAAAGTTGCGCCGGCATTTCTATCTCAATCAAACAGTCACCATTATCGGCAAATTGTTCATGCAATACCGTTGCCTCAGCAAACAAGTGGGCACGTAAATCACCCGCCTGCGCCGGCACTCGCACCCAATGCTGTACCTTTTCCTGACTTATTTGTTTTGCCAATGCCTCATAAAGTAAATCAAAGCCAGCACCGCTGACTGCTGATAGCCAAATTCTAGTCACTCCCTCATGACTATCACAGCGAGCCGGGCAATCATCTAAACGATCAATTTTATTATAGATGATGATCTGCGGCACTTCAGCAGCACCAATCTCAGTCAATACCTCATTCACTTGCTCAATGCGCTGTTGTCGCTCCGTATCACTCGCATCCACAACATGCAGCAACAGTCTTGCTTGACGTGTTTCCTCTAGGGTAGCACGAAATGCGGCAACCAGATCATGCGGTAGTTGTTGTATAAAACCAACCGTGTCGGCCAAAATAAGTGCCGTTTTATCTGGCAAAGTGACGCGGCGTAAAGTGGCATCCAAGGTGGCAAACAATTGATCAGCAATAAAAACTTTTGCATGGGTGAGACGATTAAACAAAGTCGATTTGCCCGCATTAGTATAGCCAACCAGCGATACGACAGGCAATTGGGCACGGCGACGTGCTTTTCTACCCAATTCGCGTTGTTGACTGACTTTTTCCAGACGCTTATTTATATGTTTAATACGCTCAGCGAGCAAACGACGATCCGTTTCCAACTGGGTTTCACCCGGACCACGCAAACCAATACCGCCCTTTTGCCGCTCCAAGTGAGTCCACCCACGCACTAGGCGCGTGGATAAGTGCTTGAGTTGTGCCAATTCGACCTGTAATTTACCCTCAAAAGAGCGGGCACGCTGGGCAAAAATATCCAAAATCACGCCGGTGCGATCCAGTACCCGACACTGTAGGGCGCGTTCCAAATTACGCTCTTGCGCCGGACTGAGGGCGTGATTAAACAAGACTACTTCAGCCTCTTGTACCAGAGCTTCAATTTCTTGTAGCTTACCGCGCCCAACAAAAGAATGGGGATCAGGGGCATCGCGTGTCCCCGTGACTTTAGTCACGGTTATCACACCCGCTGAATGTGCTAATTCGGCAAATTCATCTAGTGATGCCTGATCCGCAAAACGTGTCAGTGTCATAGACACTAAGATAGCGCGTTCTCCACCGTCTGGTCGTTCAAACATCGGCGTGACCTCTCAAAATAGGAATCCAAGATTTATCTTGGACGTCCATTGTTATTCCGGAAAAAGCGACTGCTCTGTCGATGCTGGCACTTCATCTGTCTCTTTGACTTCATCTGTCTCTTTGTCGTAGGCAATTTCGATCATACGTGCCGGGACAACGGTCGAAATGGCATGTTTATATACCATTTGGTTGACCGCATTTTTGAGTAATACTACAAATTGGTCAAACGATTCAATTTGACCTTGTAGCTTAATGCCGTTGACTAAATAAATCGAGACTGGTATATGCTCTTTGCGTAATGTATTTAAAAAAGGGTCTTGTAGCGACTGCCCTTCATTCATAAAGCTATTCTCCGTATTGTTATCGTTGTATCAAATTATTTCCATTGCATTCGCGTCTACACAGCGATTTGGTGGAGACGCGCTGCGACATCCACCCGTTGCCCCCCCTACAAAAGAACGTTTTTGCGTAATGGTATTGACCCATTGTCGAGATAGTCTATGGTTTTTTCCAGCCATTTCAATACCTGCTGTGTCAGATTCGGCTCAAGGCTGTCAAACCAGTAGGCATCGGTTTGAGCACGTAGCCAAGTCAATTGCCGTTTTGCCAATTGTCGGGTGGCAATAATGGCTTTTTCGGGCAAACTGGCATAATCCAATTCTCCGGCTAAATAATGCCACACTTGACGATATCCCACGCAGCGCATGGATGGCAAATCGGGGTTAAGATCGCCACGCATAAACAAGCTACGGACTTCTTCAATCAATCCCTGCTCCAGCATGGTTTGAAAACGTTGCGCTATTCTAGCATGTATGGTGCTACGTTGCTCCGGGGCTATCACTAATTTAATGGTAGGATAAGACCAGCCTTGGGCGGGGGATTTAGCATACCATGCTGTCATGGTTTCGCCGGATACTTCATAGACTTCAAGCGCCCGCTGAATGCGCTGCGAGTCATTAGGATGAATACGTTGCGCTGTCTGTGGATCGATTTTGGTGAGGCGTTGGTGCATGGCAGCCCAACCCATTTGTTCCGCTTCCTGATTTAAACGTTGGCGCACTTGTGGATTGGCTGAGGGAAGTTCTGATAAGCCTCGTTGTAAGCTGTGAAAATAAAGCATAGTACCGCCGACTAACAGGGGAATACGACCCGCAGATTGGATCGCTTGGATTTCGGCCTGTGCATCAGTGCAAAATTGTCCCACTGAATAGCTTTGAGCGGGATCGCGGATATCGATCAAGCGGTGAGGGGCTTGGGCTAAAATATCAGCGCTCGGTTTTGCCGTGCCTATGTCCATTCCTTGATATATCATTGCTGAATCAACGCTGATGATGTCACAAGGTAAATGTTTTACTAAGGATATGGCTAAATCGGTTTTGCCCGATGCGGTGGGGCCCATTAAAAAAATGCAAGGGGTCATAAAAGTTAAGGAGAATGGTTTCGAGGATAAGGTTCATAACGATAGCACATCGGTCGCCTGACCGGTTAATGTTGGTTATGCAAAAAAATTTATTGCTAAATTATTGCTGTTTCGGGAATGGAGCGGAGCGGATTTCCCGAAACAACAAAAGAGATAAGGTATATTTTTTTTCGTGAGGCTAGGGATGTCGACCCCGAAAAGTTGGATTCTCTGGCCAACCTGCCTCACATCCCGTCATTCAGAGATACTTTACAGAGAGTTAATTACTAGTAGTAAAAAATGTGCGCTTTTGTGTTAAAAAGTGAACACAAAGCACACATTTTACGATATACTTGACAATCATTTTAGTTTTGGTAAAATTTCAGGTTAATACGGCATGCAGAAATTAATACTCGTGGATGTTTATGAGACTTGGGGGATTTGGGTTGGCTCGCCACCGTCCCCCACAAAATGCTTGACATTCAGTAAATGGATGCTATTAAGATTTGGCTTGCGTAGGGCATGATCAAACGAATTGATCTCGAAGCTTGCCCACCAGCTACGATGTACGTGGGCTAAGTATTGTTTTTCAAGATTGTTCAATTATAGGTCAACTTCACGAGGAGGAAATTATAAGCTAGGATGATAGTCTTAAGCCACAAAATACAGATAAAAAATCCAACTTATAAACAGGAACAGTATTTCCGCCAAGCTTGTGGAACATCTCGTTTTGCTTAAACCACTGGTTTAGAAGAATGGAAAAAACAAGCTTCGGCAGGTAAAAAACCGACTGCAAGAACTGTTAGAACTGTTTTTAACGCGGTTAAACCTGTTGACTTTCCTTGGGTATTTAACGTTACAAAATGTGCAGCTGAACAAGCATTTAGTGATTTAGGTACAGCTTTTAAGCGTTTTTTTAGACATATTGGTGGATACCCATGTTTTAAAAAGAAAGGTACACACGATTCATTCTACCTTTCAAACGACCAATTTAAACTTTCTGGAAGCCGGATCATGATTCCTAAGTTAGGTTGGGTAAAATTAACCGAATCGCTCAGATTTTATGGAAAAATTCTCTCCGCTACTGTCTCTCGTGCAGCAGATAAATGGTTTATAAGTATTAGTGTTCAAATGGACACAGCACCACTCAAAAAGAGCGAGAACCAAGCTTTGATTGTTGGTGTTGATTTGGGTATTAAAAACTTAGCCACTCTGTCAAATGGCGAAACAGTGGAAGGTAGAAAACCTTTAAAAAAGCTTAGTCGTCGTTTAGCACGATTACAACGACATTTAGCTAAATGTACTAAGGGCTCCAAACGATACGGTCGGCAAAAGATGAAAATAGCACGACTTTATTATCGTATGAGTTGTATTCGTCAAGATGGTTTGCATAAATTAACCCATCGTCTTTGTCAAGGCTTCAAGATAATTTGTCTTGAGGATTTGAATGTTAAAGGAATGTTGAAAAATCGCAAACT
>JBDLJY010000108.1:0-18307 GCA_039714115.1 Pseudomonadota bacterium | reverse complement strand
TCGCCAAGCTGATGGGCGCAGGAGTAGCCAGATGAGTAGTTGTACACTGGCTATGAGTGGATTGTTGTGTAGAGCTGTTGTGTTGTAAGACATCGAGGTTGCCTAAAAAGTAAACTAATGGTACCCATAAAAATATTAAATATAAAAGGACTGGAAAAAAATCCATTGAATTAGATATATAATATGACACACTGTCCAAAGAGTATATAAAAAAAATGGGAGTAGTGCTGAAAACGCCTCGCCGATAAATGGGTAAAAAACCATTTACTGACCGTGAGATAAAAAGAGCTTGGGATCAAAATCTTCGTGCCATCTCACAAGTGAAAGAACAATCTCGGACTAATGCCCATCGTTTACTCTTATTTTATGCGGTAGAATGTGGTTTAAAAGTCTTGATCCTGAAAGATAAAAGACAATCACGAACAGATGGTTTAAGCTCTGATATTTTAACCCATGATATTAATAAACTTTTAAAAGAATTGGGGGCTAAGGGTGATATTGTTTTAAGTCGGACTCAGATGGAGCCCATTAAAAAAAATGGTAAAAAAAGTAAAGATACACGCACAGTTGAACCAAAAGACTTTAATCAAATGTGGCGTGGTAAGTCAAATGGAGGGCTATCTGACAAAGAGATTGAAGAAAAATTACTAAAAATCGTTGAATGGATTAAATTAGAGTTGAAAAAAACATGAAATTAAGAACATGGTTAGATATAGATCGCATTATAAGAAATAAAACCAATGGTTTAACCAAAATGCCTACCGGTATTTTAGATATAAATTGTTTTTATGATGCTATTGAAATTGAATATGGTTCAAAGGAAAAAGCGAAAAATATATTAAAGGAATGGTTTTTAGATTGGTTTGATCAAACAGAATCAGTGATTCATTTGGATATAGATAACAGCACTATACCAGTATAATTTCAGGCTGGAGAGACTGCCCACGACATAAAAAATGCGTTTCGTCCTTTCTGGAAGGAAGTGGAATATCTGAAAAGTGCTGAAGAAGATAGCCATACGATTCAATTTCCGCCCCCTTTTTCCGATGATATGCTTATGATTGCTTTTCACTCTTTCAAAGGTGGGGTAGGTAGAACTTCGCATTTAGTCGCTTACTTATTTGCTTTACTTGAGCAAGCTAAGGCTAATATATTGGTCATAGATGCCGACTTAGAAGCACCTGGTTTAACCTATTGGCATCGTAAGGAAAATTTACAACCGACGGTATCAATCATTGATTTTCTTGAGGCTTACCATTATCCACCAACTGATCAAGAAAGTACGATTGCTTTTTATGCCAAAGAATTGAAAAAATCCTATCATGATTATGGATTTTATTTTCTGCCAGCTTGTTTAGAAGACAATCAATTGCTTGATATTCGTATTTTACCGGAGCATATTGCACAAAGTATTGATGGTACTTGGGAGTGTAGTCATGCCATTTTCCAATTAGCTAAAGCAATTAATGCAAACTATGTATTAATTGATCTGAGAGCAGGATTAACTGAATTAGCCAGTCCAATTCTTTTTGATCCCCGAATAGAACGTTATTTGATAACCACTTTATCGGAACAATCTGTTAGCGGTACAAGACTCGCATTGGACAAATTGTCAAGGCTGGCACCTCAATTGAAAGAAATTGAGCTGGGAACATATTTAGATCCGAAAATCGTCATGAGTATGCTTAAACAAGACTTGAAGGATTCTCCAATCTATGGGAATGTACTTCAAAGTCTTGCCGAAAGTTATCATGTTAAAGAAAAGGATGATATACAAACTCAACGGCTAAATATTGAAGAAACTTTTTTTGCTGAACAGTTACTTTATTTTTCTGATTGGGAAGATGCTCGCCAAAAAATTAATCAAGACACCACTTTAATGCAATGGGCTATGTGCCGGGTAAAAGAAGTTTTAACGCCTATCACAGTCCCTGTGAGTTTTACGATTGAGCAAGTCAGCAGATTAAAAGAAACGTGCGAGGAGTATGAATATGCTGAAAGTGGAGAAAGTAATGATCTGTTGATGACAAAATCACTCAAAAGTTTAGCTTCAAATCATGTAGAAGAATTGCCAAGAGTTGTTTGTATTGGTGCTAAAGGGGCTGGAAAAACATTTAACTATGTTCAATTAGCGCATTTTGAACGCTGGCATCATTTTTTATAAAAAACAAGTATTTATCCAGTTCAGGGAACTGATAGCTTTATTTTTCCTCTTTTACAATCCAATAACTTGAAAGATAAAGCACTAGAAAAAATTGAGCGAGCCAGAGAAGCATTTATCACACATATTAATGCACCCTCTTTTTCTCCTAGTGAGCTTAATGATAAGATCAAACGTGCTTTATCCGAGCAGTTACATGAACATGAGTGGAGTGCTTTTTGGATTGATGTACTTTATAAAACTATCATGGGTGACAGTGAACGCTCAAATCAAGCTAAGTTAGCTGATTTGGATGTTTATTTAAAAGAAAAACAAGTGCGTGTCATTTTTTTATTCGATGGTTTAGAGGATATTTTTTCAGACATGGCTTCTAATAAGGCACAACAAATGGCTGTTAGAACATTACTTGATATTCCAAACCGCTTGGGAGAAATACGGCAACCCAATATTGGGTTGATTATTTTTTTGAGAAGAGATTTTATAAGACATGCTATTCCTCAAAATCAAGGGCAATTTGAAAACCTGTACAAGGCTTATGATCTGTCTTGGGATTTTAACTCATTTTTGAGGTTTATTTATTGGATATGTGTTCAATCAAAAATTCTTGACACTGACGATAAAAATACGGAGAAATTGACTGAAAAAGAAATCAATCAATTTCTGGAAAAGTTATGGGGTAAAAAACTGGGACAAGATAATTCAAGAGAAGCCATAACCGTTAATTGGGTTTATGCCGCTTTAACTGATTTTAATGAGCGACTTCAAGCGA
Source organism: Pseudomonadota bacterium (assembly GCA_039714115.1). Taxonomy (GTDB): domain Bacteria; phylum Pseudomonadota; class Gammaproteobacteria; order Beggiatoales; family Beggiatoaceae; genus Thiomargarita. Next base: position 15,377 of record JBDLJY010000108.1, on the reverse strand, counting down.
GGGATATTGTGAGATTATTATTGTACTCAGCCGAACATGGATTAAAGAATCAAGAACTCTTTGAAAAATGGAAACAAACGCGGTTATTACCGCCTCAAGCAATACGTCAGTCAATAACCCCTTGTAGTGAAAAGAAAGTAGAAGAAACTAAAGAAGAATATCCATTGTTTAAACAATGGGCTTCAGATATGGCTAAACTTTCCCCTGATAAACGCAAAGTTCCATTTGCACCAGAACATTTAGAACCAAAAACGATAGAAATACTTAAAGAGATTGGTGTCATCTATGAAGATAAGGAAAAAAATGAAAGTGAACGTTTTTACATTCCTGAAATATTTCGTACTGGATTAGGTTTTAGTTATGCTGATCGTGGTAGAAAGCGTATTTTAGTCCTAAAACGTAAGGCATTGCTACGTCAAAAAAATCCGATTTTTTGAAAAAATCGGATTTTTAACGGAGCAGCTACGTCAAAAAAAATCCGATTTTTTGAAAAAATCGGATTTTTAACTTAATGGCATTAGCCTATAAAAAGGCTGACTCGTAGTAGGCGATTTATCGCCGTTTCGGCAATTTAATCCGCGCCCCTTGTTCTAAGGCATCACGCACAATCCGCGCCGACGGCTCACTCAGCCCCGCGATCTGTTGATAAGCTTCAAAAAACCATTTTTTTCTCCCTTGCGCCGCCAACCAAGTTGCTTGCGCCGTCAGACGGGTGGCTTCGGGGATACGGCTATCTTTCAATTCACGGGGATATTCTGGTTTAGATTCGACGACAGAAAACCCATAATCCACTGAGCATTTTTTTTGTGCATCACAGATTCGCAGACGATAATCCCCCACTGTCAAATCCAAAACTGGCGTTTTTATCCGCTGTTCTTTAAGACCTTTTTCTTCTAAAAGTTTTTGATTGGCCCGTTTGATGGTTAAATCATAAGGTGCTTTGCCCCCTTTCCAAGCCAGATATAAAGGTCTTGTACCCGCCACTAATTTTCTATGTTTGCGCTTTTTGAGCAAATTGGTGTAGGGGGCTGGCATAGTTGAGGGTGTATCATCAATGCCTCTCCTTTTAAGAAGATCTGTAATGGATTTAAAAGTCTCTGTATGCAACTGAGTAATGGTTTGCCCAATCCACGCTAATAAGGGATTCGAGGGTTGGTCTGCTGCTTTGATGACCGTATAAGGAGAGTTTTGGTGATTGACCACAATCACTGTTTCACCTAATGTGAGTTGGAGCGAAGGTTTAGTCTTGTCTGCTACGATCTGATCGTTTACTAAGAGCCTTGGCGGTATCGGTAGCGACTTTCCGTTGCGTTTGATAGTATAAGCGTCAAGAGAACAAGCCCCCTTCGCCGAATCAATAGATAAAGGCGGTGCGACAACTGTATATGGTGCTTGAGGCTTCACCAGTGGTATCTTTTGCTCATAACGGAGCTTAAGAGAAAGGGCATTTTTATCGGTGTTGATAGCGACTTGGTCGCCTTTTTGTAGCTCCGTATAAAATTCCACGGGCAGACTTTGACCATTGCGTATCAGCGTATAAACTTCAGGGATACAATTGAAATGGTCAATCCGCCCGGCGACGGGGGCAGCTTGGGTGTTGCCTAGCAAGGTTAGGCACATTAGTATGTTAAGGAAAAATAGTTTCATAAAAAAGCCCTGTGTAAGATGACAATATTCCCAATTAGTCAATTTTACAGCATTCATTTGCACGTAACAAGGAGATTCTGATGAATTTTGCGGCACTACTGACTAAGTATATGAAGCGCATAGGGATTAGTGATCAGCAGTTGGCTGATAGGATAGAGGAAAGGTTGCCTTATAACAGGGAGAGGAAAACGTCTAGGCAAACAATTTATAAGTGGCGCACCGGAGAAACTATGCGTCCTACTTGTGAAAAAGTGGCAAAGTGTGCCGAGGTGCTACGTTTAGACTCTAGAGAATGTAACGAATTTTTCCAGGCTGCTGGTTGTCCTGCTCAGAATAATTATGATTATGCTTCTGAAATTGAGGATGGACCACTTGTCCCCGTGACGACGCGCCCAATTATCCACCCACGTCAATTTTTTGGACGCGAGGCATTGTTAAAAAGGATTTTTAACGAATGGAGGCAGCTACCACTACAACATGTCGCCGTGTGCGGTCCCAAATTGAGTGGTAAAACTTCTCTGTTGAATTATATAAGGTATATTCACAATCACAATGACAACACACTATGCCAAGGGCAACGCTATGATTGGCTCAAGCAAAGGTACAGTTGGGTGTTTGTGGATTTTTTGCAGATAAACCGTCCATAAAATTTTTGGCGTTATACGCTAAAAGAACTGGGCTCGCCTTATAACAAGGTGAATGACTGGCTTGATTTTACGGATGTTCTTGACGCTCAGCTTCAACCGACAGTGATTCTAATGGATCGTATTGAAATAGGTTTGCAGTCGCCTGGGCTGGATGAGGAATTTTGGTCGAATATGCGTTATCTTAGTCAGCATTGTGCTGGCGGGCGCGTAGGGTTTTGTGTGGCTAGCCGCTACCCGCTTGCTGAATTGGAAAAATTGGCCGAAGAAGTTGGCAAGCCTTCGCCCTTTTGTAACGTATTTAGTGAGTTTAAGTTGGGAGCTTTGACTGAAGATGAGGCGCGTACACTATTAGGCGCGGTGTCAGAGCCTTTTTCTCAAGACGACACTGATTGGATATTGGAGCAGAGCCAGTGTTGGCCGGTATTGCTCCAAATGCTTTGTAAGGTACGACAATCGGGTGGTGAGGATTGGCGAACTGTCGGGCTGGAAGAGATAGAGCATCTAAAGGCGACGATTGAGTAATATTTAAGGAGTGTTATTGGAGTCCAAAGCTTTAGCTTTGGAGGAGCAGCGTCCAGTCCAAAGCTAAAGCTTTGGACTCCAAGTGTTTTTGCATAATTATGATTAATATTAATAAAGTAGTTTCATGGTGTGTAACATTGATTACGTGCCTTATTTTGATGCCCGTGCAGGCAATTGATTGTTTGCCGTCTTCTTCTCAGTATTCATTGCCTAATTCGATTTTTTTGAACGCAAGCTCAGAAAAAATCCAAAGTAAAATGAAGGCCGATTTGCTTTTTGGTGATGCTCAAACCGCAAACAACATGGGCAAAATTGAGTGCGCTATTCAAAAATGGCAAGAAGCAGCACGTATTTATCAACAAATTGAAGATAGATTGCGTGAGTCGGAGTGCTATCTGCAAGTGGCTCAAATCTATTTAATGCGCTTTGATTTAGATAATGCTTTTAACCATTATCTAAAAACCTTTTCTGCGGCAAGCCAAGTGTATGAAACGCTGATTGTCAAAGATATTGACTATGATCAAGCTAAAATTGCTCAGGGAAATGCTCTTTATGAGGAGGGCAAAGCTTTTTTTGAGCAGAAAAAATATGCTAAAGCATTGGAAAAATTAGCGCAAGCTCAGGCAATTTATCAAGACATTAAGTATGGCATTGGCGAGTTGCGTGCGATGCAGGTACAAATAGAAATTTATGTTGCTCAACAAGAATATTTTGCTGGCTTGAGTATCGCATTGAGAGCACTTGTCATTGCTAATGCTCTCCCTATCGGCACGCCTACCTTTGAACTGTATATTAGTGGTTTCAATCAATATAAAGATGGTAATTTTCAAAAGGCTATTGACATTTGGGAAAATGTGCTTAAACGCTACATTGAGGAAAAAAAGTCGATCAATGAGGCTATCACTCGCACTAATTTGGGTAATATCTATGCGCTTTTAGGACGTTATGATGATGCTTTAGCTCAATATAAGTTGGCATTGCCCGTTGTTTTAAAAGAAAAGGATCAGAAAAATGAGGCAACCATTTTACATAATCAAGCTGCGATTTATCTACAGACGGGCTATTTCAAAGAGGCAGAATCTGCCATTAGTCAAGCTTTAGAGCTTTGGCAAGCCTTAGGTGAATTGTCAAATATTGCTGCAACGTGGAATCTTTTGGGTTTGCTTCATCGAGAGAAGGGAGAAATGGAATTGGCAATAAGCTATTTTCAGAAATCTCTAGAATTATCTCAACATTTGCATGAGCAAGCTGGGGTGGCAGATAGTTATAATAATATTGGCTATGTCTATTATACCCAAGCTCAATATAAAGTGGCACTTTCCAATTTTAAACAGGCTTTGAGTATTTGGGAAAAGCTTGGTATTTCGTTCAAAGTGGCTAACACTTTGAGTAATTTGGCCAGCGTTTATACTGCCACTGGACAATATTCTGTTGCATTGGAGCACTACCAAACAGCCTTGACTCTTCAAATCGACTCTCCGCCTAATCAAGCTGTTATTAAGATAAATATGGGGGATATTGAGTTATTCTTGGGAAATTATTCTAAAGCTCTGGATTTATATAAAGAATCCCAAGGTATTTTTCAACAAACCCCAAATCCTCTAAATGAGGGTATAGCCTTGTCTAATATGGGTGCCGTCTATGTATATTTGAGTGATTTGGAGCAAGCATACATTAATTTGAAAAAGGCTAGAAAGCGATTTCAGGATGCTCAGAGTCAGGAGCGTGAGGCGTATGTGCTTAATAACCTTGGGCTTATCGCAACGCGACAAGGTGAATTTAAAGCCGCCTTGGAATATTTTCGAGCCGCCTTGGAAATATCGCCAAAAATTGGTGATAAACTAAAAATTGGCCAGAATTTGACTAACCTCGGGCTGGTGTACACAAATTTGGGTGAGTATCAAACTGCCTACGAACTTTTTCAAAAAGGTGCTGTTATTCTCAAAAACATAGGAGCAAGCGAGTCCATCTGGATAACATTACTTGGGCTCGCTTCTGTCGAGTTCGTTTTGAACAAAGTCGATATGGCTATGATCCACTATGAGGAGGCTTTAGATAATATTGAAAAATTACGCGCTGGGCTGGAAGAGAAAGAACAGAAATTGTCGTTCATACGTGACAAGTTAGTGGTTTATGACAAATATATTTTTTTGTTACAACATTTACACAACAAATACCCAAATAAGGGCTATGATCATAAAGCCCTAGAAATATTTGAACGCAAACAAGGCAGAATTTTCCTAGAAGAAATGGGCAAAAGCGGCGCACGGCGTTTCGCTGGTGTACCAGAGGAAATCTCACAACGAGATAGAGAATTTGAACTACAAATAGCAACAGCCCGCCAAAGTCGCACCCAAGCCCTTGCTCAAGGTAAAGATGCTGAGCCACATCGTAAGCGGCTTGAAAAGTTACAAGCTGAGCAAGCCGATTTTGAAAAAACACTACAGAGGGGTTATCCGGCTTATTATGCTCTCAAATATCCTAAGCCCGTCGCTTTGGATAAATTACAAAAGCAGGTATTACAAGCTGATGAACTGATGCTCATCTACAACGTCAGGGAAGAAGCCTCCGATTTATGGATAGTCGGCAAGCAACACTTTGCTCTATTCAGTCTCCCTTTGACTGAAAAGCAAATTCAGCAACAAGTTACTGCGTTTCGTGATACGGGCATAGAAACTATGCTCAGTGAAATCAAGACGGCTGAACAAATCGAATTAAAAGGCGCGGAGCTGACGCGACACTTAGAAAATGCCGTTGACGAAAACTTACCCGATTTCATCGACGCGAGTCATGCGCTTTATCAACAACTACTGCCCAAAGCCGCCCGTGACTTAATCGCACTCGCCAAGCCACACACGCTTTACATTGTTCCCACTCGCGCATTGTACAGTTTGCCCTTTGAAGCCATCGTCACTGAGCCTGATGAAGAAAAGCCACGTTATCTGATACAAGATTATGCCATAGCCTATCTTTCCTCAGCTTCATTGTTCAAAACCTTACGCTCAGCTAAAGAACGCCGCAATATCGAAGATCGGCTGCCATTCCTAGCCTTTGCCAACCCCGCTTTTCCATGTGAAAAAGAGCCTGATGAGAGTACCATAAAAGGCTTACGCACCCGTGCTTATCGGGAATTATTTGGTGGTGATTGTATTCCAGAATTACCCGACACTGAAGAGGAAGCCCTCAACATTGCACAATTATTCAATGTCACCACATACACTTATCCTCAAGCTCTCTATTTAGGTGAAGACGCTTCGCGGGAAAAGGTGTTGCAACTCCATGAAGATGAGGAATTAGATGAGTTTCGCTATGTACTATTCGCCACCCATGCAGTTTTGCCGGATCAGCTAAAATACATTGATCAACCAGCAGTGCTGTTGTCTTATCCTGAAGAAGGGGGTTATTTGACGATGGCGGATGTGTTTGGGTTACAAATGAATGCGGATTTAGTAACACTCTCCGCTTGTAATACCGGGCAGGGTGAAAATATCAAAGGTGAAGGCGTGAGAGGCTTAACTCGTGCGTTTATGTACGCTGGTACTCCGGCGGTGTCCGTTTCCCTTTGGGAAGTTCACTCCCGGGCAACTCAACAATTGAACCAAGCTTTGTTTGGTCAACTTAAAGATAAACGTCCTTTGGCGGATTCCTTGCGACAAGCTAAAATAGCGATGCTTGAAGGTGATGTCAAAGACGAAATTAAGGAGATTTACTTTCATCCTTATTTTTGGGCAGGGTTTGTGGTGTTTGGGGATGGCGAATAGTTCGTAGTAGGCGATAAATCGCCTACTACGAACTTGGCAAGGGATAAATCACTCCCAAATAGCATGAATTGGAACCGCCCAAAGCTTGTCACCAAAAGGGATAATATTTTGTCCACGGTAAAGTACCACTCCACTTCTATGCTTAATGGCTTAGAAAGAGTCGATATTTTGATCCCATCCACTCATATAAAGCCGGCAAATCGCCGGGCATTGTTGCCCCACTGACACCGAGCGATGCCCACATCGTTCGCAAAAGCACTTACAATCAGCGCCGGAGCAACCACAAGGGATTGCCCTTCAGTTGCCTCTCCTGAATTCAATTCGTTTATTTCATAATTAGTTGTACTAATGTCTGGTTTAAAAATCCGATTTTTTGGAAAAATCGGATTTTTTTTTGCATAATTAGTCGGAGTCCAAAATTTATTTTGGCAGTCTTATCACTTCCTTGGAACATCGCACCAAGGCTGAAACCTTTCGTGATCTTGCACGCAAACGGTTGGAAAACCAGAAACTCAACTTTGGTGAGCTAACTGATTTATTCGATTTTTTGAGTCGCGTTAGTGGAGCCCAAACGAGTGAAATTGCGGCTGAACTCAAGATTTAAAAAAAATATTATTTTTGACGGAGCGTCCATGCAAAAAAAAATCCAGAATAAGTTTGGAACAATCTATTTTTTTTATTTTAAAATCAATCATTTGTCCAGAAAACGACCTGCGGGGTATTGGTCACCCCGCAGGTTTGAATTAACCTACAATTCCCCCGAAATTAAAAAACATATTGAAAACGAAGCATAAAAGCATCGCCATCATCATTGTTGGGATCAGCACCGTCAACTTCAGTCATAATGTAGTTAGCAGAAATACGGACAGAGGTATTGGCAAACCAGTTGAGCCCTAAAGCAATATTTTCAGCTTCAACGCCTTGGTTATTATCTTCAGCGTTTAAAACACTATAACGCCCCGTCAATTGCCAAGCACCAATTGGCGATAAGGGTACCATTTGACCAAATTTACCCTTATTATAGACTCGATAGCCGTTTGTCAATAAATAACCTAATTGGACATAATAACCATCATAGTCAGCATCTTGATCATTATCGCCATCGACCAATAATTGCATATATTCACTTTGGAATGAAAAAGGGCCAAACTGAGCCGCCGCTTCGAGCCCAAACAGGGTGAGATTATCCGCAACCGTTGTACCACTGGTGACAATGGGTTGGGCTAAGTGAATTTCAGCCCGATCTTTGACTTGAAATTCATTACCCCCAAAGTTACGATATGAACTGGCTAAGCCGAGATGGATCAAATCCCGCTCTCGTTGCCAAGGGGTTAAAGTGACACGTCCAGTAAGCGCGTAAGTGTCCTTTTCGGGATTATCCATTTCAGGGCCCCCTTTTGCATAAGAGGGATTACCACTACTGTCTTGACTATAGATACCCAGTTCAACGCTACTGTTGCCCGGATAAGTAGAAAGAGTTAAGCCGACGCTACGCTCTGGGGCAAAAGAACTCGAAATCATTGCGCGTTCCATAAACAGAACCCTTTCCGCATTGACTAACATTTGTAAGCCAAAAGGTTCTTTACGCTTACCCAAGGTGATGTCAAATGGCCCTAAACCATTATATTTGACAAACACTTCTTTCCAAACCGTCTTGGTTGCACCTTCATGTTCATTAATTTGAAGCTGGAGCTTACTTTCCCAGTGTTCATCGAATTTATTGATCAGGTAAACACGGACAAGACGTATTTCACTGTCGCTGCCAGTTTTACCCGTTTGATGATGAACACCATCGTAAGTCGTGTAATCCCATAGGAGTTTTGCCCCTATTTTCGCGTCTTTTCCCCCGATTTTGACATCAGCTGCAAAAACTGGTGCCATGCTTAGCAAACTTAAACCCACTACCAGCAGATTTAAATGTCTTAACAAAATTTGTTTCATGTTGTTTATCCTTTATTTAATTAAAAACCAACATTGTCGATGTCTGATTGAAAATACAACCCACTAAATGACTCAAGTTTTGCTACACATAATGAGTACATTAAGTCATCTCAACAATGTTATCCTAGAACGTCATAAAAATCAAGCTGTGCAGGTTTTTGTTGTCATTGGGCGTCTCGTCCAAACGTAGAGTCACGCACCCTACGCTCGTTGTTTTCTATTACCATGTTTGCTATTGCAGTGGATATATGTGTTTTACGCTTTAAAAGGAGGAGTCCATAAGCAATTCACCATTGATTTACCGAACAGTAGGGGAAATTCCCTTGGACTTGATTTTGATTAGAATGATAGAATACGCATTTTTCAAATCAAACAAATAGGCGATTATGATTAATCAGCGCAATCTGTATCATCCTTGCGTCTTTGGCTTGATTGAGCATTTTAATTTGACATAATGTTTTCGGCCATTTAAGTAAGTCGAACATTCTCGCGTATCAGCGAAATTTTGGAGCCATGCACTTACAAGGCTCGCTGCCCAAACGCACAACAGGCTCATCAACGTTATTAAATAATATAATATTTACCAGCTATCAGTTTGGTTTAGTACAACGGATGATCTCGCTCCGCTCGTTACTTCGTTTAGCGAAAACAACGGATTAAATTCTTGGCGGCTGATGAGCTAATCCGTTGTATTTATTTAGGGACAAGTCTTATAGATTAGCTCCCTTTTAAGCAAACTTAACAACCCCAAGGGAAAAAAACCTTGAAACTACTTAACCACAAACTATCGGAGAAAGAAAAATGACAAAATTTATTACCGTGCTGTTGAGTCAATGCCATCCAAGCTCCGTCAAAAATCCGATTTTTTGAAAAAATCGGATTTTTTTGGCTATGTTCAAGCTCCGTCAAAAATCCGATCCCTCAATACTTCGAGACCGGCTTTTTTGCAATTTGTTTTTATAAATCAATAATTTGTCTGTTTATCATACTGGCATTGATTAAAGTTACGATGCGCTAGGGCCGCTCACTGAAGAAACGTGGAATGAAGGACATGGCCCCAAGACGCGACGCTATGAGTACAATCATCATGGAGAGGTAAAAGAAGTCCATAGTCCGTTTGGTCAGATAACAATTTCATTGCCGATCAACCCCTTGCGCCGGCTTTCGTGCCAGAAAACCTTGATGATCATGTATCTCCCCAGCCCGATGTACTGGCAAGCCTTGATGAAAACAATCAGCTCAAGACGCTGTATATTCATGGCCCAGCGGACTTTTGGCAAGCGTTGAAGAAGATAGCACAGAGTACTATGTCCACCAGGACTTTAATAGCAATATTATTGCGTTAACTGACAACATTGGGAATGTGACTGATAGTTTTGCCTATTCACCGTATGGTCAAGCAGCGGGACGAAGTGGGAGTTTGGCAAACGGAGCCTTTTCAGTTCGCCGGCGGAGTGGGCGCGATGACCAATTATGATGGTACGATTTACATGCGGGCGCGGTATTATCATTAGCCACTCGTCCAAAATAAATTTTGGACTCCGAATACTTTCTATCCTGAAGTCATTCCAGCACGCCACCCTAAGAACAGTCATTAATCATTTGACCCATATTTTTAGACAAACCCAAATCATTGTGACAGCCCACAGTCCGCTTATTGAGCAATCAGCCCCTAGCGATGCCAATATCGTTTTGCTCAAACGAGAAGGCGATCAAGTCATCATTCACAATGATTTTAATGTGATCAAAGGTTGGCGTATCGATCAAGTGTTGACAAGCGATTTGTTTGAATTACCGACAGCAAGGCCCCCTGAATATGATAACTATTTGAAAAGACGAAAAAGCTATGAAACAAACATTAGAAACCCAACTCATTAAAAATAAAAAAGAAATTAGAAGATGCCCAAAAAGACAGAGCCCAATATGCATCAATGATTCGTTGCGCGGTTAGAGACAAGTTTAGATTTTAGCAGCCAATCGGTAAAACCACCGAGGCTACGGCTCGGGATCATTACCTTGCCCTTGCCCACCACCCGAGTAACCAAACCTTTTGATGAAGCATTATCAACTCTTGGTTTTTAAGTAGATACACATAAATCTTTTTACTGACCCAAAAAACAAAGTTTTTGCCAAAGACATCTTTTTTTTTCTATAACGGCATTCCCAAACTCTATTTTGACCCCATTCATTCAAAAGTTACTGCTAACGGAGCTAATCCATAATTTCGATTTTTGGTGGATGTTGCTCCGCTTACAACCCTATCTCAATGCCATATCGTGCCACGCAAAAACGTTGTTGGATGGGTTTAGATTGAAACAGGAAAATAAGCATGACACAAAATTCTTTAGTGGGTACTTGGAAATTGTTATCTTTAGAATTTAGGTTTGAAGACGGTCAAGCGATTTACCCATTTGGTAAAACGCCTATTGGCTACCTCATATACACTGAACAAGGATATATATCCGTCAATATTATGAATGCCAATCGCCCGCCGTTTTCCTCTGAAGATATCACAAAGCTGAGCAAAGAGGAAAAAGCGACTGCTTTTGAAACTTGTGTGGCTTATGGGGGGCGGTATGAGATTAAGGATGATAAGGTCATTCATCACACTGAAGTAAGCACTATTCCTAACTCGGTAGGCATTCCTCAAGAGCACATTTTTCAATTAACTGATAATCGACTGTCATTGAGTACCTCACCATCCGAGATGGAAAACAACTCTGCTATTCCCATGCTGATTTGGGAACGTATTTAGCAATATTTTTCGGGTTGCCACGCTGAGGAGTCCAAGATTTATCTATTTTTGTGAACTATATACGACATGAAACCTATCTATTTTTATTCAAACCACGAAGAATACTCGGAATTTTCAAACTTTTCCAGACATGGCTTCACGCTGGGGGGCAAATATTGGCCGACGGTAGAACACTACTTTCAAGCCCATAAATTTCCCGGGCATCCACAGGAAGAACGTATCCGTACAGCATCCTCGCCTAAAAAAGCCAAACAATTTGGTCGTACTCGATCAGTCCCCTTACGCGCCAATTGGGAAAAAGTCAAGGATGATATTATGAGGGAAGCCGTCATGGCCAAATTTCGCGCCCATGACGATCTCAAAAAACGGTTACTTGAGACGGGCAATGATAAATTAGTTGAAAAGGCGCCCATGGACTATTATTGGGGCTGTGGTAAGGATGGCAGCGGCAAGAATATGTTGGGTAAAATATTGATGGAAACGCGGGAAATTCTTCGTCGGGAGTGACAAAACCAATGCCCGGTTCGTAGTAGGCGATAAATCGCCTACTACGAACCGGCACGATATGGCATTATTGCACGAACTAGATTGCATTGCGAGAGACGACTATGAACACCAACTTACCTTGGCATAACACATTATGGCAACAAGTCCTGCGCCGCTGCCAACAAGACAGTTTGCCACATGCCTTATTGCTATGTGGCCCGCCAGGCATGGGTAAAGCATTGTTTTCACAACGATTATATAAAACTTTGCTTTGTGAACAGCCACTTGCGGATGGGCAAATCTGTGGAGACTGTAAACCCTGCCATTTGCTCCGCGCCGATAATCACCCAGATTTATTACGGTTATCACCCGCAGCCGGTAAACAGATTACTATCGATAATATACGGGAATTAATTCAATTTTGTACCATGATGACTCATTATGGGCACCATAAAATCGCCATTATCAACCCCGCTGAGGCTATGAATCGCAACGCCGCCAACAGCTTATTAAAAATACTAGAAGAGCCGCCGCCTAACACATTGATAATGTTAATAAGTCATCGACCCATGGCCTTATCCGCCACGATTCGTAGCCGCAGTCAACGTCTTGATTTTAGCCGCCCAGATCGCACCTTGATACAAACGTGGCTGCGTAATCATTCTGACAAAGGGAATGCTGAACTTCAATTGTTACTCAATCTGTCAGCCCAAGCACCCCTAGCAGCACTCACCTTGACAGAAACGGATGACATGGCAAAGCGGCGGGAATTATTTGATGATTTGAAAAGGCTGCACTCCGATCAAAATAATCTCGTCAGTGTTGCGGAAGCTTGGAGTAAAATGGACGCGCCACAAATCTTGCGTTGGATGCTGAGTTGGACGATGGATATTATTCGTTATGCATGCACTCGTCAAACACAATATCTTATTAACCAAGATCGTCAAGAAGCCCTGCAACGTCTCGCCAAACAATCAGACTTGCACGACTTATTTGAGCTGTTAGATTTACTACAATCCACTTATCAGTCAATAACTGGAAATGTTAACATCAATCTGCAAGGACTATTTGAAACCATTGCTATTACTTGGGTTGAACTAGATAGGAGAAAAAAATGATGAAAAAACGCGGCACCAAAGGTATTCGGCTAGTGCTAGAGATCACCGACAACAATATGTTATATGATCATTATTTGCCGTTTCTGAAACGGGGTGGCTTGTTCATTAAGACAGACAAACCCTGTAGCTTAGGCGACGAAGTCTTCTTATTAGTGAAGTGGGAGAATGAGGGGCAACAAACCCCAGTGACGGGTAGCGTTGCGTGGATTAATCCCAAAGGGGCACAAGGGGGGCGTCCGGCTGGCATCGGTGTGCATTTAAGTGACAAGTATCGAGCCACTCGCCAAAAAATTGAAGCGACACTGGCGACGTTACCCAAAGCCGATAAACGTACTCATACCATGTAAATTACACACACTTATGTTAGTTGATTCACACTGTCATTTAGATTTAATTAAAAAGAGTGATCCCGACACGCTTGTCGCAGATGCCCAGGCTCAGGGTGTTAATTACTTTTTAAATGTATCGATTGATCTTGACCATTTTCCCACGCTGTTAAGCACTGCACAGCGCATGGATAACGTGTTTGCCTCCGTCGGCATTCACCCCAATACGTCACAAGAGCTTGCAGTTGATGTACAGACGCTCACAGCTTTAGCGGATGATCCCCATATCGTTGCTATTGGAGAAACGGGACTGGATTATTTTCGCAGCCAAGGCGATTTGACGTGGCAACAAGAACGCTTTCGTACTCATATTCAAGCGGCTAAAGAGACGGGTAAACCCTTGATTATTCATAGCCGCGAGGCGCCTAAAGAGACTTTACGCATTTTGCGTCAAGAAAATGCGGCGGCAGTCGGGGGCGTTATGCACTGTTTTGTGGAAGATTGGGAGACAGCACAACAAGCGATGGAGATGGGATTTTATATATCATTTTCAGGCATAGTCACTTTTAAAAATGCCAAAACGGTGCAAGCGGTGGCAAAACAAGTGCCTTTAGATCGTATGCTGGTAGAAACCGATGCCCCGTATTTAGCCCCAGTGCCGCATCGCGGTCAAACCAATCAACCGGCTTATGTTAGACATGTTGCTGAATTTATTGCTGATTTACGGAGCGATAGTTTTGAGACCATAGCGGGTGTGACAACGGAGAATTTTTTTCGCTTGTTTCGTAGCGCAAGTTCATAGTAGACGTGGTAGGCGATAAATCGCCTACTACGAACTCTTAACTTTGGGCAAGTCAGTATTTTAAAAGCACTTTAATATCAAACATTTATTGCCGAGCTTCACCTCATATCCAACATAAGCCAAAAATTTTATAAAAAAAGGCTTGCTTTTTTTTTTCAGTCTGATAGAATACGTCGCCATCAAATCAGGGGGTCGTTAGCTCAGTTGGTAGAGCATCGGACTTTTAATCCGGTGGTCGTGCGTTCGAATCGCACACGACCCACTATCTTATTTATCTCCAGCATCTCTCCATCGCGCTCTCAGCGACTTGGTCGTACTTATCGACTACGGCTCTTCAATCGAGAGAACTTTCAGACGCTCATATTCTGAGCATTTATCCCCATAAACTATGTTTGTTTTTCAAACTTTGCGCTGCCAAGTACCCACTCACAACTTTTGGAATCCAAGATTTATCTTGGGCGACTGCACTCCCAAGATAAATCTTGGACTCCAAAGTGTTTTGGCATATGATTATAGTATTTTTTTCAGCCATATAAAATGAACTTATAAACAGCCTGAAAATGCCTCACGATTCCGGCGGCTGAATGAAAAACAGCTCCAAGTCTGGCTGGATGATTATCGTATCGGTGATCTGTGGGAGAAAAATATGATTGGAGGGACACCTTTATCAGTTGATAATGCCTTATTTTTCAAAATGGGCAGTTTTGATAACGCCGGTTTCAATGAATGGTAATATCAGCCTTGATCGTATCCGCCATGAAACGAAGTAACGGAACGGAGTGACGTTCACTGCCACCATTATTAAGAAGTTTCGATTACGTTCAAAATCAACACACTGTAGGACTCACAATGATTAGATTTGGACTGTTTGCCATACTCGTCTTTGTCCTTGACAATCCACTCGCAGCGGCAAGTTTTGACTGTACTAAAGCACGCACTGATATTGAAAAGACCATTTGCCATAACTACCAACTGGGGCAAGCTGACGAGCAAATGGCGGAACTTTACTAAAGTACTTATTCGTTCTGAAACCTTAACAAAAAAATTATTATGAAAGTCGAATCTATCTCTATTCAAAATTTAAAATTATTTTAAAATTTTAAAATTTCCTTTAAAAATAAAACCCTTGAAAATAGATTCATCGGTGCGCTCGCAATTTTCAAAATTACCGGGTATCTTCTGGTTTGACCAGTACCGCAACTTTTTTTTAACCCGTTCTCCGATTTGTGGACAAATGTCCACGGTTCGGTTTCTGCCCTGAGATAGCATAACAGAAAAAGCTTGGTTCTCGCTCGGTAAATCCCCTAGAGGGGATTTTACAGAGGTCGCACTCCAACCCAATCCCCACAGGACTCACGTTCTCATATCTGAC
>JBDLJY010000107.1:0-18524 GCA_039714115.1 Pseudomonadota bacterium | reverse complement strand
GGGCAACCATAAAGGATTGGGGCAACCATAAAGGATTGGGGCAACCATAAAGGATTGGGGCAACCATAAAGGATTGGGGCAACCATAAAGGATTGGGGCAACCATAAAGGATTGCCCCTACTTAATGGTATTGACGCCAGCACAGGAGACAACACTCTAATCCCCAGATCGGCTTATTAAGTTGAGCACAAGGAATGACGGATTAAAGGGATTGGATTCTAAACTAATCCTTTTATTCCATTAATCCCTGTACTTTCTTTATTTATCATTAACAGGAGACAATGTGGATAACCTTAATCTATATACCAATTCCATCGGTATGAAATTCAGGCTGATAAAGGCTGGCGAATTTCAGATGGGAAGTGAAAAGGGACGTGATAATGAAAAAAACGTGCATAGCGTAAAAATAACCAAGGATTTCTATATGGGGATTTATTTGGTTACAGTTGGGCAATATAAAAAGTATATCGAGAAAAAGGGCGGGTATTTTAATCACCGCTATAACCAACGAGGAGATAATGCCGCTGTAACAAAGGTATCATGGGAAGACACACAGAAGTTTATCTCGTGGTTGAATGAGAAAGAAGGAGGCGAGAACTATAGCCTGCCTACGGAGACTGAATGGGAATATGCCGCTAGAGCTGGAACGACTACGGAATATTCCTTTGGGGATGATAGCTCTTTGCTAGGAGATTACGCTTGGTATAGCGATAATAAGAAAGGAGACTATGCACATGTCGTCGGACAGAAAAAGCCAAATCCATGGGGATTGTATGACATGCACGGGAACTTATGGGAGTGGGTGCAGGATATATATAATGAGGATTATCTTTTTACAGATATCTGCTCGAACCGTGTACTTCGCGGGGGTGGTTGGATTAACCTCGCCTCGCTCTGCCGGGCGGTGGTTCGCAGCCATTACCCCTCTGACATTCGCTACGATCATCTCGGTTTTCGTCTGCTGAAAAAATTGTAATCATATGATTACGCTCTTAAAAATAATATTTTATTTTTTCAAAAAATCTTATTTTTTTTAGTCCAAACTTTCCTCGTTCCCACGCTCTGCGCTCATCGTTATACATAAGTTTTTTAAGGAGTCCAAGATTTATCTTGGACGCCTCGTCCAAAATAAATTTTGGACTCCTGAGCTAACGGAGTCCAAGATTTATCTTGGGCGCCTCGTCCAAAATAAATTTTGGACTCCTGAGCTAACGGAGTCCAAGATTTATCTTGGGCGTCTCGTCCAAAATAAATTTTGGACTCCTGAGCTAACGGAGTCCAAGATTTAATTAAAGAAATCAGATTTTTTGAAAAAAAAAATAGGATTTTTCTCTATGATTCAATGCCATTAAGTTGTATCGTTCCCACGCGGAGCAAAGGAATGCCTGTTTGCACCGTTCTACGGTGCGGTTTGCTCATACTCCGTTAATCCGATATAGTTTAACAAGCATTAGAACTGGTTTTTTATCCCTTATTATAAGCAATCCCTGTAGTTGTTTTATATAGGAGTCCAAAATTGATTTTGGACGGAATGCCCAAGATAAATCTTGGACTCCTATCTCGGAGTCAATGCCATTAAGTTAAGGGCAAACCCGATAGGGTATGCCCCTACGAAAAATCACGGTTTGTAGGGGCAATCCTTTATGGTTGCCCTCTTAACTTAATGGCAGTGATCTCGGAGTCCAAAATTGATTTTGGACGGTTTTGAAGGCGAGTCCCTTATGGCGACATAGGGGGCTTAGCTAACAATAAAGGGATTAGTTTGTTGGTAGCTAAGGCTTTAATTGTAGAAATCTTAATTAACGGCGGCACATCCCTTGTTGGCATTGTGAACACCGATGCCGAGATTGACTATGCGAAAATTATCATCTTATGGTCCGATTGATCAAGAATTACATTTTGATAGATGTGGCGATGCAGCAATTGTTAGGCGACAATCCTGACAAAGGGAGCCAGTCTGCCACCGTCTCTAAAAATTTTTTTTTATCGTAACACATTCCTTTTGTAAAGCTTGCTAGTAGCTCCACAATCTTTTCCCAAACATCATCATCACCAATTCCCTTTTGCTCCATTGCTGCAAAGCTAATTGCTGAGCGTCTTCGAGCACATAAACGTGCAAATTTTCAATTTTTTTCATGCTTTTCTCCATCGTTTTTTTCAAAAGCGATAATACTCCGATAATTTTTTTGAGCGAAAACTGAAAATATTGGGGCCAGCAAATCAAATAAATATTCATTCAATCAGTTAAAATATTTATGATTTTGCTATAATACAGGCACGATATGGCATTGAGGTGAATTAATTTGTTTGGAGTTAAATATGAAATTTGTTGACGAAGCTACCATTTCTGTCGTCGCTGGCAAAGGTGGAGATGGTTGCTTGAGCTTTCGGCGCGAAAAATTTGTCCCATACGGCGGCCCTAACGGCGGTGATGGCGGTGATGGTGGCAGCGTATATTTGCGGGCTGAGGCTGCTTTAAATACCTTAGTCGATTTTCGATTTAGCCGCCTATTTCGTGCGAAATCGGGTGAACATGGTAAAGGCAGTGAATGCACTGGTAAAAAAGGTCAAGATTTATATATTAAAGTGCCAGTGGGCACACAGGTTTTTGAGGAAGACACAAAAGAATGTCTGGGTGATTTAGTCAAACCGGGACAAATTTTGTTAGTCGCAAAGGGCGGACAACATGGCTTAGGCAATGTCCGTTTTAAAAGCAGCACTAATCGCGCACCGCGCCGCATCACTAAGGGTACGCCCGGAGAAGAGCATCATCTGCGCTTAGAGTTACAAATATTAGCCGATGTCGGTTTGTTGGGTTTACCTAATGCCGGCAAATCTACCTTTATTCGCGCTGTCTCCGCTGCCCGCCCTAAGGTGGCCGATTATCCATTTACCACTTTACGTCCCCATTTGGGGGTTGTGTCCATTGAAATAGATCGCAGTTTTGTTGTTGCCGATATTCCCGGTTTGATTGAAGGCGCGGCTGAGGGTGTTGGCTTGGGGATACGGTTTTTAAAGCATTTATCACGTACTCATTTATTATTGCATATCGTTGATGTTGCACCCTTGGACAGTGAACCAGTACAAGAGATTCTTTCTATTATTCAAGAACTTAAAAAATATAGCTCCGAATTAGCGGCGCGGGAGCGTTGGCTAGTGTTAAATAAGGTGGATTTGTTGCCGCCCGATGAACAGGCGCAGCATTGTCAAGCAATTCTTGATGAATTGGACTGGCAGGGGCGGGTGTTTCAAATATCTGCATTATCAGGGCAAGGATGTCGAGAAATGTGTTATAGCGTTATGCAGTATTTGGAAGAAAAAAACCTATAAAATTTTTGATTATGCCTACCAACCATCGCAACGCCCTCCCAATGGGCTATAAATTACATGAATATCATTTCCAAGATATCTTGGGTCAGGGCGGATTTGGTATTACCTATCTTGCCCATGACACGCAACTCGACGCGCTCGTTGCTATCAAAGAATATTTCCCCAATCAATTGGCGGTGCGTAACAGCGATGATTATACAGTGCAGCCCAAATCCCCAGAAGATGCGGAAAATTTTACTTGGGGTTTAGAGCGATTTATCAAAGAAGCCCGTACTTTAGCCAGCTTTAATCATCCAAACATTGTGCGTGTGCGACGTTTTTTTAAGGCCCATAATACCGCTTATATTGTCATGGATTATGAAGAAGGATGCAGCCTTTATAAGAGGTTGAAAAAAGGCGAAGTGGCTGAGGCGGAATTGTTGCAGATGTTACTGCCGCTATTAGAAGGCTTGAAAACGCTCCATCAAGCAGGCTATCTGCACCGCGATATTAAACCGGGAAATATCTATTTACGGGCAAAGGACAAGAGTCCGGTATTAATCGACTTTGGGATGGCGCGTTATGAAGTGGGCGACAGGACTCACAGCATGAACACTATTGTCTCGCCCGGCTATTCACCTTTTGAACTATATCAAAGCGGGAACAAACAAGGGGTATGGACTGATATTTATGCTTTGGGGGCGGTGCTGTATCGTACCATCGGTGGCGCAAAGCCGGTTGAAGCGACTAAGCGCGTTAATGCGAGTGTTTATGAGGAGGAGGATCCGTTAATTCCTGCGGAGAAAGTGGGTAGTGGTCGTTACTCTAAACGATTATTAAAAGCGATTGATTGGGCATTAAAAGTGCGAGAATCTGATCGTCCAGAAAATGTGATTGCGTGGACAAAGGCGATTTTTCCTCCGTTTGAGCCGTCGCGATCAGGGCCTTCTAATCCCATTAAATGGGCTGCACTATTTGTTTTAGCTGTAGTCTTGGCGTTTTATATGGGCACTCAAAAAACAACTGAAACTACAAACTGTGATACATCAGATGAAAACTCTTTCCGTGATCCTTTGCGAGACGGGGGTTGTGGGCCAGAAATGGTAGTCATTCCGGCTGGGTATTTTCGGATTGGCGATATTCAGGGCGGCGGTGATGACGATGAGCAGCCAGTACATTGGATATCGCTGGACAGCTTTGCGATGTGCCGCTATGAAGTGACCTTTGCCGAATATGACCGTTTTGCAGAAGCGACAAAACGAGTGAAACCAGATGATCTGATGTGGGGACGCTGCAATCGCCCGGTGATTAATGTTTCTTGGGACGATGCTATGGCTTATATGGACTGGTTGACTGTGCAAACGGGTAAGTCTTATAGTTTGCCTTCTGAAAGTCAATGGGAATATGCGGCACGAGCGGGGAGAGCAACGAAATATTGGTGGGGTAATACGGCGTCTCACGAGTACGCTAATTATGGCGCTGAGAGGTGTTGTGATGGTTTAATGAAAGGTAAAGATATTTGGTTCTTTACTTCTCCAGTGGGTTCTCTTAAAGATAATCCCTTTGGTTTATTTGACACGGTGGGCAATGTGTGGGAATGGGTGGCTGATCCTTACCATAATAATTATAAGGGCGCACCTAAAGATGGCTCTGTCTGGAATGAAGAAGAGGGGAAACGGGTGATTCGTGGCTGTTCATGGCTCGACAAATCCAAGGATTGTCGCACCGCCAACCGTTTACGTTTTTTGTCGAACTCTAGGCTTAACAACATTGGTTTCCGTTGTTCTTCTGTTGTGCGGAGCATAAAATAGGATTCCAAAATACAAATAATTTAATTTAACGCGCTGTATGAACAAACGCCAAAAACTAGGAAAACGCTGGGTCATTAAAATAGGTAGCGCTTTACTTACTAACGATGGGCGCGGATTGGATCAATCTGCGATTAAAAGCTGGGTTGCACAAATGGCTGTCTTGCATCAAGCCGAACTAGAAATAGTATTAGTCTCCTCTGGCGCGGTTGCGGAGGGCATGACACGCTTAAAGTGGACAGAACGCCCTTCTGCCCTTTACCAATTACAAGCTGCGGCAGCCGTCGGACAAATGGGCATGATACAAACTTATGAGTCTTTTTTTCAAGAGCATGGTTTGCACACGGCACAAGTTTTGTTGACTCATGACGATTTGGTCAGTCGCCAACGCTATCTTAATGCCCGTAGCACTTTACATTCCCTTCTCCATTTAGAGGTGGTGCCGGTTGTTAATGAAAACGATACTGTTACAACGGAAGAAATTCGTTTTGGTGATAATGATACGCTGGCAGGTTTGGTGGCTAATCTGATAGAAGCTGATTTGCTGGTGATTCTTACGGATCAACAAGGCTTATATGAGCGTGATCCACGTATAGCTCCAACGGCAAATTTGATTAAAGAAGCTTATGCTGGCGATCCCCGTTTGGACGCGATGGCTGGTGACACGGGTGGGAAGCTGGGGCGGGGTGGTATGTTGACCAAGCTTCGGGCGGCAACTCTAGCGGCTCGCTCTGGCACGGCAACGCTCATTGCCTCCGGTCGAGTTTCCGATGTGCTTTTACGGATTAGAGAAGGGGAAAATCTAGGGACTTTGTTGCGCCCCGCTCAAGCACCCCTAGCGGCACGTAAACAATGGCTTGCTTCACACCTCAAAATGCGTGGTCGCTTATATTTAGATGACGGAGCGGTTAGGGTATTACGCCATTCTGGTAAAAGTCTGTTAGCGATTGGGGTGAGTCGTGTTGAGGGTCAATTTGATCGGGGTGATATGGTGGCTTGTCTCAGCCCGGAGGGAAGGGAAGTGGGGCGTGGTTTAGTGAATTACAATGCGGAGGAAACTGATAAAATCTTAGGCCATCCTAGTGTTCAAATTGAAAATATCTTGGGTTATGTGGATGAGCCCGAATTGATTCATCGGGATAATTTGGTGTTGGTGTAGAGGAATTTGGATCAAGGGCAACCAATTTCGTAGGGGCAATCCTTTATGGTTGCCGGGTTTATCATACTGGATAGTTCGTTACTGTACTATATATAATAAGAGACAAATTTAAGCCTCATTTCAAACGACTAGTCAATCAACTTTAATTAGCCGCTATACTTGTCATTATGAGTAGTTGTTCCGTTAAAAATCATATTTTTTGAAAAAATCTGATTTTTTTTGACGTAGTTGCTCCGTTAAAATAAACGGCTAAGAGTCCAAAACCCCTACTTTTTAGGACTCCTAACTAAAGATTGCGCTAAAGCGAGCGCAACATCAATGCAGTTACGACCGACACTATCGATCTTCAAAATCGCCTTTATCCTTTGAAATTGCCAAAACATTGTGATAGAATCAGCCCCGCTATCACCATCCACTGGTATTATTTTCGCCTAGAACTGAAAGCACAGAAGAAAATAATCGAAACTCACTAGAGGCAGTCAAAAACGCTTTTGACATAACTTGTAAGCAAGCTTTTTTACAAAACCCAGAAGGCGCATTACGACTGATGGGAATACCGGGCAAAGTGATCCTGACAGAAAAGAATGTTGAGCTACAACGGACATCTGATCTAAAAGTCGATTTAGCTTTTTGGGTTGAGTACCCGGTGGGATCAAAAGAATATCCAGAAGGGGAAAGATTTTTACTGCATGTAGAATTTCAAAAACAAGCACAAAAAAATATGCCACTGCGGTTAGCGGAATACAATATGGAGTTAGCGCTATCCAATGCAGAACGGGATAAAAAAGGAAGTCTTTTAAAATACCCCAAAATAAGAAGTTATGTTGTTTATTTCTGGCCCGGGGAAGGGAAGGATGATCCGGAAAATTGTCGTATTGAATATGTTATAGACATCCACTATAGCAAAATTATAATTTACGACAAGACATTAGAAGAACTCAAACAGATGGAACTCTGGGAATATGTCGCTTTTGCTCCTATTTTAAAAGACATGGATGACAAGCAACTCAATGAAGCTTTAAGACTGCTGAAGCAATATGCCGGAAATGATGAGAAAAAACGAGCCCGGCTATTACTTACGCTGGCTTTTTATTTCAAGAGAAAATACAAGAGAAATATAAACGAAATCATTCCTAATTTTGATACTATGATAATGCAAACCGCTGAAACTGGATATTATGCTTTAACTCCTGAAGAGGCTCGTCAAGAAAGGGAAAAAGGAAGGCAGGAAGGTATGCAGGAAGGCAAAAAAGAAGGAAAACCAGACGGTATACAGGAGATATTAGCCATGTTGCCTGAAGCTCAACGTGTTGAGCTAATGCAACGCTTGGGGTAGAAAGCCTTTTCTCGTTCCCACGTTCTGCGTCAATGCCAGTATGATAAACCCCTCAAAATCAGACCTGCCAGGTATCCAAAACATGGCAGGTCGTTGTAAACTAAAGGGAAAATAATGAAGAGGCTCGTCAAGAAAGGGAAAAAGGAAGGCAGGATAGTAAATCGGCTAAAGCCTTTGGCATACTCCTTATTCCGCAACCGTACTTGAAAAAGATTAAAAGACGCTAACGCTTTTTCGCTCGGAATTTGGGCAGCGTCTCGCGCTTGAACAAATAAATTTTCTGCCACCGCGATATTGCCCGTCGAAGAGACGACACTACCTGCCATGATAAGCAATTGATTATAATCAGCACCCTCTTTTGGCAAGCGTTTTAACTGAACCAATGCTTTTTGAACCAACTCCAAACTGGCACTAGAATGATAAGTAAATTCATCACGAGGCTTAATCTGTTTTGACAACTCAAAACGCTGCATAAATTGCCTAAATTCCTGTAACAGCACCTCGACATTATCATCAATTTTATCCACTTTAGCATCCAACAACTTTGCCCAAGTGCCAAAAAATTCAATCAATTCTTGATGACTGCTTTGCCAAGCGGCAACCGAGGCTTCTAAGCGTTGTGGGACTTGATCGATAGACTGTTGCAAGCGTGTCAATTCTGGCGATAGTTGCTCCACTTTAGAAAAATTGCCCTCTTGAACGGCTTGCATCAAATCAGCTTTTTGCTGATCCAAGTTTTGTTGCAGGCGCGTCAGAATTTGTTCTTGAGTCGTTTTGAGATCGCGCAAGAAAACCAAAATACCTTCTCTTTGTAGAGCGGCTACCGTTTTTTCGGCGCGGGGATTTTTGCGGAACGATTTATGGAGAAAAAAGAGAGTCGCTTTGCCCAATAAATCATCATAGCAGAGAAAAGCTTTTAAAGTCTTACCGATAGCGGGCAACTGTTCTAAGATTAAATCGCTGATTGCAACAATCCCTTTATCGTTAAAGACAGCGACTAATTCTGAATCAGTCAAGCGGCGATTTTCGCCCGAAAATATAGGGGGCTGTTGAGTTAATTCTTTAATTTGCTCAATGAGATGATGACGTAATGCTGGCAACGCTTCGCTTTGGACGCCGTCTTGGGCGGCGAAGGGTTGCAGATAATTCTGATCGATTTGCGCCGCAAATTCGCGTTTAACTTTAGCATGGCGCAATAATTGCTTATTGGGTTTAGCCAAACCGGCAGCGATAGCGTCAAGAGCATAGCCGTAACTTTCTTGATAAGCGTTAGCTATTTCAAAAGGGCTAAAATTAAAATGTTCTTGAAAAGCCTCGATAGCTTTTTCGGCTATGATTTCTACGATGGGGGCGCCCAATAATGTAGTGATGCCGGTTTTTAGAAGTGGGTTTAATGACATAATAAAGCCTATTAGATCTAGTACAACGGATTAGCGGAATAAACGGATTAAAAAATCCAAAATCTGTGCAGGACGGGGTTTGCAAACTCAATGCCATATCGTGCCGGATAAAACCATACATGTAGGGTGGATATTACTCAGTGTATCCACCCTACATGACAATGCCATTAAGTTAAGAGATATTGTAACCCACTACGTGTTTTCGAGGCAAAAGTTGCCCACCCTATTTCACCTTTTCGTTGTTTCGGGAATGGAGCTGAGCGGATTTCCCGAAACCATTGACTGAGTTTCGGGCAACGAAGTAGTCTCGTAGAGAACTTTTGCGAGGTTCAATCCGCGTAGCTCCATTCGTCCCGTAGGGAACTTAACTGAATCCCTTATGGTATAAAGCGGGTTTATCATACTGGCATTGACCCTACATGAGCGGCACGATATGGCATTGACTAACCTTATCTGTTATTTCCGTCAATCCGCTGTACTAAAGATTAGCGGAGCATAATATATATATAAGAGCCGATATAAAGCCGTACTAGAAGAGAAAAAAAATCAATATCTTCATCCTGTCCTATTTTTCGTCTTGTTGAAGACACTCAATAATCGGCTTAATCAGATAACTTAGATCAAAAACATCAACTTCTAACTGAGGAAACCAGCATTTTGCCACAATATAACGTAATGCACTTGCCTTTTGCGCTCGATCTTTTATCATTTACTTTACTCGCAGCCGCAGAAATGATTCTGATACCAATGAATACGCTAAGTGCCTCACGATTTGCCGGTGTATCAATAATTTTGAATTCGTAAAAACCATTCCCAACATTGATAAATCGACCAATTCGCAAATATACCAGATTTTTTTCTCGTTTTCTCGTTCCCGCGCTTAAGAGTTTGAAAGCGCATTCCGATTATATAAGTTCCGTGGCGTTTTCCCCAGATGGCAAAACCGCTTTGTCGGGCAGTTGGGATAACACTATGAAATGGTGGGATTTATCCAGCGGGTACGTCATCAAGAGCTTAGAAGTACATTCTTCAACAGTATTTTCTGTGGCGTTTTCTCCCAATGGCAAAACGGCTTTGTCGGGTAATAGGGATGGTGGGAGCACGAACTAACTCAAATTTTGCAATAAATAATATTAAAAAATGATGGTATCTGGCGTTGGTTGGTAACAGAGCGTGTGGGATTTATTGGCACACAAATTGCTATGATATGGTTGTTGAGTTGAAATGAAAGTGGCTGCCTAATAAATAATCGTCCATAGGTAATCCGGCTTTAGTCGGTTGATGTCGCCGCTAATAAATCGGATAATATCGAAAAAATGACATTAATATTTAAGATATTGTTTTTTTATATCAGCTTTATTTTGGTATATACTGTTATTAATCATCAAAATGAGATGAGGCGATTTATGGTGTGTGTTGTCTATGATTAAAGTTTTTTGGGAGTGTCAAGTATGTATATAAAATATTTTTTCTTAATCCTAGTCATCCTGTTAATTGGTTGTTCCCCAAATTTGCAAAAAAAAGAAATCCCTGCTACGAATTCTAATAAAACGGTATTGGATATAAATAAAACCGTTTTACAGGTTGAACATTCTTCAGATGTATATTCTGTGGCGTTTTCTCCCGATGGTAAAACGGCTTTGTCGGGTAGTCGAGACGGTACCGTAAAATGGTGGGATTTGTCCAGTGGGCGCGTCATTAGGAGTTTAGATGGTGATTCTTTTTATGTAACTTCCGTGGCGTTTTCTCCCGATGGCAAAACGGCTTTGTCGGGTAATGGGAATAACAGCATAAAATGGTGGGATTTGTCCAGTGGGCGCGTCATCATGAGCTTGGAAGGACATTCTTCTGATGTTGAATCTGTGGTGTTTTCTCCCGATGGTAAAACGGCTTTGTCGGGAGGCTCTAATAGTGTGAAATGGTGGGATTTGTCCAGTGGGCGCGTCATTAAGAGTTTGGATGCACATTCTAAAACTGTAACTTCTGTGGCGTTTTCTCCTGATGGTAAGACGGCTTTGTCGGGCAGTTGGGATAGGAGCGTGAAATGGTGGGATTTATCCAGCGGGCGCGTCATCATGAGTTTAAATGGACATTCTGGCTATGTAAGAGCAGTGGCGTTTTCTCCCGATGGCAAAACGGCTTTGTCGGGTAGTGAAGATAATAGCGTGAAATGGTGGGATTTGTCTAGCGGGCGCGTCATGAAAAGTTTGGATGGACATTCTGGCTATGTAAGAGCCGTGGCGTTTTCTCCCGATGGGGAAACGGCTTTGTCGGGCGGTGAAGATAATAGCGTGAAATGGTGGGATTTGTCTAGCGGGCGCGTCATGAAAAGTTTGGATGGACATTCTGGCTATGTAACTTCCGTGGTGTTTTCTCCCGATGGTAAAATGGCTTTGTCGGGTAGTACGGATACAACCAGTCGTCTATGGAATCTCGAAACGGGTGAGGAAATTATTAATTTAGTGGGGTTTGAAAATGGTAAAGGCGTTGCTATTGTGCCGGAGGTGGATTTCTATGTCGCTTCTCCACAGGGAGAGAAACATATTTATATAGATTTTGGTAATCATAAGGTGGGGCGTATTGATAAATATGAGGAATATAAGAGCTTTTTTCACCGCCCTGATATTATTGAATTTGTATTACAGTTCAGGGGAGATGTAAAACGTGCTATTGCTCTAGCTAATCAACGCAAAGGTGAAACAGAATAAATAAAAGTTTATAATAAACATTAAGTTTAAATAAATCAGATTTTTTGGAAGGAAAAGTCTGATTTTTATGAGCCCATCATAACCGTTTATCGGTTAAAAATAACCGTTCGTCGATTATTTAATATATCATTGTGGTTTTTGGTTTATAATTTTTTGTTGATCATACTTTGTAAACAGAGTTTAACATCTGTAGTTAATGCAAGTGAGCTTTTGAAATATTTGTGGCTTGAGAATAACCAGCTCTCCGGCTCAATCCCAAGCAAGTTGGGCAATGAATTCTAGGATATTTTGGAATCGACAACGCTGCTCGCTTTGGTACAAAACGCCCAAAGCGAGCAGCGTTGTCGACTCCAAAAACTTAATATCGTTCTCAATAGCCGACGAATTTTAAATATAAAAATATAAATTTTTAAATTGTTTTTAGCCTTGATCATATCAGGATGATGAGAATTTGATTTAAGTTTAAAAATATTTAAGGCACGATAATAAAGTTGCTCCGCTTCTTCATAATTTCCTTTCTTTTCGAGTAAATTCGCTAAATCAGTTATTGATTCTACGATACGCATATGTCCTTTCGGTAGGATTTTTTCACGGAGGGCTAGTGCTTGACGATAAAGCCGCTCAGCTTTGTTATAATCTCCTTTCTTTTTCAAGAAATTCGCTAAGTCTCTTATTGAAAGAGCGATACCTAGCAAAACCGCTAAACTGTTCATTGAGTCGGCGATAGCCGGATGCTCTGTTGAGTCAGCTATATTCGGATGCTCCTTTGGTAAGATTTTTTTTAAGACAGCTAAAGTTTGACGATAAAACTGTTCCGCTCCTTTATAATCTCCTTTCTTTTCCAGCAATTTCGCTAAATCAAGCATTGAGGTTGCGATATCTGGATGCTTTTTTGGTAAGATTATTTGTCGGAGGGCTAATGCTTGACGATAAAGCGGTTCCGCTCCCCGATAATCTTCCTTTTCATTAAGTAAATTCGCTAAGTTATTTATTGATTCAACCAGACATTCTTTTGGTAGGATTTTTTTACTGAGGTTTAACGCTTGACGATAAAGCGATTCCGCTGATGAAAGATAGCCAATAATATGGAAAAAAAACGCTAATTTGTCTAACTCTTCTGCAAAATCTTTGTCAGAAGCATTCCGTTTATATTTCTTTAAACTCTTGTTATAGTTAGCCTTCAGTATTTTTTCTCTCACCCGAAGATGTTCCCAGTAGCCGGTTAATTCATAATATTTGTCCTTTTCAATTCCTATAAATAAAGGGATTTTACTAAGATAGGTTAATAAGCGTTGCTGCTCTCCTGCTTGTTCCAATTGATAGGGCAATTCATTTGCTACGCGAGCATTCTCTGGTTGTTGTTCAAAGTAGTCTGCCAGTTGGCGATGTATAGTCCGTTTTTGTTCTGGAGTATTTAAATATCTAGTTTCTACCGCTTGCCGTAAACAAGCGTTGCTAAAATTTAATAAGCCTGCGTCATTTTTTAGTCCATTTTGCAAGGCTAAATATAATGATGACCAAATTGCCTCCCCTACTTTAAAACAATATTTTAGGGTTTAGTCATAAATGTCTTAATCCTATTGCTAGTTGCTTGTTCTCCATATTCTCAGACAGCATATGAGCAACCGGCGGAGGCGAGTAAAATCGTTTTACGGCTTGGACATTTTGATGATATTAAGTCCGTCGCGTTTTCCCCCGATGGGAAAACGGCTCTATCAGGCGACAGTTGGGGCACTTTAAAATGGTGGGATTTATCCACTTGGCGCGTCATCAAGAGTTTAGATGCACACACTTATCCTGTATATTCCATCGCTTTTTCCCCCGAAGGCAAAACGGCTTTATCAGGCAGTTGGGATCATACAACCAGAGTATGGAATTTAGAATCCGGTGAATAAATTATTCGTTTGGTAGGATTTAAGGATGGTGAAGGCGTTGCTATTATGCCTGAACATGGTTATTATGTCCGTAAATCCGCTGTACTATTTGTTTGGGATACCTGGCAGGTCTTATTTGGTGGGGTTATCATACTGGCATTGACGCAGAGCGTGGGAACGAGAAAAAAATACGCCACAGTTGCAGGAAATTTATAAGCTGATGATGAATCTTTATCACGCTCCCATGCTGTCCACTTTAGCGCGGTACTCATTAGATTGATTCTCAAGATGCTTGAGCAAGGCAATCAAGTTAATTGAGAAGTAATAGGTTTCTTTACCCTTCTTAGGTTTAGGGAATTCTAACGTCATAATTTGGATCATGAGGGATAAACATCGGTTGTTTAGGCTGTTTTGGCGGCAGACGCACACCATAATACACAACAATCACATTACAACAATCTTCCTCATATAATTTCCTGATGGTACGAAAAAGCACCGAAGGATTTTTGAAACTATCGGCAACATTCATATCATCGATTTTGTTATCTTTGGGCGTGAAAAGCACACCAAGCACTTTGCGATCAATATCCCGCTTCATCTCTCTTATTCGTGGTTGATTGTTTACCGGAAGCGTGAGATAACGCAATGACTCGGTAAAGCTGATTTCTTTTTTGACAAGTGCGCTAGGTTTAGATGGAAAGTTCTCTGGTTTACGGCTTTGTAATAAGTTTTTAAAAGCTTGCCGAATAGCAGTGTTATTACGAATGATCGTATTATTACTAAGCCCTTTTGCTATACGCCTTAAAATGACATCCAAGCTAGTTTTCTTGGCAACTAAGCTGGCTAATTTTGCCGTTGTTTCGGGAATGGAGCGGAGCGGATTTCCCGAAACTTAATAAAAAAATTTTGACTTATCCCATCAATAACAATTATAATCCACCCACCATAACCTCATATTCAATAGGAGAATCAAGTATGTCTATAAGATATCTTATCCTAATCACCCTGCTAGTTGCCTATACTCCAGATTTGCTGGCAATACAAACCTCGCCACCGGAGGTAGATCAAATCGTATTACAGCTTGGACATTCCGAAAATGTAAATGCCGTCGCGTTTTCCCCCGATGGCAAAACCGCCTTGTCGGGCAGTTGGGATAGCACCACTCGCTTATGGAATCTCGAAACTGGTGAAGAAATTATTCGTTTAGTAGGATTTAAGGATGGAGAAGGCGTTGCTATTATGCCTGAACAGGGTAACAATGTCGCTTCTCCAAAGGGAAAGCAATATATTAATGTAGATTTCGGTGATAATAGGGTAGAAGGCATTGAAGGATATGAAAAATATAAAAAATTCTACCACCGCCCTGATATTATTAAACTAGCATTACAGCTTGGCGGAGATGCAAAACAAGCGATTGCTCTAGCTAATCAAAAAACGCAACGAAAATGACGCGAACCAATTAGCTCAAGTCTTGCGTACACTCGGTTTTGAAGTCACCTTAGCAACTAACCTCAACCTCCAACAAATGAAAAATAAGCTTGGACAACTTCGTAAAAAACTCCGTCAGCATAAACAAGCTGTTGGATTATTTTATTTTGCTGGGCATGGCGTTAGAGATGGAGATCATAATTATCTGATACCTGTCGGTGCCAATGACGACTTAATGCAAGAATGGCAAACGATTCATGTTTCTCAAATTGACGAATGGAAAAAAGAATTAGAAACAGCCGCGATGAAAACCGCATATGTCTCAAACATGATGAAAATCGCCGGCAATCAAACCAATCTAATCATATTAGATGCTTGCCGTAATTCCCCCTTTACCCAAGTGCGAGGATTGCAAACGGGGCAAATAGCACTGCCAAGTGGATTCAATAAAGAGATAGCGGCTCCAGGATTCCTAATCGCCTACGCTGCCAGCCCCGGAGAAGCCGCGGCATATGGAACTGGGGATAATAGTCCCTATATTAAGTACTTAGTCAAATGGATACAGGAACCAAATATGCGTATCATTGATATACTCCGGAAAGTGCGAAAAGGAGTCAAGCGAGATACCAATGGCAAACAAAATCCTGTTTATGATTTATGTCATTGAAGCCCATTACTACCCACAAAGGCAACAAACATTATTAGAAGATGCCTTGCGCCTATGCCCAAATCATACCCTTGCCAACAACAATCTAGCAGTCATCTTAGAAAAGCAACACAAATATGCTCAAGCACTCAAACACTATCAACAAGCGATAAAAGCAAACTACAAACCCGCATGGCTAGGCGTTGGCAGCATCCATTACCAACAAAAACAATTTCCATTAAGCTTAGAAGCCTACTTACAAGTTTGCAATGAAGAACAAACAGCGCATAAACGTATCATTGAATTACTGCAAAATCAACGTTACAAAACCGCCGACTCAGAAGTAATACTTAACCAACAAAGCCTAGAATTACTTTACGAAAATCCTCCGTAATGCTTAATTTATGGCTAGACTCTATCGGAAAAACTCAATTTTATCGTAACCAAGCAGTAATTTGTTACTATGAAATTGAAAGCACCACAAATCAGCCCCTATTTTTTAAAGCTAACACTGAACACTTTCAAGCTACTGTTACCACAATGCAAGACGAAATCCTGGCTCGTAAAGAAATAACAATTGAAGTACGATAACTTGTCCAAAGCGAGCAGCGTTATCGACTCCAAGGTTTTTTTTATTTTGGAATCCAAAGCTTCAGCTTTGGACTTGCCTCCTATATATACTATACTTAAATCAACCCCATCTATTATTATGCATTGTGCGATTACCATTTTATTAATAGAAATGTCATTTTATCATCACAATATAAATTCTATTAAACCAAAACAAAAAAAACTTATCCTAAAATCATTATGCCAACCAACAACCCCAACGCCCTCCCAACGGGCTACAAAATACACGAATACCATTTCCAAGACGTTTTAGGTCAAGGCGGATTTGGCATCACCTATCTTGCCCATGACACAGAACTCAACGCGCCCGTTGCCATCAAAGAATATTTCCCCAACCAACTCGCAGTGCGTGACAGCAACAACTACACAGTACAACCCAAATCCCCAGAAGACACCAAAAACTTCACATGGGGTTTAAAACGATTTATCAAAGAAGCCCGTACACTAGCCAGCTTTAACCACCCAAACATCGTCCATGTGCGACGCTTTTTCAAAGCCAATAACACCGCATATATCGTCATGGACTACGAAAAAGGATACAACCTTTACAAAAGACTAAAAAAAGGCCCAATAGCAGAAGCCGAACTAATGCAACTACTACAACCCCTATTAGAAGGCCTAAAAACGCTCCACCAAGCAGGCTACCTGCACCGCGACATAAAACCAGCAAACATCTATTTACGAACAAAAGACAACACCCCAGTACTAATCGACTTTGGGATGGCCCGTCATGAAATCTGCGACAAAACTCGCAGCATGAACACCATAGTATCCCCCGGCTACTCACCCTTTGAACTATACC
Organism: Pseudomonadota bacterium; assembly: GCA_039714115.1. GTDB lineage: Bacteria > Pseudomonadota > Gammaproteobacteria > Beggiatoales > Beggiatoaceae > Thiomargarita. The sequence continues at coordinate 1,424 of JBDLJY010000107.1, read as the reverse complement.
AAAGCGGGCGCGAACAAGGCCCATGGACTGACATCTATGCCTTAGGAGCAGTACTATACCACATCATCAGTGGCACAAAACCCATTGAAGCCACTAAGCGCGTTAATGCAAACATTTACGAAGAACCAGACCCACTAACACCAGCCCTAAAAATAGGCCATAATCACTACTCCAAACAACTACTGAAAGCGATTGACTGGGCATTAAAAGTCCGAGAAACAGACCGTCCAAAAAACATCACAGCATGGACAAAAGCAATTTACTCCAAACAACCGCACCACAATCCCATAAAATGGACGACACTACTTACTTTAACTATATGTCTGCTCTTAACCTTTTACACAAGCTGCCCTAAGATAAAACCAGATGATACAAACAATAAAACATCAATTACAAACTGTAAAACATCAGACAAAAACTCCTACCGTGATCCTTTACGAGACGGCGGATGTGGACCAGAAATGGTAACCATACCCGCCGGCATTTTCAAACAAGCGACAAAAAACAAACAATGCTCAACAGCTTTGCCATCTGCCGCTACGAAATAAGCTTCACCGAATATGACCAATTTGCAGAAGCCACAAAACGACAAAAACCAGACGATCTCAACAGAGGACGCAAAAATCGCCCAGTGATAAACATCACCTGGAACGATGCCATCGCCTACCTAAACTGGTTGACTACACAAACAGGAAAACCTTATAGTTTACCCTCCGAAAACCAATGGAAATATGCCGCACAAATAAGAAGAGCAAAAAGCAAAAACAACCCCTTCGGCCTATTTGACATGATAGGCAACGTATGGGAATGGATCGCAGATCCAGAAAATAACAACGCACCTAAAGAAAAAAAACAAATGATTCGTGGCTGTCCATGGCTCAACACCCCCAAAGACTGTCGCACCACCAAACAACTAGGTTTATCATCGAACACCAAGTCCAACGACATAGGTTTCCGCTGTATCTCACCTACAACGAAATAAATCAACTCACCCTATGAACAAACACCAAAAACCGGGAAAACGCTGGATCATCAAAATAGGCGGCGCCCTACTCACCAACGACGGGCGCGGATTAGACAAAACCCCTGACAATCTGAAAAAATCAATACCTTCACCCTATCCTATTTTTGATTTTTTTTTTGCGGTACTCATTAGATTGATTTTCAAGATGCTTGAGCAAGGCAATCATGTTAATTGAAAAATAATAAGTTACTTTACCCTTCTTAGGTTTAGGGAATTCTAACGAATTGGCTTGACATCCAATATTATTGTCTCCGATAATGGTTTCAAGCGCATCTAGCTTAGCTTCTAATGTATTTTTACTCTGCTCAAAAGCATTGGCATGTAAAAATCTGAAGATTTTGTGTAAACAGCTTTGATCTTTATCCTGCATCAATGTCGCCATTGCCTGACTTTGAATAGT
>JBDLJY010000106.1:0-18529 GCA_039714115.1 Pseudomonadota bacterium | reverse complement strand
CGGGATTCACTGATTGGTTGGCCATGAATCTTCAAGACATAGAATGCTTGGGATGGTCATTTATCATGAAACAAAAAAAGCAGACGGCTGGGGGATTTGCCTGTCAGGTTAATTTTTACCTTAACTTACAACGACCTGCCATGTTTTGGAAACCTGGCAGGTCTTCTTTTGGGGGCTTAACTTAATGGCATTGTGCCGCAAGCTACGGTGATCAATTTTTTCTAAATGTGCGGTGGGATCATCTATGGGCAGTATCAGTTTATTAAATTCAATACCAGCGGCAATTTTTTAATTAAAATGCTTGCCAATCAGAAAACCTCTTTTGCGCTGTTCTTCTAGTTGCTTTAAGATTGGCTAACAGCTTCACAAATATCTAGCAATAAGTTATCGGTTAACTCAATGCCATTAAGTTAAGCAGCTTGATTCAGTTAAGTTCCCTACGGGAGGAAATCCGCTCAGCGGGGCATTGAGTCAATATTTTGTCGGAGTCCAAGATTTATCTTGGACGTCTTTGAACTGTAGTTTGGGAACAACTCATTTAGCCCCACCTTGACGATGAAGGGCTTTTCCTTGTTGATTAAAGCATTGGCGACAGGTACCGGGGAATGCTTGAATCAAGCGATTTAACATATCAACATCCTTTTGAAAAACAGTCATCCAAATTGACCAAAAACCTCTTGCCAATGCTGTGTCTACAATTTGTTCACGCATTTCAGGGGTATTGTTTTTTAATAAATTTTGCCTAGCCCTTTGTGCTATATTCCATGTATCACGTCGGTTCATCCATCGTCTATCACTGATTGTTGAATTAACTCCGGTCTTATTTAAGCCGGTCAGTTCAAGCGTTTTTTGAGATTTGTCTTGTTTAGTCGGAAGTATTCGCCTAAACGGTTGATCAAATCAGGACGGGCTTGTTGACAAAGGGACGGGGTATTAGTCTCCCCGCAGGTTTGCCTTATGATCTGATTTGTTCATCTATCTGAGGCAGATACTCAATAATGTCCTTTACGATCTTGTCGGTTTCTTCAACGCGCCATTTTTTTTCCCAAGCAGCAATCAGCTTACGTATGTAGCAGCCAGCAGTTCTTGCAACAGTGCCATAACGTCATCAGGAATATTCACCGATTCAGCCGATTCTTGAATTTCCTGTAATGTTAAACGCAATTCTAAATCCGGTTTAGGCTTAGGATTGCCTTTTAAACGATACAGGCATCACTTGATAGCGCAATAAAAATCGGTCATACAGTGCCTCTAATTCTTCGCTTAAAAAAATGCCTCCATATAAAAGCTTGTTTCTGGCAGGAGTCCAAACCATTGTTTAGTCTCGCACGACAATTGCTTTTGCTATGCCTTGTTGGATCAGCTTTTGGGCTGATGGAATTTGTTGTGGTTGTTGAATCGCTACGACATTGCGTCCATTTTGGAGATAAACCGGCGGACTATAAGAAACTTGTTCTTTTTCAAGTTGTTGTTTAATTTCCTTGGATTTTTTGTCCAACTTGGGTGCAGACACTTTCCAGTGATAGCGCAATTCGTGTGCTAAGGCATGGTTTTTGTCTTGCGGTTTGGGCAAATCCAGTTGTTCTGCCGAGTCAGCCGTCAAAACACCTAATGAAACTTCTTTAACCGCTTGCATATCGCGTTTCTGCAAAACGTAGGTATGTAAAAGCACTCTGAATTTCTGGAGGAGTCAGAACAACCGCGAGTTCTTCATTGCGTTGCAAGGCTTCTTTTGTCAGATTAGCGGTGAGTAGAAAGCCAGCCTGTGTGTCGATCAGCACTAATTTGGCGTGAAAATTGGGGGCTGAGCGTACTAAGACTTGTCCAGCAAGTCGATCTAACATGGTTTTGTGTTGTGCCAGTACTTTTTGATCAAATTCGGCATCCGCTGCGGGTTCCTTTTCTAATCGGTTTTCGGCTGCTAGTAATACATAAACGCGCACTCCACGTTTTGCGGCGTTCATCAAGGCATCTTCTAATGCTTCATCAGCCATTAGAAAACTCATCAGCATTACTGTGTCTTGGGCATGATCAATAGCGGTAATAATGTCTTGAATGCAGCGCCGATTTTCGCCGCTTTGATAGATTTTGTCTAGCACCTCTTGACGCTGATAGGTGTTTTGACGATCAATGCCATTAAGTTAAGCCACCAAATAAGACCTGCCAGGTATCCAAAACATGGCAGGTCGTTGTAAATTAAAGGAAAAATTAACCTGACAGGTTTTTGACACCTGTCAGGTTTGTCTTAACTTAATGGCATTGGTTTTGACGATGGGGTATCCAAACCGACGGAGCGTTGGCGTAAGTCTTGTGTTTCTGAAAATTATTTTGTATATTGTTGATAGTGGTGTCGTCGAATCTATCCAAATCGGTTAAATAGGGTTTTGGTATCGGATAGTCTTTGTGAAAACTAGCCCGCTCTTGTTCAGATAAGTCATGATAAGAGACATCTAGCACTTCTTGTTGAGTACGCCAGCGTGTTAGCCAACTCTGTTGTTGCAGTATCTGGTGCCAAGCTGACTTGAATGTCATTGGGTGTTGCTCTTGGTAACGATATTTATTATCGACAATTTTGCCAGCAAACAACAAGTCGCTGGTATCACCTTGTGGAATAGTTAAAGTTGCGGTGATGTTAGCGTCGGGAGTGACAACAAGTTCTCCTTTTTCGGCGAGTTCATCAAAACGAGTGTAATGATCTGCCCTTGTAGTTTTTCAACTAACCACTTGGGAATATCTTGCATATCTTCGCATCTTTCCTTCAATTCCTTTTGGTTTTTGATCTCATTTCGTGCTTGAGTTTCATTAAAAGGCTTAATTTGGATTAAGGCACTAGCCCACAAGGGATCATCAGTTACCCAGATTTCCCAAGTCCCTCGTTCTGGTATAAAGATTTTCTCTTCTTTCAATGCCGTTTGTCCCATTTCTGTCAAGATGTAGTTAGATTGTTGTTCTACTAGCAACTTGTGTGTGACGCAAATTTGTATTAGGCGTTTGCCGACGGTTTCTGGTCGATTGCCTAATAATTTATCAGCTACCATTTTGGCAGAGACATGCCCCCGTTCTTGGGCAAGTAATAAAACCGCCTGTAATTCGTCCCGCTTTTGTGTACGCGCCACTTCTGCTAGGATGCGGTAACGTTGAATATTCAAACTGCGTTGGAAAACCAGTTTCATGATGATTTACTCCATGTGTTGGTGACTGGCACTGTATTGACTAGTGCCTGAAGTTCAGTATAACGATCATTCGATAGGCGTTTATGGTTGCCAACTAAAACCAGTTGATAACGCGCTCTTGTGACGGCGACATTTAAGCGATTTGGGCTACCTAAAAATCAATGCCATTAAGTTAAGAGAAATGTGTTAGACTTAGCGACTTTCAAACCAGAGGTAAAATAGAATTATGGAAAAAGAGTTTAACGCTGGATGGTGATACGAAAAAAGAGCTCTGCAAGGGTTTCTTTAAATTATTATAAACGCATTTACAAGCCTTGCTTTTAATTAAACAGCCTTTTTCATAATCACTTGCTGATTTTCCCATTCAATAATTTTGGATGGGTTGGGTATTTTTGGCATAAATAAAAATAGTATCATAACATAGTTATACTCGATTTTTCTCATCTCTTTGGCTCTTTGATGAATATTATAAATACAAATTTATTCAAAATAATTAGGCTCAGTGTTTTAATTTTTTATGTTATAGTTATGTACAAATTAAACTATTGATATTTCAATTAAATATACTAAACAAGTTAATTACGAATCGTAAGTGTATGTAAGAAATCCCTGTTCTTTTCACTATCATTCAATCATTTTTTTCATTGAAAAAGTGTTCAATGTATCATTTTATACCAGATTGTCACGGTAGCAGTATCTAGCCGTACAAACCCCTTATGATATAAAGCCGGTTTATCATACTGGCATTGGCTTGTCGGTGGCGATATGTTATATGCGGAGTCTTTTGATGATGGCTTTATTGTTGCTGTTATAGATTGTACCGGGCATGGTGTCCCCGGTGCGTTTATGACTATGGTGGCTTCAACCAGTCTAAGAAGAATCACACGGGATGAAAATTGCCATCATCCGGCTGACATCCTGAAACGCTTGAATTATCTGGTCAAAACCTCGCTGCAACAGGATACTAAACATGCCGAATCGAATGATGGTTTAGATGCCGCCATTTGTTGGATCAAACCACAGGAAAAAACCTTGATCTTTGCGGGGGCTAAATTGCCGCTTTATTATATTGAAAAGGGGCAACTGAATATCATTGCCGGCGATAAACAAAGCTTGGGTTATAAAAAATCCAACTTGGATTTTACCTTTAGCACGCACACGCTCTCGATTGAACAGGGCATGTCCTTTTATATGTCAACTGATGGTTTTTTGGAACAACTGGGGGGGCAAAAACGTTTTCCTTTTGGTAATAAGCGTTTTAGAAAACTGCTGATGGAAAATAGCCAATACGCCTTTGATGAACAATCTGATAAAATGCTTGAGGCTTTTAATGATTATAAAGGCGAGCATGATCGGCAGGATGATGTGACGGTTGTTGGTTTTGGATTTTGATAAATCAATCGGGCTTAAGTGCCAAGTTTAACTATGTCATAAAGGATAAACCCAGGAGTCCAAGATAAACCTTGGACTCCAAAATAGCGTCGCTACAAATCACATTTGGTAACAGAAAAAAACTGCTGCGCGTACCGTGTGGTTTAAGACGCCGGAAAAGACCATGTCCTTACCTACGGCACTCCTGAAGCCGAGGCAATCCGTACCGCCGCCGCTACCGGAGCGCAAGTTAGGATGACGGTTCTTAAAAAATCCAGAATCTGTTCTGAAAAATAGGATTTTTGTTTCTCATAAAACCAAAGGAAAAAAACACATGCCACCCCTAATACAAACAGGCTTAAGCACACTCCTGTCAGACTTCATCATCGCTGACAGCAGCGGGGCTATTTCAGTCCTCGAAGAGCATTTCACCTTCCGAGCCGATGAAATCACCAAAGGCTATCAAGACAGTTACGGCTATGCCATCACCGCCATCACCGTCGGCTTGGCTGCCCCTGACCAAAAATTAGCCTTCGTCCAAAAAATCCTCCGTTCCAAAATCACCCGCGATTTTGCTGAACCAATTGAAATCAACTATTTACAACCATTTGCCCAACAGCGTGACATAGCAAGCGACGCATTACGCCAACAATTCATTGAGCGACTCAATCAACTGATTAAACACAAAGATCAGCTATTTCAGCTCCAACAATTCACTCAAGCCGATTTAGCTGCCCTGATCAATTATCAAAGCACCGAAACTCTCACTCAATCAGTGTTAGTTGAATTGCAAAGCTTAACTAAAGTGGATGAAACATTAGCCGCCTTTCTCAGTTATGAGGATTTGTTGGGCAAAGCTATGCTGTATTTTTTCTACGAGATCATCCGCAAAGATGAGCGCGTAGCTAAAACTCAAGCCGCCTTACAACGAGAAGGTTTAACGCTCTCGGTGCAAAATATCGAAACCGCTGTCAAAACCGTCCATGATAATTTCAATCAAGCAGTTGCCTCACAATCAACGCAATTGGTTGAAATCGCACAACAATTGCAAAACATACAACAAGCCCAATCCGCTTGGCAAACTCGTAGCCAATTATTATCAGAATTAACGGCGCAATTCTCCGCTTGGCGCGAACTCTTAAATCACCAGCTCGAACAACTACTCAACGGCGTAAAACAACTATGCGACATCGCCAGTGAATTTGTGCCAAAACCGCTAGATTATGGTTATGCGAACAAAGATCGGGCTTATTTCGTGACGGAATATATTGAGGGCGCGATAAGACCACATCCGTTTAGGGAACGCGATTTGCCAAAGGTGCAAGCGTTGCGTGATTTATTGTGCGATTGTGTTGAAGATGAGCGACAAAATCGACCGGATTCTGCGCGGGAATTGGTGAGTCAGTTAGAAGAGATTGTAAGTGAACGTCAAGCTGAAAAAGGCAATTTTTTTGAATTCGAGACAGTCACCGTTAACGCCAATGGAAAAATCACTCACCGGGAACGCAAACAAGCCCGCCATCAAACCGAGGACTTGGGTAATGGTGTCAATTTGGAAATGGTGTATATTCCGGGTGGTACATTTATGATGGGTTCACCTGAAAATGAAAAAGGCCACTGGAGTGCTGAAGAGCCACAACATAAAGTCACAATAGAACCCTTCTATATGAGCAAATATCCCGTCACTCAAGCACAGTGGGAAGCGTTGATGGGGAATAATCCGTCTTACTTTAAAGGAGAGAATCGTCCGGTAGAAACGGTTTCATGGCATGATGCGGTAGCCTTTTGTCAGCGACTTTCCGAGAAAACTGGCAAAAGCTATGGCTTGCCGAGTGAAGCGCAATGGGAATATAGCTGTCGTGCGGGTACGACTACACCTTTTTATTTTGGGGAGACAATTACTACTGATTTGGCTAACTACTATGGTAATTATACTTATGGATCAGGCCCAAAGGGTGTTTATCGTAAGCAAACAACGGAAGTAGGAAGCTTTCCGCCGAATGCCTTTGGATTGTACAATATGCACGGGAATGTTTGGGAATGGTGTGCTGATCCTTGGCATGATAACTATGAAGGGGCGCTTAGTGATGAGCGTGTTTGGGAAGACGAAGAAAAAGAAGAAGGGTTTTTAGCCAAGTTGTTTGGAAGGAAAAAAGAAGGAAAATCAAACAGCCTTGCTGTGATTCGCGGCGGTTCGTGGCTCAACGAACAGTGGAACGTGCGGGTGACCTACCGCGGCCGGAACTCGGTCGTCGGCCGCGACGGCTCCGTGGGGTTTCGTCTCGCCAGGCTATAACCCTTTATTATTATTTAATCCCTGTACTATGTTGTCTGTACTAAAGCGCAACTCGTCCAAGATAAATTTTGGACTCCAAGAACCGTTATAAAACCAAAGGAAAAAAACACATGCCACTACCACCCCTAATACAAACAGGCTTAGGCACACTCCTGTCGGACATCATCATCGCTGACAGCAGCAAAGCCATTTCAATCCTCAAAGAACATTTCAGAGCCGACGAAATCACCAAAGGCTATCAAGACAGTTACGGCTATGCCATCACCGCCATCACCCTCGGGCTCGCTACCCCTGACCAAAAAATCGCCTTCACCCAAAAAATCCTCCATTCCAAAATCACCCGCGATTTTGCTGAACCAATTGAAATCAACTATTTACAACAATTAGCTCAACAACGCGGCGACGATTTATCATCATTACGCCAACAACTCAATCAACTGATTAAATACAAAGATCAACTTTTTCAACTCAAACAAATCACCCAAGCCGACTTAGCCGCCCTGCTCAATTATCAAAGCACCAAACCCCTCACCCAATCAGTACTAGCCCAATTGCAAAGCTTAACCAAAGTGGATGAGACATTAGCCGCCTTTCTCAGTCAAAACGATCTCTTAGGCAAAGCCATACTCTATTTTTTCCACGAACTCATCCGCAAAGATGAACACGCCGCAAAAATTCAAGCCGCCTTACAACGAGAAGGTTTAACGCTCTCGGAGCAAAATCTCGAAACCGCACTCAAAACCGCCCAAGACAATCTCAATCAAGCTTTCGCCTCACAATCAACGCAAATTGTTGAAATCGCGCAGCTGCAACACTTACAACAAGCCCGATCCGCTTGGCAAACCCGTAACCAATTATTATCAGAAATAACAACCCAATTTTCCGCCTGGCGCGAACTATTAAATCACCAGCTCGAACAACTACTCAACGGCGTTGCACAACTCTTTGAAAAAAAAGAACAAGTGCATAACGACATCAAAAACATCAAAAGCATCATACGTCATTTGGTAAATCAATTAGAAAAGACTATAAATAGGAACCCAAACCGCAGCAAGAACATCCAAGATAAATCTTGGACTGAGCACCAATTCGACAAACCAGCCCGCTACCAAACAGAAGATTTAAATAATAATATCAATTTAGAAATGGTATATATTCCGGCTGGTACATTCAGGATGGGTTCACCTGAAAACGAAAAAAGCCGCTCTAGCGATGAAAACCCACAACATCAAGTGACAATAAAACCCTTCTATATGAGCAAATATCCCATCACACAAGCACAATGGCAAACACTGATGGGGAACAATCCGTCTCGCTTCAAAGGGAAAAATCGTCCGGTAGAAAGGGTTTCATGGCATGAAGCCGTCGCCTTTTGTCAGCGACTTTCCAAAAAAACGGGCAAAAAGTATAGCTTGCCGAGTGAAGCGCAATGGGAATATGCCTGTCGTGCGGGTACGACAACACCATTTGATTTTGGGGAAACGATTACTACTGATTTAGCCAACTACGATGCCAATTCCACTTCTGACGTAGGAAACTTTCCCCCGAATGCCTTTGGATTATACGATATGCACGGCAATGTTTGGGAATGGTGTGCCGATCCTTGGCATGACAACTATCAAGGGGCGCCAAACGATGGGCGTGTTTGGGAAAAAGGATTTTTCGCCAAATTATTTAGAGAGAAGCGAGTACTGCGTGGCGGCTCCTGGTTCAACGTCCCGTGGAGCACCTATTCCGCCATCCGCAACAGGAACTCCTCAATCGTGCGATACGCCATCTTCGGCTTTCGGGTAGTATCATCCGTAGACTCGCCGAAAACTACAAGGATTAATTATCAGCAGAGATAAAACCACCAGACAAACAACAATGACGAAAAAATGACACTTGCTATTAAAGTGGGAATAATAACTCTAAATCGGTTAAATCCAATCATGGAAGGTAGGCAATCCCAAGGAAAATTACCTGTTCATAGTAGGCGATTTATCGCCTACTGTTGCCCAAAAATAGGCTTGATCTCGTATTGATTTCTGTGCTTTAGGGGTTTGCAACCGCCGTAAAATCTCGCCCAACTTAGTCGCTATAAATCCGATTTTTTCGCTATAAGATAAAAATCGGAGTCCAAAATTTATTTTGGACGAAACACCGAGACTGGCTGGAGGTAAATCACCAAGATACGACAATGACGAAAAAATTACACATAATCTTAAAGTATTGTTTTTATTAAATAAGCCTATCCACCTGATTATTTAGTTTAGATAATTTTGCTGGAAATCTCAGATGATCTGCACGATATGGCATTGGGTTTGCAACCCTATCGTTGCCGCGAATAAACTCAAAGGAAAACAAAACAGCCATGCCATTACCATCCCTAATACAAACAGGCTTAAGCACACTCCTGTCGGACATCATCATCAAAGAACATTTCAGAGCCGACGAGATCACCAAAGGTTACCAAGACAGCTACGCCTATGCCATCACCGCCATCACCGTCGGGCTCGCTGCCCCTGACCAAAAAATACTCCATTCCAAAATAACCCGCGATTTTGCTGACCCCATTGAAATCAACTATTTACAACCATTTGCCCAACAACGTGGCATACCAAGCGACGCATTACGCAAACAACTCAATCAACTGATTAAACACAAAGATCAACTTAGCCGCCCTTATTAATTATCAAGGCACTATCACCCAATTAGTGAGACATTAGCCGCCTTTCTCAGTCAAGATGATCTCTTGGGCAAAGCCATGCTCTATTTTTTCCACGAGATCATCCGCAAAGATGAGCGTCAATGTGCCCACACACAAGCTTAAATATACGAAAAATGTTGATTACAGCTTGTCAAAAGATTAAATTCGCTATTGTCCAATCATTATTCTCATTAAAGAGGCGTTCAAGGTATCATTTTTTGCTCGCAAGCCCTAGCTGGGATGCTGGCCGCACAAACCCCTTATGATATAAGGCTGCTTAACTTAATGGTATTGAGTTTGCAACTCAATGCCATATAGTAGTCACTAAAGCGACTACTACGAGCCTTAATAATGACGAAAAAATTACAGTTTTATTAAAGTATTGTTTTTATTAAAGAATAATGTCACGACAAAATAAAACTAACATAACTACTTGTTTTTATTATATTTTATAATTTTACCCCCATTTTCCAGATCGGCTTCATTTTGACTCTTATATATATAACAATTTTAGATCTGCGTTTTTTTGTAAATGTCAAATTTTCAGACTATCTCCGCAAAGGAAAAAAACCATGCCACCCCTAATAGAATCCGGTTTAAGCACACTCCTGTCGGACATCATCATCGAAGACAACAGCAAAGCCATCTCAATCCTCAAAGAACATTTCACCTTCCGAGCCGATGAGATCACCAAAGGCTATCAAGATAGCTACGGCTATGCCATCACCGCCATCACCGTCGGGCTCGCTGCCCCTGACCAAAAAATACTCCATTCCAAAATAACCCGCGATTTTGCTGACCCCATTGAAATCAACTATTTACAACCATTTGCCCAACAACGTGGCATACCAAGCGACGCTTTATCATCATTACGCCAACAATTCATTGAACAACTCAATCAACTGATTAAACACAAAGATCAGTTATTTCAGATCCAACAATTCACCCAAGCCGACTTAGCCGCCCTTATTAATTATCAAGGCACTATCACCCAATTAGTGCTAGAACAAATACAGCAGTTCGCGCCCGTTCCGGAGACATTAGCCGCCTTTCTCAGTCAAGAAGATCTCTTGGGCAAAGCCATACTCTATTTTTTCCACGAGATCATCCGATCTGATGAGCGTCAATGTGCCCACACACAAGCCGCCTTGCAACAACAAACCCAATCCGCTTGGCAAACTCGTAGCCAATTATTATCAGAATTAATGGCGCAATTTTCCGTCTGGTACGAACAAGAGCGAAAACGGCAAGCTGAAATTAAAACGAAAAAGGAACAAAAAAGGGCCCATTGGTCCACTGACACTGAAAAGAAAATAACAACAGATGGCCATTTTTTTGAATTTGAAACCGTCACCGTCAATGCCAAGGGAAAAATCACTCACCGGGAACGCAAACAAGCCCGCTATCAAACGGAAGATTTGGGTAAGGGTGTCATTTTAGAAATGGTGTATATTCCGGGCGGTACGTTTATGATGGGCTCACCTGAAACTGAAGAAGGCAGATGGAGTAATGGTAGGGAAGAGCCACAACATAAAGTGACAATAGAACCCTTCTATATCAGCAAATATCCCGTCACTCAAGCACAGTGGGAGGCGGTGATGGGGAATAATCCGTCCTATTTTAAAGGGGACAATCGTCCGGTGGAAATGGTTTCTTATGATGAAGCGGTCGCCTTTTGTCAGCGACTTTCCGAGAAAACGAGCAAAAGCTATGGCTTGCCGAGTGAAGCGCAATGGGAATATAGCTGTCGTGCGGGTACGACGACACCTTTTTATTTTGGGGAGACGATTACTACTGATTTAGCTAACTGCTATGGTGATTCTACTTATGGATCAGGGTCAAAGGGTGTTTATCGTAAGCAAACAACTGACGTAGGAAGCTTTCCGCCGAATGCTTTTGGATTGTACGATATGCACGGGAATGTTTGGGAATGGTGTGCTGAACCTTGGCATGATAACTATGAGGGGGCGCCTAGTGATGGGCGTGTTTGGAAAGAAAAAGAAAAAGAAAAAGGGTTTTTCGCCAAATGCTTTGGATGGAAAAAGGAAGGAAAATCAAACCGTTTGTCCTTGCGCGGCGGCTCCTGGGACGGCGTCGCGGCGTGGATGCGCTCGGCGAACCGCGGCGACGGGAGGCCGGCCTTCCGCTTCGACGACGTGGGCTTGCGGGTCGCCTGGCTATAACCCTTTATAACGATATGGCATTAGCTCTGAGACACCGACTCCGCACCAGACAGACAACAACAATGACGAAAAAATTACAGTTATATTAAAATCTTGTTTTTATTAAATAATAAAAATTAATGAGAAAATAACAATCACACAAAGACTTGTTTTTTCTCGTTCCCACGCTGAGCAAAGAATGCATGCATGGCAGCAACAAATACAACTTTTGTGCTGGACGGGTTTACAACCCCGTCCGTAACGTTTGATTTTTGATATTTTTAAATACTGAGACACCGACTATTTACCATCTCACCAGACAGACAACAACAAAGACTTGTTTTTATTAGTCATAAAGCCGCTACAGCTAGTTTTAAATGAGTTCTTCAAAAAGCTAGCAAACTGGCGGGTTTTGGTAACAAAGAGTGCTTTTAGCCAAGCACGTCTTAAAAGCCACAGCATTTGTAACGTTAAACAAAAAAGCTGTGCTTGAGATGAATGTTCTTTACAACGATAGCGATTATGAAAAAGCATGGGGCTTTCGTCTATTAGCAATCGACGGCTCTAAAATCCACCTACCTAATACCACAGAGATTCTAGATGAATTTGGTACCATCAAATTTAAGGCAACGGTTGGCAACAACAAGAAAATAACTGGTTCGCATGGGTATGCGCTCGCCTCTGTGATGTACGATCCCCTTAATAAAGTTGTTGTCGATGCTTGTCTTGCGCCTGCTAAAGCATACGAGGTTAACTTAGCTTTGGAACATCTTGAACATACACAAGCTAATGATCTTATTATATTTGATCGTAATTACACCAGTACGAGCTATTTTTTTAGCTTCTCTGGTGAAATTTAATAGACAGTTTGCTGGGCGTTGCTCTAAAAGCTCATTCAAACCAGCGCAACAACTGTTTAAACAGTATGTCACCGATAGTAAAAAAGCTACTTTAACGGCTAATGGGGATGTTAAAAATAAGTGTAAAGCATTAGGATTACCAGAAACTATAACAGTACGTTTTGTACGTATTAGATTAAGTACCGAGGAGACAGAAGTTCTTGTCACATCACTGCTTAATAGTGATATTTATACGTGGTGTAAAGCAAAGTTTCCCTTGATGTGTCACAATTGTCCTGCTCAATAGAGGATCGGTGCTAATATCATAATTGGGTTCTGTATGGGTGTGTGTGATAACATGTTTCAAAAGATGCCAAAAACACTCTGCATAAGATTCACTAGCCTTGCTTGGTTGTTGACTAGGATAATTTGACTTATTAGATATGAGAACATTATTTTTAACTTTTATTTCTTGATCAGCCTGAGTAAATGGCGTATTTCCACCCAAACTGGCGGTTAAATCTTCTATCACCGTACAGGGCTTCATTGCATCAATTGCAGCATCGGTAATCAATTTAGGTGATTTTTGTCCGTACCGACGAGCGCTTGTTATAATGATATCGGGTTTGTACTCGGAAATAAGTTCTTGTACTCTCTCTTGTTGCTTAACCAAATCCTTGGCTAATAACACAAATACACCAAACAATTTTTCTTCAATAAAAGATTGATATTTGGCGTTGGTTGAAACAATAATGATCCTATTACCTTCTTGGTGTGCCTTTTTAGCAGCTGCCATCCCGACGTTGCCTGAACCAATAATTAAAATAGTTAATGCTCTTCTTATCTGTGCTTGCAAAGTAAGCGTTGTCAGCGCATTTTGATAAGCGATTTCACCCGCAAACTTTCCCATGGCTGAGAAAGCATCCATTTTTTCGGTTTCTGTATTATGAGGTAACAATTCTAAAGCCATTGTAGTGCTCCCTTTTTGAGCAAAATACTGAAGGTGCTGGCCGAATTTTAAGGGATCAAAAAAGGCCACTATCATAGCATTGGATGGAATATGCCGTAATTCCTCAGTCTCATTTTCAGGGCGTTTTACCCATGAAACTATATTTGCATCTTGATATAAGTGGATTTTATCATAAGCGATGGTGGCTCCATTGGTACAATAAGCCTCGTCGCCAAAACCAGCACATTCACCAGCACCCGTTTCAACAATAACCTCCGTTCCCAGAGCAATGATACGTTTAGCGACTTCAGGCACGATAGAAACTCTTTTTTCGTTATGGCGTGTTTCTTTTGTCACGGCTATTTTCATAGTAACCTCATCAAAATATTGTAACTACCTAATTATTCTTTTTTTTAATTTGCTGCTTTTGTGAATTCACTAAGCCAAATAAAAAAGATATATTATTAGTGATAACAGTAATCATCAGATTAAAGTGTAAAAAAAAGGCACCTCCCATATTCAATATCACTGGGGCAGAGAGAATCATAAACGTCTTTCGCAAATTTTTATCTAAACTTTTAGCAATATCAAAGAGTTCGCACAAATTGGACAAGCTACCATCCATTAAAATAACTTGAGCGAGATCAGTTGCAATAGACGCGGCTCCCTTCAAGGAAATAGACACATTTGCTTTTTTAATGGCAATAGCATCGTTAACACCATCTCCAATAAAACAAACTACCTTGCCCTTTTTCTGCAATTGTTCAACAATCAGAGCTTTGTTTTCTGGCAGAACATCATAATAATAACTATCCATACCTAAATGTTTGGCCAGTTTTTCGGTAGGATGCTTATGATCACCTGACACGATAGCAATATGTTTGATACCACGTTGCCGCAAACCACTTATAATTTGTTTCACCTCAAGGCGCACTGAGGCTTGTATTTCAATCGCCCCTTTGATTTCATTATTGATAGCAACCATAATCAAAGAATGACCATTATTATGAGAATGCGTCATTGCTTTTTCTATTTTCTCTGGTATGGCAATGCCTAGCGTTTTCATAAAACGAAGACTACCCACTCTGATAGTCTTATTTTCAAAGAACACCGTGATGCCTAAGCCAATTTGGTATTGAGAATCTTCTATGTCTGGCAAGGTGAGGTTAGACTCCTTGACTTTTTTCAATATAGCCTTGGCAATGGGATGCTTTAGCTTGCCTTCTGCCGCAGCGGCATAAATTAAAAGATCATTTTCGTTATAATCGTCACAAAGAATGATTTGCCCAACTTCAGGTTGTTCTTCAGTTAAAGTACCCGTTTTGTCAAAAAGTATAGTATCGACTCGGTTTAATTCCTCAAGGGCGCGTCCATCCTTAATGAGAATACCTTTATGAGCTGCTAAATTAAGATGATTAAGCACACCAAGAGGGGCTGCCAATCTGACACGATTTCCAAAACTACTGTTAAGAATAGCTGTAGAACCTACCGCACCTACAATAGGCAAACCAAATGCGCTTATTCCTAATAATGGCTTAGCGACTTGTTTATACAAACATCCTTTAAGGGGACTTCAATTTCAACTTTATTTTTTAAAATCCATACTTTACTGGGCTGTTGATCAAACAGATGGGTGAGCATTTTTTTTGAATGATCTTGAGTCTTTGCCAAAAATTTTCCACCAAAATGGTAGAAAAAGATAGCGACTGTTAAGGCAAGAGATTGCCCTGTTATTATAGCCAAGATTGATAGAACAGAAACCAGCATACTATGTCCTATTTTCCCTTCTTTAACCAGTGATTTTTCGGCATTTTTAAAAACTGGCAAAGAGGCATTCAACGCAGACTGCTGTTGCTTGGGTGGAAAGACTTGCGTCACTTCATCACCCCATTCTCGACCTTTCGACAACACACTCTCTTTTTTTGTAGTTGTGGCGAGAGTGAACGGTGCCAACACAATCAGCTTTGGATCAATATCCAACAATTGTTGCACAGTATAATCGGTCAAAACAAGTTCCTGAAAACAGCCGTCCACACGACAATCCTTTACGCCCTTGAACGTATTGAGCGATAAGGCACTGGATTTATATTTTTTGTCCGTATAAACGATACCAGCCTTGATACTGCTCAGTCGCACAAGCTAAGGAACGTGCATAAAATAATTTAGTCAACTTCAAAACAAGACCTGGCAGGCTGATCATAACAAAACCTGCCAGGTCAAAGTCAAATACAGACCTGGTTACGCTTTTGCTGTTGTTTCGGGAATGGAGCGGAGCGGATTTCCCGAAACCATCGACTGAAAGTTCCCTACAGGAGGAAATCCGCTCTGCTCCTTAAGCTCCACACAACGAAAAAAACCCTTCCTGCACAGATTTTTTTATTTCAAAATCAATCAGTTATCCTTAACTTAATGGATATGGTTGCAAACCCCGTCCGGCACAGATCAGATTTAACGTTCGTAGTAGGCGATTTATCGCCTACCTACTACGAACCTTAAGAATCCAACAACGGCAATCCCCGCTCATCCTCCAAAGACGGTAAAGCCAAATGAGGCCCCTTAGTCCTCTCATTCTCTACAAACCACTTAAAACTCTCACCTTTTGGATTCGGTTTCTCCGACAAGCGTGGATAATGCATCGGTAAATCATCTTTAAAACCCTGTAAAGCTACACGAAAAGCCTTAATAAAAGGCACTTGCTCAAAAGACTTGCCATAAGCCTCTTCCACCGCCGTCTTATAAGCATCAATCAACTCCACAGTATCACGCAGATAAGGTTGCTCAATCGTCATAAAATTTCGATAAAACGCCGCCCAATCTTCTCCCTTTCCCAATTTCATCTCCTTGATTTTCAATTGAACACTACCAAATCCCAACGACTTACTACTACCTAAGCGATGATAATGACCCTCATCCAAATGCAGCAACCACAATAATGCCCCTAATTCGACGCTAGACAAATTACTAATATGCATCCTAAAGCGAAAACTCGTCTCTGGCTTCACCCAAGACTGTACCGAGCGATTTTGACTGTCACGGGTTTTATCTTTACCCTGCTCATCTTTCAGCGTTGGGCGGCGATACTCTTGATAATATTTCTTAGCTTGATGAACAATAGGCTTTTGAGTACGATCCTCTATCGGATCAACCCAATAATCATGCAAATTGGCAAGATGAGCATGATGTGGGAACACTTTGCGCCCCCGTAAACCTTGCTTCTTATCTTGATAACAAGCGACCATCTCTTGATTATCAGGTAAGGGCTCCCCTTGAGGATTACGCGCTGCATAAAAACGGGCCAATTGAGGCTTAGGTTCGCCTAAAATGGGCAACGGAATACCTTCACCACTTAAATGCTCAATCGCTTCTTCGCCTTGTTCACATTCAGCAGACTCAATACGTAGCTGACCCCGCCATCCCCCTTTACCGTTTTGATTCAGCCAACCGAATACTCGTTCAGCGGGAGACAGTTCAGAAATATCCCTCGCCGGATGAAGGCTAGAATCCAATAAATCCGCTGGACTATCATTAAATAAATCACGGGAAATCATCACCGGATACAAACCTAATATCTTTAAACTCTGATGATTTTCTACCCGTGCATAGCACAAACTACCTTCCTTCAATTCAAGCGCATCCGACGTATAAACTTGGCGTGACCAACCGGTTTTACCCGGCTCATGGCCCAAATAAGCGTCTGGACTCTGCCCATCTCTGTTTCTTTGTTGTATCTCATCCGCATGAATGTTTTGATAATTTCTAATCAAAATTTCCCAACCTTCAAGCAAATCAGGGGATAATTCGACCCTTGGATCTTGTCGGCTGAGCAAGAATACGCGCTCTTCATGCTTATTCATCATATTGCGGCCCGTCACGCAGACAATGCCCGCCTGATAGCCGGGTGGCACCGCTTCATCCGACGTTCTTCGGCGAATATCGGTGACTTGAGAATATGAAAAATACCCACTTCGGTGTTGCTGTTGCTGACAGCGAACCCAAACGGGTTCGCCATGTTGCGGCAAACTACCATCAGGATATCGCAAAGCTTGTTGAGATTCATGCTTATCTGATTGATAAAGCACTTTGGGAGAATATTTATGATAACGTGGCAACCATGCCGCATACATTAATCCATTGAGCGGAGAACCATTTTCGTTCATAGGCGTATTATTAGACAATAAGCGCAATTCTAATCCGCTCGGGCCTTTTTCTACCACGGCAGGCAGCATTTGAATACCAAGGCGAGCATTCATACGATAAGCTAATCGTTCATTACGTTTTTCAAAAACAGCTAATCGGCTGTTTGTTACAGTCTCATAGGCTGAACGTAACATCCCTTTGATAGAGGTGGGCGGTAAATAAGGTACTCCCTTAGCATCGACGCGCACTGGGAAGGTTTTATGTTCATCTCTATTAACTAAAGCTCGCGCAGCATCAAGAATTAATAAAGGAGTTATTGTCCTTAATTCGACCTCAATCCAACCTGACCAGAGATCGGCATGATAAATATGTTGACCCTGCGGCACATGGTCACCTAATTCATTGTTTACCTGATCTCTAGGTAAAGCCGGCACAAAATTGTAGGGATTATGAAAACTCTCTGACAAATTCAGACAACGGGGCTGCATTCGTTCTGCTCGAAAAGCTTTTTTCCTCCCTTGGGACTTTTTGCGCGGCGGCGGCGGCGTGTACAATTTTCCCTGCCATATAGCTCCTTTTTCCCAAATTTTTGTGATCAATCCTTTTTCCATTTCATATTCGACTTCCATGTTATTTAAGCTATCAGGATGCGTTTTGAATTTAGCCTCTAATTCGCTACTCAGTCCCCGGACTGGCAATTGGGTACTACCCTTTTTGGTAGCTACTATAATCATCACCTTTTTTTCTTTTTTCTTGGTGGTGATGATGGTTAATTTTGAAGTTTTGGACATTATTTTTTTTTCTCCTTGGTTAGTAGGCGATAAATCGCCTACTACGAACGGTAGTCCCCACCTTAACTTAATGGCATTGGAGCTTGGGGGAGAGTCGATGAGTCTCCCTCCCCAATCACTAT
>JBDLJY010000105.1:0-18720 GCA_039714115.1 Pseudomonadota bacterium | reverse complement strand
CTTAGTACTCATGCACCGTCATTGTCACGACAGGCGACACGCGGAAGAAATCAAAAGCCTGAAACACTACGGAAAAAATCAGTTCGATAGTGGTAACACGCACAAAGACGAGCGAGTGTTTTATTGATGCGGGTTATAGTAGCTAAGACATGGGTAGTAACGTTCTAATGAGCCCATGTCTTCGTGCAAGACACAAGTTATAGCGTCCGACTGATTGAAAGAGACGCTCATGCCAGATGGCATGAATCCGAGGAGCCGTGTGAGGTCGAAAGTCTCAAGCACGGTTTTGAAGACTGGCATTATGGGGTGAACGCAAGGTTGCGAAGTAGGTAAAGACAGTGACCTATAGTGCCAAGTTTAACTTAAGCGTCAAGCGGGCATGAAAGATAGTGGTCAAATATTGCCCGGCCATGGTGGCATACTTGACCGCATTGATAGCCTCACTTCGGCAGCACCCATTTTTGTGAGTGGCCTTATTTTACTGAACATCGCGTAGGAAGTATATTTTGAAAAATATTACTATACTGGGCGCCACCGGCACCATCGGTATAAATACTCTCGATGTCATAAAACGGCATCCAGATGAATTTGAAGTTATCGCGCTGACAGGGCACCGACAGGTTGACCGTTTAGCGACCCTCTGTTTGGAATGGTCGCCCCGCTATGCGGTGATGGCGGATTCGGATGCAGCAGCGCGACTTGAGCAAACTTTAAAAAAGAACAATGCCTCTGTGCAAGTCTTAAGCGGCGCGGAGGGACTCAGTCAGGTAGCGAGTTTGCCTGAGGTAGATATGGTAATGGCAGCGATAGTTGGTGGTGCTGGATTATTGCCCACCTTAGCTGCGGCACAAGCGGGTAAACGTATCTTGCTGGCTAACAAAGAAGCCTTGGTCATGTCAGGGCAATTGTTTATGGACGCGGTGCGCGAACATGGGGCTGAGTTGTTACCGATTGATAGTGAACATAATGCAATATTTCAGTGTATGCCACCCCAGCAGGGCGGGGGAGTCAGTCGTATCCTGCTAACAGCATCTGGGGGACCTTTTCGCACTTATCCAATTGAACAATTGCATGATGTTACCCCTGATCAGGCTTGTGCCCACCCAAATTGGAATATGGGGCGCAAAATTTCGGTGGATTCGGCGACTATGATGAATAAAGGATTAGAAATCATTGAAGCTTGTTGGTTATTTTCCACACAACCTGAGCAGATAGAGGTAGTAATACATCCACAAAGTATCATACATTCACTGGTTGAATATATTGATGGATCGGTGCTGGCACAGTTAGGCAATCCAGATATGCGAACTCCGATTGCTTATGCGTTGGCTTGGCCTCAACGTATTGAATCAGGTGTCCCCCGTTTAAATCTAATTGATATTGCCCGTTTGGATTTTGAGGCCGTTGATTTTGGGCGTTTTCCTTGTTTAAAGTTAGCCACAGAGGCCATGTTAGCGGGTGGCACGACTAGCACGATTTTGAATGCCGCCAATGAAGTAGCAGTACAAGCCTTTTTGCAAGAACGTTTGCGCTTTACAGCTATTCCTAAAGTGATTGAAACTACCTTATCCCACGCGAGTGGCCGTGTTGCTAAGTCATTGGACATGATTCTTGAAGATGATGCGAAGGCGCGTGAGTTGGCTCAAGAGGCCGTATGTAGAGAGAATCCTTAAATTAAAGCAATAATTAAACTATGTTATCATTCGTACAAGCAATACTCGCTTTTCTCGTCGTTATCGGCATATTAGTAACCGTACATGAATTCGGTCACTACTGGGTCGCACGGCGTTTAGGCGTAAAAATCCTGCGCTTTTCAGTCGGCTTTGGAAAACCGCTATGGTCGCGCCGCTTTGGCAAAGATCAAACCGAATTTGTCATTGCAGCCCTCCCCTTGGGCGGCTACGTCAAAATGCTTGATGAGCGCGAAGGCGAAGTTGCGCCTTCCGAATTGCACCGAGAGTTTAATCAACAACCCTTGGGAGTGCGTGCCGCCATTGTTGTCGCTGGCCCCCTTTTTAATTTTTTGTTCGCCATCGTCGCTTACACAGTGATGTATATGATCGGAGTGACGGGCATAGCAGCAGTGGTAGGAGAGGTGACACCCCAAAGTTTAGCGGAACAAGCGGGATTTCGGCCTAACTACCAGATTATTGCGGTCAATGAGCAAGCGACAGGGCGTTGGGAGAGTGTCATGCAAACGACCTTGCAGCAACTGGTTGATGATAAAAAAGAGTTTGTATATTCCGTGAAAAATGAGCAAGGCTATGAGTCTGAATTAATTTTGAATTTACAGGGAATGACAATTGACGATATTGCACAAGGGGAGTTTTTCAAGAAACTAGGCATGCAGCCACTTGACAGCAGACATTGGCCGGCAATAATCGGTGAAATTACGCCAGACAGTGCGGCTGAAAGGGCGGGATTACAGCGTGGTGATAAAATTATTAGCATGGATAATCAACCGATGGGCGATTGGAGTGCTTGGGCAAACTATGTCAGTGAACGTCCCGGACAGGACCTCCGCGCAGTAATTGAACGAAATGGTCAAACGCTAGAATTAATTCTTCGGCCCGACAATGTGAACGGTAAAGGGCGCATGGGAGTCTATGCGCCGTATTTTGTGACGGAACGTTATAATTTATGGCGTTCATTCACACAGGGTATTGAAAAAACCTGGGACCTCAGCGTATTAACGTTGCGCGTCATGGTCAAAATGTTGACCTTGCAAATCTCGCACGAGCATATTAGTGGGCCTATTACTATTGCCAAATTTGCGGGACAGTCGGCTCAATATGGGATAGTTGTTTTTTTATCCTTTTTAGGATTAGTCAGTGTCAGCTTGGGCGTCATCAACCTGTTACCGGTACCTTTGCTAGATGGTGGACACCTATTATTGTATTTAATCGAATGGATTAAGGGCAATCCGCTCACTGAAAACGCGGAATTTTTCTTACAACGGATCGGATTGACATTATTAATCTGTTTGATGGGACTAGCAATATTTAACGACTTGGAACGGCTGTTCAATTAGCACTAAACTAATATGAAATACGGAAGGATATTTATCATTTTGAGCATTATGCTCTTGCACTCCGTAGCATTGGCCTTTGAAGCGTTTGTCGTCGAAGACATCCGCTTAAAAGGCTTAAAGCGAATTGAGGCGGGGACGGTGTTTAACTATTTGCCCGTGACAGTGGGTCAGCGTTTTTCTCAAGAGAATGCCAGTAGTGCTATTTCCGCCTTGTTTAAAACCGGTTTTTTTAAAGATGTACGCTTAGAGCGGGAAGGCAATGTTTTGATTGTGCGAGTTGAGGAGCGCCCTGCTATTTTTAAAATGACTTTTACGGGCAATGAGGAAATCGAAACTGAAGATTTGATCCGATCATTGAAAAATATTGGTTTTGCGGAAGGGCGAGTGTTTAATCGTTCTGTGCTAGAAAAAGTTGCGCTAGAATTGCAACGTCAATATTTGGATTTGGGCAGATATGGTGTGCAGATAAAATCAACAGTCACACCGCTCAAGCGCAACCGTGTTGCGATACAAATTGATATTTCTGAAGGGGCCGTTGCGCGAATTCATCAAATTAATTTTGTTGGTAATCAGACTGTTAGCGATGAGGTTCTCCTTGACCAAATGAAATCGAGTACCAGCGGGTGGTTTTCATTTATCAGCGGAAATGACCAATATTCACGGCCACGATTAGCAGCCGATTTGGAAGCACTGCGTTCATACTACTTAGATCGCGGCTATATTAACTTTAATATTGATTCACGCCAAGTTTCGATTACGCCAGATAAAAAAGAAGTGTATATCACGATTAATCTCACGGAAGGGGACAAATATACAGTCTCTAATGTAAAGCTATTGGGCAAATTAATCGTATCTAAGGCTGAATTATTGGACAAAATAAGCATCAAACCGGGCGAAGTGTTTTCGCGCAAAAAAGTCATTAGAAGTCAGGAAGCCATTAAGGAACGGATTGGCGATGAAGGCTACTATTTTGCCAATATCAATCCTGTGCCCGATATTGATTCTGATAAAAAAACGGTGGCTTTAAGCTTTTTTGTTGAGCCGGGCAAACGGGTTTATGTGCGACGGATTAATTTTAAGGGCAATACTAAGACGCGAGATGAAGTATTACGCCGCGAAATGCGTCAGATGGAAGGCGGCTGGATTTCTACTAGAGATGTGAAACGCTCATTGACTCGCTTAGAACGTTTGGGTTATTTTGAAGAAGTGACGGTTGAAACATCGCGGGTGACGGATGATCAAGTTGATATCGATTATACGGTAGTGGAAAGGCCGTCGAGCAACATCATGGCAAGTATTGGCTATGCACAAACTCAAGGGATAGTATTCAATGCTAGTCTCACTCAAGATAATTTTTTAGGTTCAGGTAAACGTGTTGGCCTAAAATTCAACAACAGCAAAGTCAACACAGTTTATAGTTTTTCCTATTTTAATCCTTACACGACGATAGATGGTGTGAGTCGTGGTTTTAAGGTGTTTTACCGTACCACAGATGCTGAAGAAGCTAACCTGAGTCGCTATACAACTGATGCGTATGGTACGACTCTCAATTATGGTTTGCCCATCACGGAGTATAATAATATTACTCTAGGCGCGGCTTTTGATCACACGACACTGAAAACCACTGGTGAGAGTGCCCAAGAAGTGTTTGATTTTGTTGATGCCAATGGTGATACCTACAATTCATATCGCCTCTCTGCCAGCCTCCGATATGATACACGTAATCGCGCCTTGTTTCCCGATAAGGGCATGTTACAATCTATCAGTGCCGAGGTTGCTCTACCGTTTAGCGATCTCAGTTATTACAAATTGACTTATCGTCACCAGTGGTTGTATCCATTCACAAAAGATTATATTTTCTTATTCAAGGGTCAGTTGGGATTTGGGGAAGCTTATGGTGATGATGAAGATTTACCGTTTTTTGAGAATTTTACGGCGGGTGGGCCTCGCACTGTACGCGGTTTTCGGGAAAATTCCTTGGGGCCGTCGGATTCTAAGGATCGCTCCTTTGGGGGAAATTTAAAAGTGGTTGGCAATGCGGAATTGATTATGCCAATACCCTTTTTAGAAAAGGTTCGAGCATTTAGGTTTTCCGCATTTGTAGATGTCGGAAATGTGTATGGCGGCGATGAAGACTTTGATACTTCTCAGTTGCGTTATTCGACGGGGTTATCTCTTATCGGGTTAACGCCCTTAGGTTTGTTGAGTTTCAGTTATGCCATCCCTCTAAAGAGTCAAGAGGATGATCGGCTTGAGAGGTTTCAATTTACTATTGGTACAACCTTTAATTGGTAAAAAAACGTGCAAGGTACGCACAAGACTTACGGAGTTTTCCATTGAAAAAGCATCATTATTACAATCTTATTGTTGGCCTACTTTGCAGTGTCCTGTCCTATCCGGTGGCGGCGGAACTGAAAATTGGTTTTGTCAATGCCCTCAAAGTTATGGACAAAGCCCCACAAGTTGAGAGTGCTAATCGCCGCCTAGAGCGAGAATTTGCGCCTAGACAAAGAAGACTTGTCAGTGCCAAACAGGAAATAAAAAAATTGGAAGAGCGCTTCGCTAAGGATGCTGCCATTATGAGTGAATCCAAAGCGCGTAAGCTCAGCCGTGATATTAGGGAGAAAAAGCGTGAATTACAACGGCAACAGGAAGAGTTTCGGGAAGACTATAACATCCGCCGCAATGAAGAACTGGATAAAATTCAAAAAATCATTATCCAAGTTATTCAAGACTTGGCTAAGGCAGAGCATTATGACTTGATCTTCACTGAGGCCGTGGTTTGGGCCGCTAAACGTGTTGATATTACTAATCAAGTATTGAGCAGACTCCGTCGTCGGCAGGCTCGCGGAAAAAGATAAGATGATTCAACATGAAGAAGGTATCCATTAGCCTCGCCGAGTTGGCGACACAGATTGGTGCAAAATTAGAGGATTCTCCTAAAGAAGACTTACCGATTGTAGGTATCGCCTCGTTGAAGGGGGCGGGCGCACAAGAAGTGAGTTTTTTTACCGATGGTCGCCGGTATCGTCAAGATTTGGCGAATACTCATGCTGCCGCAGTGATTCTAGCCAGCTCTCATCGGCATTTTTGCAAAGTGCCAATGCTGGTGATGGAGAATCCGTATTTAGGTTATGCCCGCGCCGCTACTTTGCTCAATCCACCCCTTCCAAAAAACCCCGGCATACATCCAACAGCATGGGTGAGTCCATCTGCGTTTTTGGATTCCACCGTCTCGGTGGGAGCGCAAGCCGTCATTGAGGCGGGGGCCAAAATTGGTCGTGAAGTTTCTATTGGCCCAGGCTGCGTTATCGATAGTGGAGTTGAGATTGGCGATAATTGCCAATTAATGGCAAATGTCACCTTATGCGTTGGCACACGACTCGGACAAGGAGTGATTATCCACCCGGGGGCGGTAATTGGCTCAGATGGTTTTGGCAATGCCAACGATGCTGGGAAATGGGTAAAAGTCCCACAACTCGGCGGCGTACTCATTGGCGATGACGTAGAAATCGGTGCCAATACGACCATAGATAAAGGGGCCTTAGAAGATACAGTGATTGGCAATGGCGTGAGACTGGATAATCAAATTCAAATTGGGCATAATGTACAGATTGGAGAACATACGGCGATGGCAGGCTGTGTAGGCATTGCCGGTAGCACTCGTATAGGTCGTTATTGTATGATTGGTGGAGGCGTGGGCATTGCGGGTCATCTTGAATTGGTGGATAATGTGCAAGTAACGGGGGGTTCAATCGTGTTACAATCAATTCGTAAGCCCGGCCTTTATTCTTCAGGCACTGCGATAGAACCTAACCGACATTGGCATCGAAATTACCATAGATTCAAACAACTTGATGAGATGGCGCGACGTTTACAAATCCTAGAAAACGCGAAGTGCAACTAATTGGAAAGCGTTATTTATGAATAGCATGGATATCCATCAGATATTTCAACACCTTCATCACCGTTATCCGTTTTTATTGATAGATCGAGTGCTTGACTACACCATAGGTGAGTCCTTGGTTGCCATTAAAAATGTGACCTACAATGAGCCGTTTTTTCAAGGCCACTTTCCGCTCCGTCCGGTGATGCCTGGTGTTTTGCTTATCGAAGCGATGGCGCAAGCAACAGGCATATTATCATTTAAAACCGCAAAAGCAGAACCAGAGGATAACTCATTGTACTATCTGGTTGGCGTGGATAAGGCTCGCTTCAAACAACCCGTTGAGCCGGGTGATCAATTATTGATCGAAGTCAAACTGCTACGCACCACCCGTGGTGTGTGGAAATACGCGGCAACCACTAAAGTAGATGATAAACTGGTTGCCAGTGCTGAACTGATGTGTATGAAAAGAGACATTGAGAATTGATCGACAAACACGCTCTGATTGATCCTAAAGCCGATTTGGATAGTGATGTCCAAATAGGTGCCTATTCCATCATCGGCGCGGATGTACAAATCGCGGCTGGTACTTGGATAGGCCCACATGTGGTCATTAAAGGCCCAACACGGATTGGGCGCGAGAATAAAATCTACCAATTTGCCTCGATAGGGGAGGATCCCCAAGATAAAAAATATGGGGGAGAGCCAGATACTTGGCTGGAAATCGGAGATCGCAATGAAATCCGCGAATATTGTACCTTCAACCGAGGAACGGTGCAAGGTGGCGGCGTCACGCGCATTGGGGATGACAATTGGATTATGGCTTATTGCCATATTGCCCATGATTGTATAGTGGGCAACCAGACAGTTTTCGCCAATGGTAGCACCTTGGCGGGACATATACAGATTGAAGATTATGCGATTTTAGGCGGTTTTACTTTGGTTCATCAGTTTTGTCGGGTGGGCAGGCATAGTTTTTCTGGTGGTGGCACAGTGATAACCCAAGATGTACCGCCGTTTGTCACAGTGTGTGGCAATCGTGCCAAGCCTCATGGTATCAACAAAGAAGGTTTGAAACGTCGAGGTTTTAGTAGCGAGACAATTCTGGCGTTGCACCAAGCCTATAAAATAATTTATAAACAAGGGCTGACTACCCAACAAGTGATTGAAAAACTTAAAGAACTGAGTGAACAATATACTGAAGTCCGCCAAATGCTGATATTTTTGCAAGAATCGACACGCGGTATTGTGCGGTAGACTCAATGCCAGTATGATAACCCCCCCCCAAATCAGACCTGCCAGGTATCCAAAACCTGGCAGGTCGTTGTAAATTCAAGGAAAAATTAACATGACAGGTTTTTGACACCTGTCATGTTTGTCGCCACGATATGGCATTGGCGGTAGACTGGGAGTCCAAGATTTATCTTGGACGTCCAAGATAAATCTGGCCGACGAAAAATTTCAAAAAATTGACTCAAATGAATGAGGATATTACGATGACGGTAGAAGACATAAAACAAGCTATTACTCATCTGTCGCCTGAAGAATTTATTTATTTTCGTTCGTGGTACGATGAATTTAAAGCAAAAATATGGAACAAACTGACTGAAAAAAAAGTAGCCGATATCCCTCCTCTCGTCGGGACAAGCTTAGAAAAAAGCATTGAACCCAAACCTGTATACATCACCGGTGAAACCACCCTCTATGGTATTGTCAAACGTGTCGGTGGCAACACACCTACCGTTTTGATTCAAACGCTTGATGGAAATCATATCTCATGTCAAATTGATGAAATACTCGCTAGAAAATTAGGAAAACTATTATATACGAAGGTTGGCTTGATTGGCATCGCAAAATGGAATGTGGCGGATTCTGCCATCAAAGCCTTTAAGATCAAAAAAATGACAGCTTATCAAGAAACACCACTCTCTGAAGCGTTTTCTCGACTGTCAGATGAAATCGGGCATGATTATAATGATATAGATGCGGCTCGCTGGGTTTCAACAATTAGGGGTTACTCAAAAAGCCTCGTGTATTTATAGTCACGACACCGGACTGAAAAAATTGGCTTCAGGTTATATTGAAGTTAAGGAAATTCCATCTTCACCATAAACCAAGATAAATCTTGGACTCCGACGAAAGACTAACAACATTCTACGCTAATCCTTTCATCTAACATGCACATTGGCATTATAGCAGGAGAACTGTCAGGAGACATACTAGGTGCAGGACTCATCCATGCCCTACGTGCCAGCCATCCTGATGCTCTCATTGAAGGCATTGGAGGCCCCCAAATGCTGGCAGCCGGTTTCCACAGCCACTATCCTTTAGAAACCCTCTCCGTGATGGGCTTAGTAGAAGTCCTCAAACATTATCCCCGCCTCAAAAAATGTCGTGATAGTCTGCGCGACCACTTTTTGCAACACCCCCCTGATGTCTTTATCGGCATTGACGCGCCCGATTTTAATCTCGGCTTAGAATACGCCATAAAAGCGGCGGGCATTCGCACCGTACACTACGTCAGTCCCTCCGTCTGGGCATGGCGGCAATATCGCCTGCGTAAAATCGCCCGCGCTTGTGACTTAATGCTCACCCTATTTCCCTTTGAAGCTGACTATTATCAACGGCACAACATCCCGGTGCGATTTATAGGACATCCTTTAGCAGATGACACGCCTTTGCAGACGGACAAACAGGCAGCTAGAAATCGTTTAGGCTTAGCTGACAGCGTATGGGTAGCCATATTGCCCGGCAGTCGGCGCAATGAAGTCCAACAATTGGCACCCCCTTTTTTAGAAACCGCCCGTTGGTTACTGGCACAGCGTTCTGATTTACGCTTTATCGTGCCCTTAGCCAATGCCCATTTAAAAAACATTTTTAATCAGCAACTTGCTAAAATTGCCCCCGATTTACCATTGACACTTTTAGCTGGACAATCACGCGAAGCGATGGCTGCCGCAGATGTCGTGCTGATGGCATCGGGCACGGCTACCCTAGAAGCTATGTTATTAAAACGACCTATGGTAGTCGCTTATCGTGTGGCACAATTGACTTATTGGTTGGCTAAACTGTTAGTGCATATTCCCTATTTTTCCCTGCCCAACCTGCTCGCGGGGGAGCGATTAGTGCCAGAATTTTTGCAACACGACGTCATTCCAGAAAAATTGGGGGCAGCGGTGTTACACTGGATAGAAAATCCCGCCCAAGTTGAAGCCTTAGAAAATCGCTTTACCGAGTTACATCACCGTTTACGCCTCTCTGCTAGTCAACAGGCAGCGGCAGCAGTGTTGTCAAAATAACTGCAAGGATTATTTATAAAAAAGGATAAACCTAAATTTGATAAATCATAGACCAATACATTTTGTTGACTTGTTTGCCGGTATAGGTGGCTTTCGATATGCCATACAAAATGTTGGTAAAAAATTTGAAGTCCCAGTTGAGTGTGTCTTTTCAAATGAAATAGATAAAGAATGCCAAAGGGCTTACCAAGAAAATTTCGGAGAAGTACCAACCGGTGACATCACCCAAATAGTTGCAGAAAGCATACCCGATCATGATATTCTTCTGGCTGGGTTTCCTTGCCAACCTTTCAGCATTATTGGCAAGCGTAAAGGTTTTGAAGATACTCGTGGCACCCTTTTCTTCGATATAGCAAGAATTTTAAAAGCTAAAAAGCCGACTGCATTTGTTTTAGAAAATGTCAAATTATTAGTTGCCCACGATCAAGGCAAAACAATCAAATGTATCATAGAAACCCTTGAAGAATTGGGATACCAGACGAGCTATGAAATTTTAAATGCCCTCGAATTTGGTTTGCCACAAAAACGAGAACGTGTTTTTATTGTTGGATTTAGGAAGCCATTAAATTTCAATTGGCCTCAAGAAAAAGTCCCGATGAAACTTTTGAGTGAGATTTTAGAGACAGAGGTACCCAAACAATATTACGCTTCAGCCCCTATTCGCCAGAAAAGGTTAAATAAGTACAAAAAAAGGCCACCCAAAGAGCCAACGATTTGGCATGAAAATAAGGCGGGCAATATAAGCGTTTACCCATTTTCATGTGCGCTTCGTGCCGGTGCTTCTTATAATTATCTTTTGGTTAATGGAGAACGCCGATTAACATCACGCGAGATGTTGCGTTTACAAGGTTTTCCAGAAAGTTTTAAAATCGTCTGTAGTTATACCCAAACAAGAAAGCAGGCTGGGAATAGCTTGCCAGTACCAGTAGCAGAAGCCATTATTGAAAATGTATTTCAAGCCAGTGGTTGGACACAGATTTGAACTATAGGCTCGTAGTTATCACCAAAATTATCGCGCCATCATTGAAACATTAAATATTGATATTCTCAAAATAGCCCAAAGCGAATTTGGCGCGAATAGAAAAAACAGATCTAACCGGCGATTGAAAGCTTTTGGCAAGCATTAAAGCCTTCTGGAATTTAAATTATTTTTCAACTGATTCAAGCAATGGGTGGGTTTATTGCAAATCCAGTCCGCCTCTTAGAAAGGATTAAAAACATGGAATCTGACAACCTTGCCAAACAACTACACGATAAATTCACACGAGGAAAACCACTTTCCTCAGAAGAACAAACCTTATTAGAAGAATGGTATACACATCACGATGATATTGAAAACAATATCTTAGTCAATTATTATGATAAAACAAGAGTTGAGAGTTTACAAAATCAAGTGAATACTGCATTGAGTCAATTAATGACGGTGACAAAACGAGTACAGGAAATCGCTGCTGAAAATGAAACTTTAAAACGTGAAATCCACGAACTACGTGGTCACTGGGTTCAACAATCTCGTTTGAGTTTAGCATAATGACAATCACGACAAATATTCGAGAACAAGTCAGACAACGCGCAAACTTTGCGTGTTAATTTTGTGGCGTGACTGAAATCGACACCGGGGGACAACTCACGATTGACCATTTTCGGCCAACCTCCCAACAAGGTGATGACAACATCGATAACCTGCTCTATTGTTGTATCCGTTGTAACCAGTACAAACTGGATTACTGGCCAAGGCATCTTGGTGAACCTGTATTGTGGAATCCGCACGATGAGCCACGCTCAAAACATTTCCTTGAACTTGAGGATGGCATTCTTCACCCTTTAACGTCAAAGGGTGCTTTTACACTAAAACGCCTGAGACTCAATCGGCCTCCACTCGTGGCCCACCGTTTACGCAAACTGCAACGTGCAGAAGAAATGCGCTTACTCACACGCTATCAAGAGATAATTGAATTACTTGAAAAAATGCACAGTCAACTGTCGGAATTAATGAAGGAACAAAAAAAACTACTTAAGGAAGATAAAAAATGGCTTGCTTTACTTCTTAAGAAACAAGACAGGTATTGAAACGGAGATAAGACGAGTTTGGGAATGTCTATCAGATTAGCTCGTAGGTTTCCCTTCCGACGCTTTGTCCAACAAATTTTATCAGATTAGTTATGTTGGAGTTCGCTCACGCGAACCTTGATGCCGGACGGGGTTTGCAACCCCGTCCGTAACGTTTCTGTCCCAACGTGCGGATGGGATTGCAAATCCAGTCTGGCTAAAAGTATCTGCACAACACAAATGCTAATTCCAATGCCATATCGTGCCGGAAAAACCCTTATCATGTCGGGTGGATTAGCTGAGCGTAATCCACCAAAAATAATAAAAATTATACTGGTGGATGACGCGCAGCGTACCGAAGTAACGGAGCGATGGAAATGGCGGCACGATATGGCATTGGGTTTGCAACCCAGTCCGTAACGTTTAGGACAGAAACGTTTCGGACGGGGTTGCAAACCCCGTCCGGCAGCGGAGTGAGTTGAATTTACAACGTCATGGGTATTGGTCTCCCATGACTGAAACGAAGTAACGGAACGTTCAATTTCGGCGGCACGATATGGTATTGAACGTGCGGACGGGGTTGCAAACCCCGTCCGGCAGCGTGCCGGCAACCATCAGTGCCAGTTTTGCCTTTATGTTGCCGGTAGCCACTCCGCCTAATGCAATTGTGATGAGTTCTGGTAAAATCCCCATTCGTGTCATGGCGCGAGAAGGTTTGTTTCTCAGATAAATCTTGGACTCCAAAATACCTTTAGGCTCCGGTATGTAAAAAAAGAAATCATTGACAATAGACTCATAAGTAAAATGATTCATAAGAGTTGAGCCACGCTTGCTTTTTTTGCTTGAGGACTTCTGCTAAACTAGACATAATCTTTCTCCAACAAGGGTAGGTAACACTCAGGTATGTATTCATTAAATGTTACTTCTTCCTTAAAAATACATTGGTTTGAAATTCATTACAAATGAGCTGTACATGTTGAAGAGCCGGTATTGACTGCGTATGCCTAAAATATCTGCCATGTGCATACCAATGTCTGAATTTAAAATAACCTTTTAAGATAGAAACATTTTTAGAGAAGGCAGGGTTAGTATCCTTAAAAAATGATTTTACCTCATCTAAAATATCCTCTAAAGAAACTTTTTTACAAACAGACTTGAGTGGCTTGTCATATTCCTTTATCCGTTCCCTAAAACGTTCACACAGGGATAAGTATTTTTTGGATAAATCATCTTTCTTCTTCTTGCTAATAGCATAATTGTAGTCTTGCTTAATTTCCGCCTCCAATTTGCTTAAAAGCTTAAACGCGGTATCTAACTCTAAATCATTTATTATAAATTCTTTTTCTTGAATGATTTGCGCTTCAGTAAAAAACTCAAAATAATCGTCATCTAATTCTTCAACGACTTTTTTAAGAAAAAGAAAATTTTTGATAATCAAATCACAAGATGCAAATTTCATCAGAAACTCTCAACAAATTCAGTGACAATTTGTTCAAAGCTGTCTTGGTTAAAATCATAAGTTGGTGTCTTTTCTAAACCATATCGTTCGGTAAATATCCAATCACCATCTCTTTCCTTGAGTACAATCATTATCTTACGCAGCCCAAGCTGCATATCGAGCCTTCCATACCCGCCCACGACATTGAAACCCACCGGTTCAAACTCAATAGTTTGACCATTAAAAAATTTAATTGTCAAACACTCTTTAACTTCCGTATTATCAGAAACCACTTCTTCTTCCAGAAAATAATCGACAGGCACACTTTCTTCTTCAAAACGCAGTAGCCCATCATTCTCAAAAGGCTTTAGCCACTCTTTAATCTGTTCATAGAGTTCTCTGACTTTATTATTCCAATCCGCTATTTCAAAGCGTGACACTTTACGATAGTTGAGCCACGCTTGCTTTTTTTGCTTGATGGCTTCTGCTAAACTAGACATAATCTTTCTCCAACAAGGGTAGGTAACAAAATCCCCTTTGACTTATCCCTGTTTATAGGCAGGCCCTGTAGTTATTGTATCCTTATTTATTTTATAAAAAATTATAACACTTAATATTAACATATCAACAAATCAATTTTTTGATTTTTGTGATAATATACCACTTAATAAAATTAGAAGATTCCTTTGAGTTGTACTATAAATAATTGGACAAATTGACATGAAAAACAACATCATAACACTCATTGGCGGCGGTAATATGGCGACCAGCCTTATTGGCGGACTCATTGAAACGGGCATTGCCACCGACAAATTACGGGTTGCTGATCCCAATCCTGAGCCGCTTGCCGCCCAATATCCAGTACAACGTTACACAGACAATTTGACAGCAATAGACGGAGCCAACGTGGTCGTGTTAGCGGTTAAACCACAAATATTACCAGAAGTTGCCAAATCCATCGCTACCGCGATGCCCACGCCACCGCCCTTGTTTATCAGCATCGCCGCCGGCATCTGCATGGCAGATTTAGCCCGTTGGCTCGGAGCAAACAAACCCTTGTCCATTGTGCGCGTGATGCCCAATACGCCCGCTTTGGTGCAAAGCGGCGCCTCAGCCCTGATTGCCAATCAACATGTCAGTGACAAACAACGCGAATTGGCGGAAAATATATTGCGAGCGGTGGGATTAACCCTGTGGCTTTCGGACGAAACACAAATGGATGCCGTCACCGCCTTATCAGGTAGTGGCCCCGCCTATTTCTTTTTAATGATGGAAGTATTAGAAAAAGCCGGTATTGGCTTAGGCTTGCCACAGGAAAGCGCCCGTCTGTTGACGCTGCAAACCGCCTTTGGCGCAGCCAAAATGGCCCTGGAAAGTCATGAAGATGCCGCAACATTGCGAGCGCGTGTCACCTCTAAAGGGGGCACGACTGAACAAGCCATCAATACTTTACAAACCGGAGGGCTGCAAAGCTTGTTTGATCAAGCACTACTGGCAGCCCAACAACGCGCTATCAGTTTAGCTAAACAATTTGGAGAACAATAACGTGCTAAGTCCCTTCATCACTGCTTTGGATTTTTTGATTCAAACAGTGTTTGGCATTTATATTTTGCTTTTCATGCTACGTTTTTTGCTGCAATGGATGCGGATCAGTTTTCGTAGCGATCCCATCCTGCAATTGCTTTTTAGATTGACAAACCCACCCTTGCTGTTTCTCTATAACTTTATACCCGGCTGGCGCGACATAGACATTGCAGCCATCGTCTTGATGTTGGCGTTAAAAATGCTAGAGTTAAGCTTAATCACTTGGATGTATGGACAACCCATTGGCATCACAAGCTTACTCCTGTTGTCTATTGCACACTTATTGTCCTTATTGATTTATATTTTTATATTCGCGATTATCATTCAGGTCATTTTGAGTTGGGTAGCCAGGGACAATTACAACCCGTTAAGTGACACTTTATATCACTTGAATGAACCGCTGTTGCGTTATATGCGACGCCTAATACCGCCTCAGCAAGGGATTGATTTTTCGCCGCTAGTTGTGCTCATTGCTTTACAGTTGGCTGATATTTTGGTGGTTGGAATGTTACGGCAATTAGCGTAATGAATTTTTACAGACCAATGCCATGAAGTGGCAGCAAAGCGACGGTGCAAAAACCCATAAATTTTTATTTTTCGTTGAATTTACAACGACCTGCGGGGTATTGGTCTCCCCGCAGGTCTGAAACGAAGTGACGTTCATTTAAGGCGGCACGATATGGTATTGATAACTCCGAATAGCCTCCAACGTCTCCTGTTGCTCAGGCTTAAGTTCAAGGTAACTGATTAAATGATCTAAATTGATAATACTGACCACCGGGATGCCATACCTCTGTTCAACTTCCTCAACGGCTGACAATGCTGATTGTCCACGCTCTTGACGATTGAGCGCAATCACCACACCCGCCAATTGTGCCCCCGCCGCCTCAATTAATTGCACCGCTTCACGTATTGCAGTCCCGGCACTAATCACATCGTCAATTAATAAAACGCGCCCGGCTAAAGCAGTCCCAACAATGGCGCCACCTTCACCATGATCTTTAACTTCCTTGCGATTGAAACAATAGGGGACATCGCGTTGATGTTGAACAGATAAAGCAATGGCTGTCGCAGTCACAAGAGGAATGCCTTTATAGGCGGGACCAAACAGCATATCAAAATCTATCCCAGACTGTTGTATGGCTGCTGCATAAAAGCGCCCCAATTGGGCTAGGGCGCTACCGGTATTAAATAAACCAGCGTTAAAAAAATACGGACTTTGCCGCCCGGATTTCAAAGTAAAATTGCCAAAACGTAAGACATTTTGGGCAATAGCAAATTCTAAAAAATCTCGTTGATAAGAAAGCATTATAACTTATTCCGCTCCGTCTGTTCTCGTAACACTTTAAGTTGAAACAAAGTATTACGCGCATCTTCTTCTAATGTCGATTGGATAAAATGAATTGTCGTATGGTAGGTAGGAATCACGTTATATTTAAGGGCATTAACCCGCTTTTGCGTTTTACGCTGCTCCTCCAATAAACGCCATAAAGCCGTATCGTTCGCGGTTTAACCAGTATTCTGAACGTCTTCAAAAAACCAATAAAACACCTTCTGGATGGGTAAACGAATATCCATTACTTCGTCAATGACCTCGGAATCTTCATGACCAAAATTTTTCCAGCGATTGGGTTTTGAATAGACGGATATGATTCCCTGCTCGGGGTTAACGAACCTGCATGATCTCACACCCATTTCAAAATAGGCTTTGAACTTTCTGATCAGATAATTAACCGATTGCCGCGGTGAAAGTATCTCGATTACCAAGTCAGGCATTTGAGATACCTTTAGCAGGTCATTCTTACCATCTGGTACTACCGGGCGTTTTAGGTAAGCACAAACATCCGGTTTGAGTTCCTCCTTAGCACCGATATCATACTTGCTAAGATCATGTTGGCTAATATCCAGACTCAGTTCAGTTGCGACAAAGAATCGTTCTTCTCGATCAAGCAAACCACCCAGTTTAATTTGCATATTGCTATGATATAGAGAGCCCATCTCATCCTCCCCATCAATGGCGTTGTTTTCAATTTCATACGTGTCGCTCATGTTGTCACTCCTTTTGTTTTTCACCACCTAATGATTTGTAAGTACTTTCGCATATCAGCCAGCACGGCATCAATCCCATTTTTGTCAATGGTACGCATACCTTGATACGCTCATACACTAAGCGAGTGAGCAGTTCTCTTTTGCGCTCAAGCAGCGCCCACCTCTAAAAAGGCTACTTTGCGCTTGAGAGTGAGTAAAGTACTTTTAGTTGGGGGAACTTTGAGACGTTTAATAGCCATTATGCTGCCAAGATAAATCTTGGACTCCTAGCAAAATATTTATCTGAAAAGCTATAGTATCTGTAACCCTTATCAGTGCTCAGATTGGCGAAAGTACTTATTCCTCAGTGTAATAAGGCGCGACATCTTTGCGGATTTTTTCTAGTGCTTTGGCGCGAGCTTTCTGAAGCAGGGCAGAATCTGAGGCAGGGGCAGTTGACTGATTTTTGCAATGTGTATCCGCCTGTTTTCCCGTAGTAGTTGAGGAGTAAATGACTTCTCCCGTCTTAACTTTTGTCGCCGAGACAACCACCTGAAAATTCGCGGATCTATCAACACACTGTACGTTATATTTCCGCAGGGTTCCCTCCTTGCACCTTTTCAATAGTCCTTCACGATCACAGTCTTCGATCTCTTTTGAATAACTTCTGCTACTAACAGAAGAGTCAACGACTCGCCCTGAAAAAACGCCATCCGCTTTTTTTGAAGAAGTCACCACCACAAATCCGCCTAGTTTATCGTTCATGAGCAGACTTTGAAGCTCCTTTCTGAAGAGGGCCCCGTCTTTCCCATCGAAAGACGAAATAGCAACCATTTCTAGCTTGCCTACTCGTGGCACTTTGGGGGGATTGAGTGTCTGTTTTTTTGCGCCTGTGCAAGCAACCAGAGTCATCACACTGGCAGAAACTGCTAATTGTTTGAGAAAAGATGATTTTTTATACGTCATATAAAATAACTCCCTTGGGCAAAAATTTCGATAGGCTCACTGAGCTGCAATGTTTTGGTAACATTGTTGCCGGAGCAGGTTTGCAAGCGATGCAAAAGTTTTTGTGTTTATGTAAACAGT
Organism: Pseudomonadota bacterium; assembly: GCA_039714115.1. Lineage (GTDB taxonomy): Bacteria > Pseudomonadota > Gammaproteobacteria > Beggiatoales > Beggiatoaceae > Thiomargarita. The sequence continues at coordinate 319 of JBDLJY010000105.1, read as the reverse complement.
TATTATTTATTGAATAACTATGATTTTTAGGTGTTATCAAGACCCTTAAAAATCCTATTTATGATAACCTAACTGATTAGGGTGTCGGCAAATAAACTTGATAATCACGCAAATCGCCGGACAAGCTCGCGTCTTTGACAACAACAGGCCGTAAAAAAATCACTAACTCAGTTTTGGTATATTTATTATCGCGGTAACTAAACAAATCACCAATCAGTGGTAGTTTTGATAATACCGGCACTCCCTGAGTGTTTTGGTTAGTGACATCCTGCATTAAGCCACCTATAATGCCTATCTCACCATTATTAATTTTAAGAAC
>JBDLJY010000104.1:0-18735 GCA_039714115.1 Pseudomonadota bacterium | reverse complement strand
AAGGGGCATATCACGTCGTTTTTCCTCGTTCCTCTAGTATGTCTTACATACAAGTTTAGGGTACAACCTATAATCGACTGTGTATCGGACAATCGCACTTGGGCGTTCCAAAACCCCAGCACCTACCTACCTGTTATCCCATAAAGAGATTGATAATTATCGACCTTAAGGAAATTCCCATGCTTGTTACGCTTGCCCTTTTGAGGCTTTATGGCCTCGCACTGAAACTCACTTCATCGGAGCCCCGGCCATTGCTTTCTAACCAATTGTCATGTTAGGTGAAATAGACGTAAAGCATCCCACACCATACTAGAAGTTTTGTAAACAAGGCTTTATTTTTGTTAAGGAAACCTTAACGCATTAGGCCAAACGAGTCGCACTGGAACGCTTATCTACATATAACAGATGATCCGGAGTCACCAATAAATCAATGGAATCACCATCAAAATGCAATAACTTACCAGAATAAGAATAAGCTTGAATGCGTTCCACAGGCTGCCACTGAGCGAAGCCCGTTTCAGGATGCTTCGTGAAAACTTCCGTACCTATAACAATATTATCAAAGGTTTTCCAGCCATGACGGGTTAAGATTTCAGTATCTGCTGCAAAACAGGGCTCTAAAGGCGTTACATTGACAACAATGCCCATCCTTGCATAAGTGCTTTTACCAGACACAATCGCCAAAATATCGCGTGGTATGCGAAAATATTCCACGGTACGCGCTAAAGCAAAAGAATTAGGCGGGATAATGCAGACATCAGACACCACATCTACAAAACTGTCAGCATCAAAATTTTTGGGATCAACAATGGTTGAATTGAGATTAGTAAACAGCTTAAATTCATTGGCACAGCGCACATCATAGCCATAGCTAGAAGTGCCATAAGAAATCACCCTTCCCGTCGCGTTTTCCTTAACTTGGAGTGGCTCAAAGGGCTCAATCATACGGTGGGATTCCGCCAAGCGGCGGATCCATTTGTCAGACTTTATGCTCAATTATTCATCACCTTAATAGTCGGGAACTTAGTCGTATAATCCTTCGCCTGCAAGGACAATTTAGCCGCGACACGGCGAGCAATTTCCCGATAGATTTGCGCGATACGCCCATCTGGCTCAGCCACCACACAGGGATGACCTTCATCGGTATTTTTACGAATACTCATATCTAAAGGCAAGGCACCGAGAAAATCTACATCCGACTCCTGCGCCATGCGTAATCCGCCCCCTTCTCCAAAAATATGTTCCTCGTGACCGCACTTACTACAAATATGAATACTCATATTCTCTATCACACCAAGGATGGGGACATTGACTTTTTCAAACATTTTTAGGCCCTTACGTGCATCCAGCAAGGCAATGTCTTGAGGCGTAGTAATGATCACGGCACCACTGACCGGGATTTTTTGGGCTAAAGTGAGTTGAGTATCGCCGGTGCCGGGCGGCAAATCGACAATCAGATAGTCAAGATCATCCCAGCGCGTATCTTTAAGTAACTGCTCCAAAGCCTGCGTCACCATGGGACCGCGCCAAATCATTGGCGTATCTTCCTCTACTAAAAAGCCGATGGACATAGCCTGTATATCATAATTCTTGATCGGCTCAAGGGATTTGCCATCTTTGGAAAGCGGTTGTTGACTAACGCCGAGCATACGGGGTTGACTGGGGCCGTACATATCAGCATCGAGTATCCCAACATTGGCACCTTCGGCAGAGAGGGCTAAAGCCAGATTAACAGCCGTGGTGGATTTGCCGACTCCGCCTTTACCGGAGGCAACCGCGAGGATATTTTTAACACCCTTAATAGGGTTGACCCCTTTTTGCACGGCATGGGCGACAATTTTAGGGTTGATATTGAGATTGACCGTCTCCACTCCGTCCAAGGCACCGATCTTAGCTTTGAGTTGAGACGTGAGCGTATCATTATAGCCCTTGATTGGATAGCCAAAGCTAAGATCAATCGTGACCGTTTTATCATCAATCTGAATCTTTTTGACAACTTTGGCTGATACCAAATCTGTTTGTAAATAGGGATCTATATATTCTTTGATGGCAGATTCAACCTGGGGTTGTGAAAGTTCAGCCATTATGTTATCTCCTGTGAAATTAAGGTCTCTCTGGCGAGATGAGCTATAGGTAGATAGGGGCGCACTTTTGAAAATTCAATGCACAGTCCCAGCCTCCATCAAGTGAATCGCCAATTTCACAAAATCACCCTCGGTCAAAATACCGACCAATTGCTCACCACTGAAAATCGGCAAACAGCCATGTTTTTGCTTTAACATAAATTGTGCCGCTTCAAGTAAAGTTGCCTCTTCCTGTGCCACGACAACATCAGTCACCATGACTCCACTAATCGGAATGCCAGTTTCAAGTTCATCACGCTCTACCGTATCAATCTCAGCTAAGGCAGAGACGGATATCGCCAATAAATCACGCTTAGTCAATAAGCCTACAAACTTTCCCTGTTCATTAACGACAGGAATATGCCGTATCTGTTTTGATAGCATTAATTGACGCGCTTGATGTATCGTATCGGTGGGTTTGAGCGTGTATAATTTACGGCTCATCAGTTCTTTTACTATTGTCATTGTTAAGTCGCCTCTTATTTAAGTACCCAGTCACAACATACGGTATTTTGGAGTCCAAAAAGTCCGAGGTTCTGATTTAGTACTTATCACCAGACTTGCAGGTCGAATGACTCAAAAAGACCTGCGGGGGTGTGGGTTCTATGCCGCAGGTCTAAGTATTAAATACATTTACTTAATATATAGAAAAATATAGTTAATTAAGGAAATTTATACAGACGCGTCGGACAACTCAAACCGCCCGACGCTTGTGTCATTAAGGCCTCCCCAAAAAGGGGAGTCAAGTACTCCTCGCCAATGTACCCGCTCTGTTAGCTCCATGTCTATAAATAAACATCTATAGATTTAGGAACTATATTATCTCTATCGGTTATGATGAATACTATTGCCAACATTGCAGAAACACTTTGGGCACCTGCTACGCACTTGCATACCGAGGGCCTATCTTATCATGCTTACCTAACTGAGTTGACTTGGTTGCTGTTATTAAAAATAGCCCCCGCGATAGGCAGTGTGCCTGTCCACTTAAGTTGGGAAAGCTTAATCCACAAGCAAGGTAAAGAACAATATGAATATTATCAAAAAGTTATAAAAGAAATGAGAAAAAGCGTCGCTCCGCTCCTTGCCGGGATATATGCCCACGCTCGCTCGTCTTTTAAAAATCCTGAACAATTGGCACAAGTTATCACCACTGTTGATAGTGTGCCAACCGAAAATTTAGGGGAAATTTACGAAACCTTATTGGAAATGTGTGCTGATGAGAACGAAAACAGTTTGCACATCGCGCCGCGTTCATTAGTTGATCTCATGGTTATTTTAATCCAACCGCAACCGGGGGAATTGATTCAAGATCCGCTGGCTGGCACGGCGAGTTTTGTGGTTGCAGCCGACGAATATATTAAGGTTATGAGTGATGAATTATCAAATGTAAAAATTAAAAAAAGACAAAACTTTATTGCTATAGAACCGGACTTGGCGCGGCAACGTTTAGCATTGATGAATTGTCTGTTACATGACATTGACCGTTCCCAAGATGTGCCCGTGCGGTGGGGTGATAGTTTATTATCAAACTTAGCTGAGTGGCCAACAGCTGATGTGATATTAAGTATGCTCGTTTTCGCCAGTGATCCGACTGATGAGTTGGGCAAACACGATACCGCTCTGGCTTTGTTACAACACATTTACCAGATACTTAAACCGGGTGGACGGGCGGCGGTGGTGTTACCGGATAAGGTGTTGAAAGCGGCGGGGCCGGCACAAGAAGTACGCAGCACTTTGCTTGATACCTGTGTTGTGCATACAGTGCTACGCTTGCCGCACGGGATTTTTTACCCACACAAAATGTCAACACAGATACTTTTTTTCAGAAAAGGCAAAACGGCTTCGGAGAAGACACAAAGCGTTTGGTTTTATGATTTACGGACTCACGCTCCTATTTTTGGACAATATCTACATTTAACGCGAAAAGATCTTATGTCATTTGAAAAAGCTTATGGTGATGATCCCTTAGGACAGCGCCCTCGCCGTGAGGATGAAGATTGGCGTTGTTTTAGTCGTGAAACTTTGGCAGAACAGGGAGATAGGTTGGATGGCTTACAGGATGAGGATATGATTACTGAGGAAATTTGGGATGTTTTAGATGATACGATGGCAGATTTAGAAGCCTTGACGGATATTTTGGGCAAGTAGGCGATAAATCGCCTACCGCCTACTACGAACCCTTTCGTTGTTTCGGGAAATCCGCTCCGCTCCATTCCCGAAACAACGTCAATCTGCCCGAGATAAATATTTTGGTCAGGAGTCCAAGATTTATCTTGGACTCCTATTTTCTGAAATGCTTAGCTTATATATATGATGTCGCCCACTATTACCTATGGAGTCGCCGAATCTATGAAATCGAAATGGTAGGTAGGTTTACCATTAAGATCTCTATCCTCCAAGAGATAGTAATAAGTGAGTCCAGGCACTACACCAGAGTTTGTGTAAGAGTAGACGGAACCACTACCTTCGGCGGGAATGAGAGCATTCCCAGTTAGGCTTATTACGGTTGAATAATCACCTGTTATCCAACCTTCACCGGTGGCTCGCCAGATCCTGAAGCCAGCATTGTTGAGTTCCGTACCCGACTCCCACTCTATAAGTACATCCCCATTAACCCCAGTAGCGGAGAAGGAGAATAAATCGACATAAGTAGGATCTGGAGTCTCGATGGTCAGATCCTCAAGGATCGGTGACTCGAAAGCACCAGTGCTGCCGGTAAATTCTACAACCACTCGAATCCGAGTCGCATTTGCAGTGGTATTGAATACAACACCCGATTGAACTTGCTGGGGAGCACTCCAAGTCACTCCATCTACGGACGATTCTACCATGACAATAATTCTTGAATCTCCCGGCGTATCGGCAGTCCAAGAGACCTTTGCTTGAACAAGCGAGGCTTCTTGATAGACGACTGTCCAAGTACCGGTTCGGGTGGTGATACCACGACTGATAATGCCGGTCATATCACTATAGTTATAGGGCCCAGTGTGTCCCTCATGAGTGAAATCTACAGCATTGGTGGCCGGATCGATACGCATCACATTGTTTGAATCACGATTGCTCACCCAAATTTTTCCATCTCTTGCCGTTGCCATCCCGGTTGGGCCGCGGTTGATGGTAATGGTTGCTTTTACGCTGCCGTCCGCCGCATTATGACGAGTTATTTTGTTTGCAATTGTATGGGCAACCCAAATATCACCATCAAGGCCGACAGTAACACCACGAGCTTGCATGTTGTCTAAGCCTGGAATCGAGACGCTGTAGAGCCAGGTGTTGGTTGCAGTATCTAACTTACGGAGTTTATTGTCATTATAGGCAGAGGTATAAATATAACCCTCTTCGTCAAGGCTAATGCCATAAACAGATCCACCATCACCAGAATCAATATAAGTTATGCTGTGGCTGCCAGCCGGATCATCAATACGGGTTAGGGAATTATCGCCATCGTTAGAAATCCAAAGCGTACCGTTGCGATCAACGAAGGCACCGTAGCAAATTTTTCCAATAGAGATCTCTTTTATCGGATCTTGGTCACCCGTTTCACCATTGTACAACCTCATAGTGCGTCCAGTCTTACCTCCGATCCAGACATTGTTCTGGGCATCGACAGCAACGGCACGGGGGCCAGCATCAACATCAATATGGAATAGAACCGCATCATCAGCGCCCCATGCCAGAACTTCCGATGGTTCGATGAGGCAATTACCATTAGTATCTTGAGACGTGGTAATCGTGCCATCACCATTGGTATCGGTTGGATTAAGAGCGATCTTAACGGCGGTGTTGGTCTTGCGGTTAACAACCCATACATCACCATCAAGATCGACGGTTGTCCGGGAGGGATCTTCAGCATTACCCGTTCCAGGACCGGTTCGATAACGCCCTAACTCACAACCAGTATCAGTATTTATTTTTGATACGGTGCTTTCACCAGAATTGGCTATCCAAATAAACGGCAGTGTCGTTCTTTGCGTGCTCAACTGGAGCTGATTATGCGTGGTCTCGTATTGAACCGCCTCCATTGTCCCACTGTCGAAATCAGCATCGCTTGTGTAGACTTTGGTGGCCGCGTAAAGGAAGCTGCTTTGGAAAAGCAAAGCGCTCGCTCCAATAATCGCTAGGCTAGAAAGTTTCTTCACAATAAACATCTCCTATTTTTGTTGGTCATTCATCATCAGTGATGTACATCAGCCCGTAAGGCTGTGGTCATAATAATTTAATGTTTGACAAAATGCAAGCTAAATTTTGCCATTTTTTATTTAATAATAGGCGATAAATCGCCTACTACGAACTTAGCTGGACACCGCTTGCGCTACATAGCGCGACCAATCCTTATTAGCATCACCAAACACCAAAAAATACGGATTGAGAAGAGACTCTTTAGCATTATAGCGCAGCCTTTGCAACTGCATATCCGTCAAATAACCACCCGCCTGTTCAACAACACATTGCGCCGCTGCGGTATCCCATTCAGAAGTTGGACCAAAGCGAGGATAAACATCCGCCTCACCTTCTGCCACTAAACACATTTTTAAAGAACTACCAAAACTGACCAACTTCACCTCAGTTTCCAGTCCATCCACAAATTTTTGCAAATATTCACCACCATGTGAACGACTGCCCGTCACTGTCAAGCGATCTTTCGGGCAAGAGCGTACCCTGATAGGTGTCGGCGATTGTCCGGCTAAACCCTTAAATGCGCCCGCCCCCACAGCAGCAAAATAGATCACGCCAGTCACGGGTACATATACCACGCCGAGAATGGGTTTATGATCATCAATCAGGGCAATATTAACCGTAAATTCACCATTGCGTTTAACAAATTCACGGGTACCATCAAGCGGATCGACTAGCCAATAACGTTGCCAATTCGCACGTTCAGAGTAGGGAATATTGGCAGATTCTTCAGATAATATCGGCCAATCGGGAGTCATTTTCTGTAATCCGCTCACGATGGTTTCGTGTGCAGCCATATCTGCTTGGGTTAAAGGAGAATTATCCTCTTTTTGTTCCACCTCAAAATCGGTGGCATACACATCCATGATGCGTTCTCCGGCGGCTTGTGCAATTTGGTTGACGGTATCTAGTAGAGCTTTAGGATCGTTTGACATTTTTCGTCTCCGTGATATGTTAAGATTTTGGAGTCCAAAATTTATTTTGGGCGACTCCTACTAACCAAAGGAAAATAACATGTCAAACATTCAACGAGCACTCATCAGCGTCTCTGATAAAACCGGTATTATCCCCTTTGCTCAAGCTTTAAGCGAGCGAGGCGTAGAAATTTTATCCACAGGCGGCACCGCTCAATTACTCGCCGATAATGGGATACCAGTCACAGAAGTCTCTGACTACACCGGCTTTCCAGAAATGATGGCGGGGCGACTCAAAACCCTGCATCCGAAAATTCATGGCGGCTTGCTAGGGCGGCGCTCCGTTGATGAGGCCGTGATGACCGAACATGATATTTATCCTATTGATTTACTTGTCGTTAATTTATATCCGTTTGAACAAACCATTGCCAAACCCGATTGTGACTTAGCCACGGCCATTGAAAATATCGACATAGGGGGCCCTGCCATGTTGCGCTCCGCCGCTAAAAATCATGCCGCAGTAACAGTGGTCGTTGAAGCGACAGATTATGACACCGTTTTACAAGAAATGGCAACCAATAATGGGGCAGTGACAGAGGCGACACGCTTTACCTTAGCACAAAAAGTCTTTGCACACACCGCCCGTTATGATGGCGCGATTGCCAATTACCTAAGCCAAGGGGAAACGCTCACTTTGCAATACCAAAAAGTGCAAGCCATGCGCTATGGCGAAAATCCCCATCAAAAAGCGGCTTTTTATGTCGAATCGACTCCCCAAGAAGTTAGTGTGGCAACAGCGGAGCAATTACAAGGCAAGGCATTGTCCTATAACAATGTTGCCGACACAGATGCCGCCTTAGAATGTGTTAAATCCTTTGACGAACCGGCTTGCGTGATTGTAAAACATGCCAACCCTTGCGGCGTAGCGATTGGAGAAAATATTTTAACTGCCTACGAGCGAGCTTTTAAAACTGATCCCACCTCTGCCTTTGGCGGCATTATCGCCTTTAACCGCCCCTTGGATGCACAAACCGCAAAAACGATTATTGATCGTCAATTTGTTGAAGTCATTATTGCGCCCATCATTAATGATGATACTAAACCCCTTTTAGCAACTAAAAAGAATGTGCGCGTATTAGCCAGTGGCGTATGGAGCGGAGCGGTTAAAGGCGGGATTTTGGATTTTAAACGAATCAATGGCGGCTTGTTAGTACAAGATCGCGACTCAGGCGCGGTAACGGCGGCAGACTTAAAAATAGTCACGCAAAGACAACCGACAGAGACAGAATTACAAGACTTATTATTTGCTTGGAAAGTTGTCAAATTTGTCAAATCCAATGCCATCGTTTATTGCAAAGACGGCATGACGATTGGCGTGGGGGCGGGACAAATGAGCCGCGTTTACAGTGCCAAAATTGCCGCCATTAAGGCAGCCGATGAAAATTTAGAAGTGAAAGGCTCCGTCATGGCATCCGATGCCTTTTTCCCGTTTAGAGATGGGATAGATGCAGCGGCTGAAGTGGGGATTAATGCCGTGATTCAGCCGGGCGGCTCTATGCGCGATAAAGAAGTGATAGCGGCTGCGGATGAACATCGTATAGCGATGGTGTTCACAGGGATGCGCCATTTTAGACATTAAATTAAATGAAGTCGGTAGGAGTCCAAGATTTATCTTGGACGTCTCGTCCAAAATAAATTTTGGACTCCGGATTAACTTGTAATGAGCCAAAAAAGTCTGTATGCTTTTCACCTACGAGCTGCAATTAACCCGTATGCCATCGCTCGTCAAATGTTTTTGTTGTTATTTTAACTCTGGAGCAATACAATGGCATTTAGTGAATATAGAAAATACTCAATGGCTGAATTGAAAGCTATTTTTAATGTCAAAGTACTGAAAAACGGAAACTTGTTTGACGGTTTTAAACTGAGTGGTAGGGATTATCAGACTTTGCAAACAACAGTCGAAAAGATGAATTCCCGTATTAACTTGTCAAAATAAGATAACGAAGCAACAAGGGGAAGTCTGTCTGTTAGTGTCGCATATTTTGTGGAAAGCAAGTGACGTTTACGATTTAGGAATATTCTTTGAACCGCAAGTAGATATTAGCCAAGAAGAAACACCAAACCTGCCGTACCAGTTAAACGGAAAATATGATTGTGCTTTAAGTCTTGATGATGTTGATTTTATTTCACCTATTATCTCAGTTGTTGAAGTTAAGAAAAGTAATTTATCTGATGGTTTAGGTCAGTGTTTAGCTGAAATGTATGCGACTTCAAAAAAGTTTAAGCAGAATAAGGTATATGGAATCATAACATCTGGAGAGGTTTGGGAAACGAAGTAACGGAGCTTGCGACGTTCATTTTTTTTGTTTTTGCTGGAAAACGCTATCTTGCATGTTGACGAAAGGAATTATTACATCAGCAATGTGTCTGATATTGTCGATAGGGTCGGTTATATAGCAGAAAGGTTTAAGATTGGTGCTTCCTATCGTCAACAAAAAAAATAATCCAAGTATTTCCGATAATGTCTAAGATTTATTTAGGCGATAAATCGCCTACACCTCTGCGTGCCATTCTCCTTAAGGTTAGTGCAGTTGAACGTCATGGGTATTGGTCACCCATGACTTAATTTTAGTTAGGCGGCACGATATTTATGATCCAAACAAATCATCAACAGTTTTATTGACAACTTCTAACCGATCAACCTTTTGAAACCCACGCGGCAATTTTTGCCCTCGCCGACTGCGCTCTCCTCTATAAGCCTCAATGTCACGCTCTTTCAGCGTCAAATGCCGTTTGCCAACGTACACTGTCAAAATATCCGTGCTTGGATTTATTAGCCTCAGGGCAACCACCGTTTCTTTTTCCTTTTGACTTTTAGCAGGAATGTTGAGGAGTTTGACACCTTTGCCCCTAGCTAAACGGGGTAACTCCGACACAGGCACGATGGATAAATAACCAAGGCTAGTGATAACAGCATAATGCTCAGTTTCAGGAACAGTCATCAGCAGCGGCGGCAATATTTTTGAGTCTTGGGGTAAAGTTAACATCGTCTTACCGGCTTTATTTTTGGCGTATAAATTCTCCAAAGTGACAATAAAGCCATATCCAGCACTAGAAGCCACCAAATAATCCGTCTTTGGTGCGCCTAATAGGATATGCACAAAGCCTATACCATTCGGCGGCGTAAAGCGTCCCGTCAATGGCTCACCTTGTCCCCGCGCAGAGGGCAGAGTGTGGGCCGGAGCACTGTAGCTCCGCCCGCTGGCATCCAGAAAGACGGCTTGATGGTTACTGCGCCCTTGACAAGCATCGGCAAAATGATCGCCGGCTCGGTAGTTTAAAGTGGTCGGATCAATTTCATAGCCCTTCGCAGCCCGTACCCAGCCCTTGGCGGATAAGATGACAGTAATCGGATCAGAGGGTACTACTATTGTGTCATCAAAGGCTTGCGCTTGTTGGCGCTCAACAATGGGAGAGCGGCGCGAATCGCCATATTTTTTCGCATCTGCCCTTATTTCTTTAATAATCAAATTGTTAATCTTTTTTTCCGTCTTTAAGGTATCCTCTAAACTATCGCGCTCTTTAGAAAGAACCTTTTGTTCTCCCCGAATTTTCATTTCTTCCAATTTAGCGAGTTGACGCAGCTTGATCTCTAAAATCGCGTCAGCTTGCACCTCACTGAGACTAAACTTTTTCATCAGCACCGGTTTAGGCTTGTCTTTGTCGCGGATAATGGCAATCACATCATCTATATTTAAATAAGCGATGAGCAAGCCTTCGAGAAGGTGCAAACGTTTGCGGATTTTATCAAGGCGGTGCTGTAAGCGGCGGCGCACGGTTTGTAAGCGATAATCCAACCATTCGCCAAGGATCATTTTGATATTTTTGACTTGGGGACGACCATCAAGGCCAATCATATTGAGATTAACGCGATAGCTATGCTCTAAGTCCGTGGTAGCGAATAAGTGTGTCATCACACTATCAATTTCGACCCGATTGCTGCGGGGCACTATGACTAAACGCACGGGATTTTCATGATCTGATTCATCACGCACATCCTCTATCATCGGCAATTTTTTTGCAGTCATTTGTGCCGCGATTTGGGTGATGATTTTCCCGCTTGAAGTTTGATGAGGTAATGCCGTAATCACAATATCACCGTTTTCAGCGATATAAGTAGCTCGCATACGAATGCTACCGTTGCCGGTTTCATATATTTTTAATAAATCGGCAGCAGAGGTAATGATTTCCGCTTCGGTGGGATAATCGGGGCCCGGTAAATGGGCGCATAAGTCAGCGATATCAGCACTGGGGTGTTTGAGTAGGTGAATACAAGCCGCAGCGACTTCGTTTAGATTGTGCGGCGGAATGTCGGTTGCCATGCCGACGGCAATACCCGTGGTGCCATTGAGTAAGATGTTAGGTAAACGGGCAGGCAACAAAGTTGGCTCATCCAAAGTGCCATCAAAATTAGGCTGCCAATCCACCGTACCTTGTCCCAATTCTGTCAAAAGTAAATCGGTAAAAGCGGCTAGACGCGCTTCAGTGTAGCGCATAGCGGCAAAGGATTTTGGATCATCAATGGAGCCCCAGTTTCCTTGGCCGTCTATCAGTGGATAGCGATAGGAAAAAGGTTGCGCCATGAGTACCATGGCTTCATAGCAAGCCATATCACCGTGAGGGTGGAAACGCCCCAAAGTGTCTCCGACAGTCCGTGCGGATTTCTTATATTTGCTGCCGGCTTTAAGCCCTAAATCTGACATGGAGTAGACAATGCGCCGTTGCACGGGTTTTAGGCCGTCGCCGATGTGGGGTAGGGCGCGGTCTAATATGACGTACATAGCGTAGTCAAGATAGGCTTGTTCGGTAAATTGATGTAGGGGTTGGCGTTCTATGTCTTCGGAGGGTTGCATAAGTAGTCTATACTGATTTTATAAGAAAAAATACGATTTGGGGTAGGAGTCCAAGATTTATCTTGGACGTGTTTGAAGCACCCTTAGCTCATCATTGGTCATTTGTATGGAAAGTTCAATGCCATACTGCTTATATTGTTCAAGGCATTCAATTTTATCCAGTCCGTACTCTTCTTTTTTCACCATTATGTCAATCCGCTTAAAGTGGATTTTTGGATTGTTTCTCGACACATGGAAGCTCGCGAGAACTTGATCTACAATGAAATCATTTCTAGCGATAAGGGCGTGAGAGAAAGGCTTGCCTTTGTTGAGCAGGGTAGCTTTGTAGTACGATGTATATTGGTCAAGGTTGCCAGCACCCAATGAGAGTATGTAAATCTCCTCGTCTTGAGCCCAATGGTTTGCCAGAATTTCCACCAGTATATGAATCAGGGCATTGTTATGTGTTCCTTGTCCTTCGTCTTGAAATATAGCGCCTTTCTTTCTGACTAGGTTTACCTTTTCTTGTTCATTGTCGTACTGTTCATAGTAATCGGGTTGGTAGTGATACCATTCATAAGAGGAGACGTTGATTTGTCCAAAGTAATACGCCGCAGAAAGCGCAGACCATGACATCACCTCTATCAGCGGGTATTTCCCCTGTTCTTCCCATGATTTTATAAAATGTGTTCTCTGGGAGCAGAGGTTGAAGCTGGTCGTCATAAATCGAGTTTTCAGATCAGAAAGCTTGAGTTGGCTTAATGGGATTTGATTGCCGTCTGTCTCGATTTTGGCTATCTCTTCTAAAAAAGGCTGGCGGTCATATCTGCTGCGGCCCCAGTTTTTTGGATTCCATAAGGGCCGTCTTGTGATCAGCTTTTTGCTTTTATCAACATATAATTGTGCTACTTTTTCTGCGGGAACGCCGGCGGCAATGGCACCGCCAATAATCGCGCCAGTGGATATGCCGGTAATGAGGTCAAAGCACTCACATAGCGGTGTTCCTAGTTTTTTTTCTAAATGGGCAAGGACGGTGGCGGGTATGGTTCCCATTATGCCGCCACCGTCGATTTGTAGTATTTTTTTCATAAAAAAACTCGATGTAGCGAATGATAAAAGTATTATACTTGAAATTATAATTTTATTATAGGTTTTTTGTCATAAAATGATTTTATCATCATAAAATATATTTTATATTTACAACGGTTGTTGGATGACATATATAATCTGTGCGGTTAAAAAAATGTGATAAAAATGTAGGTGAATTAGGCTACATTTATTTATAGTATAACTTACTGACAAATTAATTTGTAAATTCAAGCTATTAAGAGCATTTGTTAAGGTTTTCTATAACTTGTCAAGTTAGTTATAACTAATTGATTTATATTTATAAATTATGCTTAATTCCTCATTTCCAGCTAGTAGAAAAAATTTCATTGATATGGCAGCCATTTATAGTAAACAAAAATATTGATATTTATTGACATTGTTTAGAATCATCAAAAGTCACCACTCAATCGACCGATTAAAAAAAAACGTCTCCTGTGGGTTGACATTGGATGTTTAAATAGAGTATTGTCAAAATTAATTTTGACAATACAAACGCACAATCGAGGTGCTAAATGAGAGCACTGAAAATCAAACTTAGAGGTTTGAAAAAGCCTCAATTTGAGCGACTTCGTGACCTGACCCATCATGCCAAAAATCTATACAATCAGACGTTGTGGACGCTGCGCGAGGCTTTTGAGGCAACAGGAAGATATTTTTCATATCCCCAAATGGATAAGGCCATGAAGCAAGTCACCAATCTGGAAGGTGAGGTCAACTATCGCTTATTGAAAAGTGCGGTAGCTCAACAAACGTTACGGCGACTTGATAAAAATTTCAAGTCGTTTTTTGCGTCTCACCAGGACTTTCAAAAAAATCCTGGAAAGTACAAGGGAAAGCCCTGGCCGCCAAAGTACAAAAAAGAAAAACATGACAACCTAATCTACAATACTTGTGCTTTTCAAGTTAAAAATCGGGTTAGTGCTACCAAAGAACCCAGAAACTGGACTCTGGTGTTTTTTAAAATGCCTAACGGGAAAGTATTCCCGATGGGACAATTTATCCTTTTTGAGCAAGTTGTCGTATTAGAAAAAGGTCTGGAGTTAATTGTACCCAAACAACTGTGGGACAAAAAAATCAAACAGGTGGAAGTTATCCCTAAACACAATAGCTTTCAAGCGGTTTTTGTTTATGAAGAAAACCCAGATGACTTTGAACAGGTTAAGCAAAATAACCAAGTTATGTCCATTGATTTAGGACTCAACAATCTGGCCACTTGCGTCACCAATGGCGTTATTGAGCCTTTCATTATTGACGGCAGGCGGCTAAAGTCAATAAATGCCTATTACAATAAGCGAAAGGCGAAAATGCAGTCAAAACTAGCAGAAAGGGGGAAAAAATGGTCGCGTCAGCTCCAAAGCCTAACTGATTGGCGTAATGCTGCGGTGAACGATTATATGCATAAAGCGGCATCTTATGTTGTTAAAACTTGCGTCAAACATGGTATTTCAAAAGTGGTTGTCGGTGATGTTGTAAAGTCGTTGAATCAAATAAATTTAGGCAAACGATCCAACCAAAACTTTGTGAATTTGGCTTTAGGCCAGTTTGTGGAAAAATTAGGCTACAAACTTGGGTCACACGGTATCAAATTAGTTGTGACAGACGAGAGCTATACGAGCAAAGCTAGTTTTATTGACGATGACAAGATGCCTAGGCGGTATAAAAAGTCTGCGAAAAAACGTACATTTAGTGGTCAACGTGTCAAACGTGGTTTGTATAAGTCCAGCGATGGGACACTATTGAACGCCGACACGAATGGTGCATACAACATCTTGCGAAAGACTGACTCTGACTTTTCCTTTTCTTCCTTGGCGAAAAAGGTAGGCGCAAGGCTCAAAGAATGGTTGCACCCAATCAAACGAATACGACCTTTGCCCACTAAAAAACAGCAATTTTGGATTGACTTGGAAAGGCGAAGAAAAGTAACCTGAGTCCTCATTAGGCGAATGGATAAGGGGCTGATACTCCCCAGTTCACAATGTTGAAATTATGCCTCATTACGCATCAATATCAATATTTGTCAACGAAATTGTTATCTTACTACACTGAAAATAATAAAGATGCTATGGAGAAAAAAAATGTGGATTAATCCAACGATTGGAAAACAACGTAAAGCATTAAAGGCTTTGCTTGAACCGGCTATGCTTGATTTATCTAAATTCTGTGTGGTTTCTTGGTCCGATGTAGAGCGCTTGGATGAGGCTTTAAGTACACATTTTGCGTCAATTCCATATTGCCATTTGGTTTATGCTGTCGATAAATTTGGCAAACAGGTGAGTTCTAACATCAGTGCCTATGGTATTGATCGCACTTATTGTCATCAAGATTTATCGAGACGGCCTTATTCTGTCAGCTTGTATCCCAACAAGCGGCATTTTATGTTGTCATCTGTGTATATCAGTCAAAATAGTGGACGCCCTTGTATTAGTGCAGTCCATCCAGTGATTGATGATTCGCTGCAATTTTTAGGTTTTGTGGTGGCAGATTTCGATCTGCATCGTCTGCCCTTGTCCGTCACCCATTCTAATTCATCTTCATTAGAGAAAGTGGGGAAATATAACATCCCATTTATGCCTTCGCAACAGGGTCGTGTCACGAGTCCTTTTGATAAGTCATCAAGTGATCTTCATGGGATATTAAATAAACTCATCAGTGAGCATGGAGTGTTTCACTGTGCTTTGCACTTTTCCAGTGGTATGGGTCAGTTGTGGCAAATGGATGATCCGTATCAATATCGCCTTTATAAGGTGGAGCAGTTACTTGATCCGGATATGTATCTAAGTTATCCCCGTCGTGCTTATCCTGCTAAGGCTTTGCTTTCTACCGAGCAAATCCAACGAGTGCTGGAACGTTTTTGTCTTTTGCGATTGGTGGACGATAAGATTTATTTGCGTTCTGGCTCTGTCAATATTATGAATGGTTTGGTGAGCTTGAGTTTTTCCTTTGAAGGTTCTCAGTATTTGCCCGCTGAGGAATTTTTAAGCAAGGACTTGTCCTGTTGGTTTGAAAAAAACACAGAGCGTGGGTACAATTATGGGAGAGTTGGAAAAGGGCAATTACCAATGATAACTGAGAGTTTGAAAAATTCATTTAGTCCGGTTTGGGCTTGATGACACTCTGCGGGGTTGGTAAAACCATGTAGCCATGTAGGGTGGATTAAGCGTCAATGCCATTATGATAAACCGCAGAGGTGTAGGCGATTTATCGCCTATTTCTGTCGCCTACTACGAACCTTAATTTAATGGCATTGACTTTACACCTACAAGATAAAATGATCCGGCGCGGGTGTGCCTATTAAGGGCGGTAGCGATGTTTCAAATAAGATTTCCGTGTGAAAATCGCCAGCAACACGGCTAATGAGGTGTGCTTGCATCACCGGCTCGTCTCCGACAATCGCAAACAAACGACCGCCTTCATTGAGTTGCGCCTGAAAATGTGGTTTTAACATTGAGACAGAGCCTGTGAGGACAATCACATCATAGCCAGTGTCAATATTCCATCCATTGATGGCATCGCCTGTGTTCAATGAGATATTGTGAAAGGCGTTAAGCTTAGTGGCAGCCTCTTTGACAAAATCATCAAAAATATCCACACTGTCAACGTGTTTAGCCAATTTGGCTAATAAGGCGGTTAGATAGCCACAGCCCGTCCCAATTTCCAGCACCGTATCTTTGGGGGTGATGCTCAATGTTTGTAACAAGCGGCCTTCAAGTTTAGGGGGCATCATCGTTTGTTCGTGTGCCAAGGGAATACTGATGTCAACAAAGGCTAGATTACGATAAGCCATTGGGACAAAATCTTCTCTGGGTACGTCAGACATTAAGTCCAGTATCCGCTGCTCAAGGACTTCCCAAGGGCGGATTTGCTGTTCAATCATGTTAAAACGGGCGGTTTCAACCTGTACTTGGAGCATGGTTAAGTCGTTCCTGTAGTGTTACAAATGATATTATAAGTACCGAATCCTGAATTCTCTGGTATTTTATAGGAACTACAGGGATAATCAAACGGCAGGGATAAATCAAAACCTGCTCGTTAGGGGCTTTAGTTTTGACTTATCCCTGTTAATCAATAATCCCTGTAGTTATTATACCTAAAAATTCAGCTTTTAACTTATTGAATTTTAAAAATAACAGACATGCGGGGTTTTGGCAACCCCGCTGTTAAGGGTTCGTAGTAGGCGAAAAAAATAGGCGATAAATCGCCTACTACGAACTTACCATACAACGACCAGCGGGGTATCGCAGGTCTTACAGTATATAATATAACTTAGGAGCTAAAGTGGCTAGGGGTGCCCACACGGGTTAATAACAGTGTTGATAAATCTATTACTATCTTATAATATGCGATATTATCTGATACATATCCATAAGAGTCCACAAAAATATTTAGTTGACATATCAGTATTATCCACTTATTATAAGCAAATAACTTTTTTCTGTGAGTTGGGGTTTAATGAGTCCACAAAATATTTAGTTGACATATCAATATTCTCCATTTCTAATTAAAAAAAATAGGCAGTACAGGACTAATGATTGGGGGATTAGAATATTGATTGTATTGAGCACAATCCCTCAATCATTAGTCCTGTACTGCGCTCATTAATTCACAAATTATCAATAGATCAAAACCATGAGCAAAAAAGCTAGAAAATCTAAACAAGGTACAAGCGAAGTACCAATTAGCACTTATCAAACTCGTCTTAAGAACCAACCGGCTGCTGTTTCTGAAGCATTGGACGATTGTGCCGCTCTACTTTCACAAGTAGAACGTAAACTTTTTGCCCAAAGTCAAAAAGTAGTGCATACTGAAGGAAATGTTTTTAATCAGATAAAATCTTTTTTCTTGTCTTTTTTTTTAATTTTGTCTAGGCACTTCAATTCTATTAATTTGGCCCTACAAGGTAAGGTTGATTCTTATCGTTCCAATCTTGATCGTCACATTAGTGAGAATAAAGAACGAATTGATAAAACCCGAAAAACGATTGAAAAACTCTCCAAAAAAGAAATAGAACCAAATCAACGTCAAAAACACTTGAATAAGATCCATCAAAAAAAGCGTCGTCTAGCACGACTAGAAAAGCGTCTGGAACAATTCAAATCAGACAAAGCCACAGGGCGTGTTCGGATTTGTTTTGGTTCAAAAAAATTGTTTAACGCACAATTTTATTTAAAAGCTAATGGCTATGAAAACTTCGAGCAATGGAAATCAGATTGGCAGAAGGCACGTAGTAATCAGTTCATTTTAGTGGGTTCAAAAGATGAAACAGCTGGAAATCAACTTTGCACGGCGAAACGTCAAAAAGATGGTACTTTGACTTTGCGAGTACGAATGCCGGATGCCTTGGTTCCAAAACATGGAAAATATGTAGAAATTCCAAGTGTTAGATTTGAATATGGTCAAGAGGTTATTGAGGCAGCACTGAACGATAATGAAGCTCGTCGTCTGTTAAAAAACCTCAAGCGTCAATCTCATAAAAGTTACGGTCAAGCAATAACTTATCGCTTCTTACGTGATGAA
>JBDLJY010000103.1:0-18820 GCA_039714115.1 Pseudomonadota bacterium | reverse complement strand
ATCAATCCAAACGATTTTTGTGATGTCTATGAAAGGTATTTTCAAAATCATAGATTTTTGAAAGTACATGATTTGGTGACTTTGCTCAAATTTTCTGGGATTGCAAACAAGATCAAAGCGCATTACTCAACTGAATGGATATATGTTTCCAAGGAATGGAGTCCAGAAAATCGTTACCGAAAAATGGGTCCCGAGACAAAACACACGGCAAAAACTATGCTTGATGCCATAGAAAAACTGTTGGGAGTCATTTTATGAACGACGAAATAGTGTTGGAAAAGTATGCCACCATAGCGCAAACGCTTATCCAAGAAAAAGGACCATTCAAGTTATTTGCTCTTTTGGAGCTGAGTAACATGGCTTGTGAATGGGATGTTGTACTGTCGGCATCATGGTTGCCAGGGAACGACGAAATGGAATCTTTGCGCTTTATTGTTGACAAAATTCGTGCGGTGTTAACTCACCAAGAATATCTCAAAATCGCCAGAGTGATTTTGCTAGATGTCAATGAATCCTTTGTCAAAGAATTTCATAAATTTCTTGAGGCGCATAACAATCCCAAAATGTTTTCATCCGTTGAGATAGAGGGGGTAGAAATTGAAAAAGGACGAATTCTTATCTCTCCCGTGAGTTTGAAGGAGGAAAATTCATCAGAACTCTTAACGAAGGCATCACAATGGGTTCGTAAAGCGGCAAACCAAGGTGACAGAGAGGCACAAAACACCCTTGGATTAATGTACTCAAAAGGTGAAGGTGTCAAACAAAATTTACGCCTCGCCAAAAAGTGGTTTAAAAAAGCAGCGGCACTTGGACACGTTCAGGCACAAAGCAACCTAGAGGCGTTGCGTCATTAAGCTTTTTTAAGAGCTAATAATGAGTACAACTAATGTTCAACAACGAATAAAAACCTTCAAGAGTCCTCATAACTTGATAACACCGATTAACTTGGCATTTTTGGTTTGAAGGTTTTATTCGTTGTTGAACATTAGTTGTACTCATAACGATTATCTCGTATTTAATGGGACTTGGACGCGAGAACATCTGGGACATATTATGATATTTATTGAAATGTCAAAATTTACATCCTTACTTGACAAGTATCTGAATGATGAGGAATACCGTCAACTACAAAATTATCTACTGGAAAATCCTAAAGCTGGTGCTATTTTACGTGGTAGTCGTGGTATTCGTAAACTACGCTGGGCAGCACGCGGTAAAGGTAAATCAGGTGGGGTAATAATTATTTACTATTGGGCGGAGCAACCTGAACATATTTATCTGTTAACCTTATATAGCAAGGGAGAACAGGAAAATATTGATGCTGCCACTCTCAAACGTATTGTCAAATTATTGGAGACACTGAAATGAAACGTGACATTGGTGCAGAAATCCTTGAAGGTTTGGAAGAAATTGCAAAATGGAAAAAAGGCGAAATCGAACTGAAAACCACAAAGTTAAAATTACCCACTGCCAATGATGTGACAGGTATTCGAGAACGTATGGGCCTATCACAACAAGTATTTGCAACTTTTATGGGTATCAGTATTCGCACCTTACGTTGTTGGGAGCAAGGAGTGCGCGAGCCAAACGGTTCTGCCAAAACATTGTTATTAGTTGCAGATAAACAGCCAGAAGCGTTACGCAAGGCGTTCAATATGGTGGCACTAACAGGTGACTAAGCCCGCGTAGGTTGGGGGGGGGGTTAAATGTTCTAAAATTTTTCAGATCAGATAAATAAGCTAAGGACTTTATTCCACTGTTCGTCAGATAAAATCTGACGCATGTTATCCCGACAAGTCGTCTTCATTTGAGCAAGTTGCCTCCGCTTTTCCAGCAAAGCATCGAGTTGACCCATGATTTCTTCTTTGGATGCGCCGCTCATAGAAGCCTCCTGAAGTTGTTGTTCGCCTTTCTTAATCGCCATGACCAGTTCTTTCGCGATAGGTCCGTGTTTGGCTCGCCAATTGGCAAATGCTTGTTCCTGTTCTGGAGACAGTGCCAACATGTCACCATGCTTGATTATGACGAGCATAAAATTTGGCAACGGATGAGCGTGTTTAACGGCCTTCATATCTACTGCCCCAGCTTGTACGTTAGCGGCTGCCATCAAGAGTGCCAAAAGAGACAAAAGAGTCTTTTTCATGGATTTATCCTTTCAGTGTTGAGCAAAAAAAGCGACGGATGTCTATGTACCACTTTGCTAAACTAAACCCTATTGCACAATATAATTTAGCTTAAAAATATATTACAAATCATTAATTTTAATAAAAAAATAATAAAAAATAGCCGTTTATTTCCAATAATGAGTGAGTAAATATATCACAATGAATAATGTTGTCAATACTCGGTGATATAGTCGTCCGCTTGAGCCTAAAAATCAAGACCTATAAAAAGTTTTTTTCTGGTTCCCACGCCGAAGCAAAGGAGCCAGAATACCAGATAAGGCAATGTAAGGTAGTCCATCGGGACCAGATACCGGGGAATACATTGCTTTGGTTGCCCAAGTGTGATAAAGCTGCGGTGCTTTTTGAGTTAAAACTAAAATACCACAAAATAGCCATTGTTCTGGAAAACCCTGCAAACGTTTCACTTTGGGACGATGAATCCGTGACGGTTCGAGCGGGACGTTTTGCTTGGTGGAACGGTAGAATTATCAGTACAGGACAAAAATTGTAAGCCTTTTTTAAGTTATCAGATAACAGGTTTATTTATACAGTTCGCCGTCAATCCAATTTCCTGGGAATGGTTTGCTACTCGTGAGGAAACCAATTTTGCAACGTGCTTTTCAACAAACCAAAAGCCCCATTTTTAAACCTCAAGCCGCTTTCAAAACACCTTCCAAGCGTCCCTTAATAATATTGATTAACCTCATCAAGCGCAAAATGTTCAGATAACGCCTCTAAAAAACGACTATCTTGCAAAAATTGCCTTATTTTTATCACCAAATAGTCATGTAAATGGGAGTCAGCCGACTGCACCTCTTGTACAATCTCAGGACGACCATCAAACAACATAATGATATCCTCCAAATCCTGACTCGCCCAATAATCACTATTACCGCTTTTTTCGTAGTGCCGCCTCCAATTGATAATAGTCTGCATGAGATGTGATTTGATCCAATAAGTCGCAAAAATGATAGGCAACCACTTCTATCATGGTGATATTATTCATAATATAATTTGATTATTCTGGCTGTCAATTCCTTAGCGGCAAAATCCTGTTCTCTTGCCCTGCCATCACGAATAGCATCTATCAATGCCAAGAATTCATAAAGGGATTGATCACGCAAAGCCGCTTGAGGGACTGATTTATATAAGGGATAAAATTGATAGCCTTTAACTTGTCCTTCAGCATAAGGCCAAAGCATCACTTGGTACAATATATTTTGATAATGGGGGCGCAGCGGTGGGGATTCCACGCATGATACTTCCTCGTTTAACTGGATAGGCGTATTTTACGCCATGTATTAAAAATTCAAGGAATGCCCGACGAATCGGCGTCCTAGATTTAATTCAGACGAGGCGCCCAAGATAAATCTTGGACTCCTGAGCCGTTAGACTGAAGAACAGATTTTTTTGAAGACAGGGAATTTTTGCCTGACTCACTTTCAAGGTTTTTTCAAAAGCGAGTTTAGGATCAGGCGGTTTAGGAGAATCAAGTGGCCATAATCCTTGTGAACATAGCCAATCCCTTAATGAAGAGCTTTTATTAAAACCAAAAGCCTTAGCAATATGTGGGTTGTCTTGCCACATCCATGCCTCCAATTCTGGATCAATCACAATAACAACAAACCGATCTTTCTCCCACCCTACCAATTCCATTTTCGCTGAAATATCGGCCCGAATTTTGCGCCAGGCGAACCTTCCCAAGCATTGTCTAGCACAATCACCGCATAACGATGCGATGATTGATAAGCTCTTAACAATTCATGCGCTCTTGTGTATACGCCTGGATCATTCCCAGCACTATCACAAATAATATCTTGTCTAGTATCAACGTGAAACGGAGCAGTGCCTAGCGCATAGTAAAAATGATCGCGGGAAAAAAAGCCCTTAAACGCTGCAACCATCCCTAAATCAGCCAACAGAAAAATACAATCTCTCACGACAACACCCCCGCCGCAAAAAGTGTTCCCAAATCAATACCACCTTGCCAGTGTGCCAAGCGCGGATGTTTATCACCAGAAACAACCTCAACACTACCCTCATCCGTCAAACACATACACAGCACATTTTCAAGCTCAGTATGCGCCAGTACAATGGGCGAATGTGTCGTCAACCAGATTTGTGAAGTATCTACCGCCCGTATTGCTTGTAACACCGCCTCAATCGCACTTGGATGAATCCAGTTTTCAGGCTCTTCTAAAGTAATGACTTGAGGCAGTTTGCCAACATAAGGCAGAATCGTCAATGCCAAAATACTTAAAGTCCCATCTGACAATCCTGATGATGGCACCACTATCCCATTTTGATATTGAATTTTGATATAGGCATGACGATCATCTTCCCTTTCAATGGCTTGAATGTTTTGTATCGAAGGCAATGCCAATTGCACTAATGCTAACCATTCTTCAAACGCTTGATTTCTTGATTTTTGCAAGGCTAAAATTTGCCAAGGCAATCCTCGCCCATCTGGACTCAAACCCGTGCGGTATCTCGGTGGACTGGCTTGACGGAGCTTGAATCCTTGGGGCTCATACAGGCAGGTATATTGTTGCAGAGAGTTTCTAAACCACAACGTTGCCGGAAACAAACGATGATCAGCCGGCAGACTGCTCAATGCCAGTTGCCCTTGATGAATCGTAAAATTGAAAGTTTGTGATTGCCTTTCCGCTTGAAAAGTCGCTTTGTGACTATTCCGCCGTATAACTTGAAAACCTTTGTCTGTCGCCTTCTCATGTCTTAGTTTTACAATGCTCTCTCTCTCAGATTCAGGAAAGATGAACAAATGTTCTTGTGCGATTTGTAGCTTATCAATGACATCAAATGTGAGTTCATATCGTAAACGTTCACAAGCATGATTAATGTGTTGAACCTCTAGTGATAAGAAAAATGAATTGCCCTGTAATTTACTAATTCAATGGGATTTTCAGCCCTGGCTCGGCTCTGGCTTAGCGTAGGTTCAAAAAAAACATTGTTGACATCATTAGTTGTTAACAATTCAGCAAACAAGGTGGGAATATCCAATAATGTGGTTTTACCTGAACCATTCGCACCCGCTAAAACATGATGAGGTGTTAATTCAATCTCTAATGAATGAAAACAGCGATATTGAGAGACTTCAATTCGGCTAATCATGCTACAAACTCCTTTTATTTCAGTTTAGAGGAGTCCAAGATTTATTTTGGACTCCTTGCCAACATATAATTAAGCCATGAGCTAAACTTCAGGACTCTTAAGGCTCAAGTCCCCTAAAGGGGACTACTTAATTTAGAGAAAATTCCATTCTGTATATGCGTGAGCACAATCCCCTCAATCCGTAAATCCCTGTACTTGATTTCACTCGTCCAAAATAAATTTTGGACTCCAACCACTCCGCCAAGTTAAGTAGTTCAAAAATTACCCATTTAGCTTACATTCAAAAATGACAGACAAGTGGCATGGGCAAGGTGTACCGAATCCATCACACTGGCAAATAAATTTGGCCATCAAAAGCCCGCTACCCTTCCTTCTGAGTAGCAAGCGAAGATTTAAGCAAATTTGGGTATGTATCCCCATACTTAATGGCATTTTCGCGTCGAGTGCGCCCCACGCACATTTTTGATGCCAGTGTAGATTTAAATGCACTCGTCCAAAATAAATTTTGGACTCCAATCACTCCGCCATCATTTATAAATTTTTTTTTGTTAAATTAATAATTAAAACAATTGCTTAAGTAATTTTATTAACACAATGCCATTAAATTAAGGACAAGCTGTGACATAAAATCAATCGGTTTTTGAGGATAATAATTTAATATAAAAAGCGTAAATGTTAGCACTTCACAATCCTTGCTTTTTTCAGTATTACTCTCCGTGGTTGCGGCGATATAAGTCACGGCTGAAAGTATAATGTTATTCAGATTCTCTAAAACCAAAGCGGCTTTATCAAGCGATTTATCCTCAAATGACGCACGTAAGCCCCGACACATCATAATCATGCAAAACAAAGGTGTATCTGCCCGAGCTTGTTCAGCATTTAAATGCTGAGGAGCCGGTTTTTATGTTACAATCAACACAGAAAAAATGTGTCCCGCCGGCAACCGCTTTACCCACTCTGCCGGTAAATCATTGCTGGTTAAATGTTCTAAAATTAAAGGATACCTCATAGAAGACTCCGATATAGCTTTTCAGATAAATATATTGGCAGGGCGTCCAAGATAAATCTTGGACTCCTAAATACCGTAAAATTTACTGCGTTAGAAAAGGAGTGCAAGATTTATCTTGCACATCAGATAACCCCATAAGCCAATATCGCATCAGCCACCTTAATAAAACCACCAATATTCGCCCCTTTCAGATAGTTAACCTGTCCCTCTTCAGTACCATATTCAACACATTGAGTGTGAATATCCATCATAATTTGACGCAAGCGTTGATCTAGTTCTTCCCGTGACCAGGATAAACGCATACTATTTTGGGTCATTTCCAGCCCAGACACCGCAACCCCACCGGCATTAGCCGCTTTGCTGGGCGCAAATAAAGTTTTGGCTTTCAAAAAAGTCTTAACGCCTTCTTGTTCAGTCGGCATATTGGCACCTTCTGAAACGGCAATACAGCCATTTTTGATCAAGGTTTCAGCATCTTGACCATTCAATTCATTCTGGGTGGCACAAGGAAAGGCGAGCTCACAAGGTACTGCCCAAGGCCCTTGTTTCGCATGGAATTCTACGTCAAATGCTTTGGCATATTCAGAAATACGCCCACGTTTGACCTGTTTGAGTTCTTTGAGAAAGGCCAATTTGTCTTCATCAATACCCTCCGGATCATAAATAAAGCCGCCGGAATCAGACATTGTTACCACTTTTCCACCCAATTGGGTGACCTTTTCCACCGTATATTGCGCCACATTGCCTGATCCAGACACCACTGCGGTTTTACCTTCCAGCGTCTGTCCGTGGTGTTTTAGCATGTTTTCCATCATGTAAACCGCACCATAACCTGTCGCTTCTGTACGGATGAGACTGCCCCCAAAAGCCAGTCCCTTACCCGTCATCACCCCAGTAAATTCATTCGCAATACGCTTGTATTGACCAAACATATAACTGATTTCTCTGGCACCGACTCCAATATCACCGGCGGGGACATCTGTAAATGGGCCAATATGGCGCGATAGTTCTGTCATAAATGCCTGACAAAAGCGCATGACTTCACGGTCTGATTTTCCCTTGGGATTGAAATCGGCACCGCCTTTCGCGCCGCCCATCGGTAAACCCGTTAGGCTGTTTTTCAAGGTTTGTTCAAAGGCTAGAAACTTGAGCACACTGAGGCTGAGATCATGGTGAAAACGGATGCCACCCTTGTAGGGGCCAATGGCATTGCAGTGTTGTACCCGATAGCCCCGGTTAGTACGCACATTCCCTTTATCATCTTCCCAGCAGACACGAAATGTGATAATTCTATCCGGCTCTGTCAGACGTTCCAAAATGGCGGCTTCTTGGTAAACGGGCTTATCAGAAATATAAGGGATAATGGTTGCTGCAACTTCATAAACGGCTTGATGGAATTCAGCTTGTCCAGGATTGCGGCGTTTGAGCCCTTGCATAAAATTGTCAAGTTGTTCTTGAACTGTATTACCTATCATACTTACCTTCCTCCTTAACTATGATTTTCATGCTAATACCTCGATTATTTAAAAAATCCTATTTATTAAAGAAATAGGATTTTTAGATTGCTACTATTATTCAGTTAAAATTTGTGGAAAACAAAGCGTAAAGGTAGTCCCCTTACCCAATTGAGAAGAAACTTCAATCGATCCCTTTAAGGCAGAAGTCACGATATTATGCACAATAGCCATACCTAAACCACTCCCGCCTTGATTACGCCCGGTGGTATAAAAAGCATCAAAAATCCGGGACACGCTTTCTTCTGACATACCGGCACCAAAGTCTTGTACGCTGACAAGAAAGCTGGGAACGCCTTTTTCCCTCGTCGATTTGACACTCACCACTACTTTTCCACCATCAGAGTATGCGTAGCGATCAATATTGGATAGTAAATTTTGCATAATTTGAAATAAATAACCCGGATAGCCTTGCCATTGCTTTTCAGCTAACTGGCTCTTAACTGCTATATCCAATTTAGAATTACGGGCACCCACTTTATAAAGCATCAATTGTTCATCCAATTTATCGACCAAATCCACCGTTTCTAAACTATCCGTGAGCTGTTCGACAGAAATACTCTTAAACCGTTGTACTAAACGACTGGCTCTCTCAATATTACTTTGTATCAACTGACAAGCTTCAACAAGATCGTTCAAGGTTTCCTCGGTGTCTTCATCCTTTCCTTCGGACAATTCTGACACCGTTTCAGCGTCCAATGCCATTTCAATCAAATTGGCGGAGGAGTTGACGATGCCCAAGGGGGTGTTGATTTCATGGGCTACACCCGTCACCATTTCCGAAATGGATCGATGCCGTTCAATTTCTTTTTGTGCCAGCATCGCCTCTACTTTTTCCTTTTCCCGCACTTGTGAAACCATGTGATTAAAGGATTGGGTTAGATGACCAATCTCATCCTTGCTTGTCACCGGCACAACTGTCTCTAAATTCCCCGCTTCCACCGCCTGTGTCCCTTCAACCAAGCGAGAGATGGGCAAAACCAGACTGCGCGTGATCCATAAGGTGACGATGATCGCAATCAGCATGACAACAAAACCTAATATGAGCAACTTGCGTTGCAAAGCGCGTAAGGGGGCAATCGCATCATCATAGCTTTTTAGCAACAAATAACCCGTTCCTGTTATCCAAGGTCGCCATAAACCCACATAATCTTCCCCCTCCAAAGTGATAACCTCGTAAAAAATTTCTTCATTGTTTTCAGCTTGGGTGATTTTAGTTTGTACAAATTCACTGAATTCTGTCAAGCCGGCAAAATCAGCACGGGTTGTAGCAACAGGCGTCGCTTGTCCTTGTACCAAGAAAACAGTTTCCGGTTTAGCTTTTTCCCCCAGCCTTTCTTGCATCGTTTTTAGATCATCTTGGGTTTGCTTCGTCTCCAGAATAAAGCTGCGGGCAAAGCTATCTGTGACTTCACTAAACAAAAATAATGCACCCTTTGGGGGCGAAGGTTCTTCGCGTATGGGAATACCTTGAACCCGAAACAGCCGTCCATCCAGCACGAAGGTTTTGCTGTAAAA
This sequence comes from Pseudomonadota bacterium, assembly GCA_039714115.1. Taxonomy (GTDB): domain Bacteria; phylum Pseudomonadota; class Gammaproteobacteria; order Beggiatoales; family Beggiatoaceae; genus Thiomargarita. The sequence goes on along the minus strand of JBDLJY010000103.1, from coordinate 9,482 downwards.
TAATTGCCCTTCAATCAAAACATCATCCAAAGGTAATTGGCTTTGTACCGTATTGAGAAAAGTACGGAGTTCTTGATAATACTCAGGCAGATCGCCTTCGGGCGCGGGGGGGTATAATAAATTTAATTGTAACTCATCGCCGGCCTTAATTTTATGAAAAACTGCACCAAATAGATGTCTATCGGCGTAACCAATATCTTTAAAATAAGATTCAATCACGGCATGAAAATTCAGCGGTGCTTGATAAGCCAAGGGTTCTTGGAAAAAGGTGCGTATATGAATCGCCAATTCCCGTTCTTTGTTATTGAGAACCACTTCATAGTTGCTGGCAGACACTAATAAGTCTGAAATAATACGCTTACGTTGTCGTTCAGTGATGTTCACATTGACCACATAAATAATCACGGTGGTCATAATGACAACCAGAGAAATGCCTGCGATTAATAATTTTGTGCCTAGTTTCATTGGTTTAACACGTCCACTGATAAAAGAAAGAAATAATTGTTAGGTAGTTAAGCCTTAGAATAAGATTAAATAAATGATTTGTTGTTGAAGGCTAAAAGCTCAACACCGCCTTGGGATAAATCCCAAGGCTCAAAGCTCAAGTCACCTAAAGGTGACTATCTACAAATAATTAATTTATTTAGCTTATTCAGCTTATTCAACTTCATTGTGATATTTAATCATCCCAAGGTTTTTACAAAAAGCTGGTGCGTAACATCAATTATTTATTTAAACGACTGAAACACCGTGTTGGGCTTAGTCGGCTTTAGCATCCTAACGCTCCGCAGAAGGCTCATAGCTCAACAACAAATGATTTATTTAAACGGCTAAAGCCGACTTCTGTGATAGGCAGTTACAACCATATCCGCTTAGTAGCAGTCTGCTTTAGCAGACTTAAGCTTTAAGCCTTGGGATTTATCCCAAGGTAGTTAAAGTTTGCGGAAAACAAAGCGTAAAGGTAGTCCCCTGACCCAATTGAGAAGAAACTTCAATCGAACCTTTTAAGGCAGAAGTCACCAGATTATGCACAATAGCCATACCTAAACCAGTCCCGCCTTGATTACGCCCAGTGGTATAAAATGCCTCAAAAACACGGGACACGCTTTCTTCTGACATACCCGCACCAAAGTCTTGTACGCTGATAAGAAAGCTGGGAACGCCTTTTACCCTCGTCGATTTGACAGTCAGGACCACTTTTCCACCGGTTTTATCGGGGTAAGCGTAACTGTCAATATTGGATAACAGATTTTGCATAATTTGAAATAAATAACCCGGATAGCCTTGCCATTGTTTTTCAGCTAACTCGCTCTCAAGTGCTATATCCAATTTAGAATCACGGGCACCCAGTTTATAAAGCATCAATTGTTCATCCAATTTTTCGTTCAAATCCACCGTTTCTAAAGTATCTGTGAGCTGTTCGACAGAAAGATTCTTAAACCGTTGTACTAAGCCACTGGCTCTCTCAATATTAGTTTGTATCAATTGAGAAGCATCAACAATATCGTTTAAGGTTTCCTCCGTGTCTTCATCCTTTCCTTCGGCCAATTCTGACACCGTTTCAGCGTCCAATGCCATTTCAATCAAATCGGCGGAACTATTGACGATGCCCAAGGGGGTGTTGAGCTCATGGGCGACACCCGTCACCATTTCCGAAATGGAGCGATGCCGTTCAATTTCTTTTTGTGCCAGTATTGCCTGCCGTTCAATTTCTTTTTGTGCCAGCATCGCTTCTACTTTTTCCTTTTCCCGCACTTGTGAAACCATATGATTAAAAGATTGGGTTAGATGACCAATCTCATCCTTGCTTGTGAGCGGCACAACGGTCTCTAAATTCCCCGCTTCTACTGCCTGTGTCCCTTCAACCAAGCGATAGATGGGTAAAACCAGACTGCGTGTGAGCAACGAAAAAACGATGAGAGCAATAAACATGACAACAATGGCTAATATGAGCAACTGGCGTTGCAAAGCGCGTAAGGGGGCAATCGCATCATCATAGCTTTTTAACAAAAAATAACCGGATTGAGGTGTCCAAGGTCGCCATAAACTCAAATAAGATTCGCTGCCCAAGATAATCTCGCGCACTTCATTCTCTTTGCTTTGGGCTTGTACAAACTGAGTGAGTTTTGTCGTAAACTCAGATAAGTCAGCATTGCTTGTGGCAACGGCCTTTCCTTGTGCCAAGAATACGGTTTCTGGTATCGCTTTTTCCCCCAAGGTTTTTTGCAGACTTCTTAGGTTTATGTTTTGCGGTTCTTGTTGGGAATAGCTGGCATTCAGAATAAAGCGCTGGGCAAAGCTATCTGTGACTTCACTAAACAAAAAGAATGCGCCTATTGGAGGCATAGTAGCGGCTGCTTGTATGGGAATGCCTTGAACCCGGAACAGCCGCCCATCCAGCACCAAGGTTTTGCCGTAAGATAATTGGCCTTGCTTCAAAACCTCATTAAGGGGTAATTCTATCGTGTTACTGAGATAGGCCTTGTAGAGAGCGGCAATATGGGAAGCTTGAGAAGATTCAAGCAAATATTCTTCTGGCTTGGAGTGATATGTATATAATACCAAGTCCTTTTTGCCTACAGTGTAATAAAAAACCGCACTAAAATTATCTTTATTGGAATAACCAATTTCTTTGAGATAAGGTTCAATATGCTGTCGAAAACCTTCCTCCGCTTGGTCATTTTCAAATTCAGCCAGACGTAATGGATCTTGGAAAAAGGTGCGTATATGAATCGCCAATTCCCGTTCTTTATTATTTAATACGAATTCATAGTTACTGGCAGACACTAATAACTCTGAGGTAATACGGTTACGTTCTCGTGTACTGATTTTCACATTGACCACATAAATAATCACTGTGGTCATAGCGACAACCAAAATAATGCCCGTGAGTAATAATTTTGTTTTTAGTTTCATTGGTTTTGAATTCGCCCCTCCCGCCATGAGCTAAACCTCATGGCTAAAAGCTCAAGTGCCCTAAAGGGCACTGGTATTAAAATCCGGCTCAGGCAAGGGCAACCACAAGGGATTGCCGCTGGTTTGCAACTGGTTCAGAGGAAAAAGTTAAATTTGAAGCGATTTTGCGGTTTATTTTTCACCCTGTTTTGGTTCCGTTTTTAGAAATCCGATTTTTTGAAAAAATCGGATTTCTTTCATCACGGCGTTTAAATATCCAATTCACAATCCGTCACAGGTGTACCCACACAAGTCAAAATATAACCTTCCGCCTTTTCATCATCTTCCAAGCCATCTTCACATTCCATCTCCACTTTACCTTTTAACAAGCGTGCCTTACAATCGCCACAATCTCCAGAACGACAACCATAATCCAGATCAACATCGTTTTCTTCTGCTAGATCCAACAAGGGCATTTTGCCATCGGTGGTGACTTTTTTGCCAGAGCGCACAAATTCGATTGTCAACGACTTGGCGGGTGCTTCTTCTACCGTCGGCGGTTTTTGGACTGGTGCTGGTGCTGTGGGTACAGCGGTAGGACGAGTCGCAGCCGGCGCTGGTTTATCTTTAGCCGTGCGTACTCCCCCAAAGCTTTCGGTATGGAAGTTCGCCATATTAAAGCCTAGTTCCACCAAAATGCCTTTCATCGCTTCCATAAAAGGAGGTGGACCACACATAAACACATGGCGCTCTTGGAAATCTGGAGCAACGGTTTCTATCACCTGACGATTAATCCGCCCTTTTAAACCCATCCAATCACTGCTACTATTGCGGGTAGAAGACACCACGACGGGTTCAAACATTTTATAACGGCTGGTTAATAATTCCAATTCCTTACGGAAAATTATGTCATTAGGACTGCGGACTGAGTTTAAAAATTTAATATCGACATTGGCGGACACATCACACAACCAGCGCGACATAGACATCAGCGGCGTAACACCACTGCCACCCGTCAGAAATAAAATTTTCTTAGGAATCTTACCCGGCACCAGGCAGAATTTGCCTTTAGGACCCGCGATGCTGATTTTATCTCCCACTTTCAGGTTATCCGGTAACCAGTTTGAAACCAAGCCACCCGGCACCCGTTTCACCGTGATTTCTAAAACGTAAGGCCGTGAAGGTGTAGAAGAAATCGTATAAGAGCGTAAGACTTTTTTACCATTAATGTTTAACACTAAGGTACAAAATTGTCCTGCCCAATAGACAAACTTGCATAAGGGATTGCCTTGGAAACGGAAGGTGTAAACATCATGGGTTTCCTCTATAATATCAGTCACATAAAGCTGCGTTGCTTGGCCTTGCCAGAGGGGTAAATCGGCCTTGGTATCAATTAAGGTCGTATCCACAGGCTCGGTGGGAGGCGGTAAACTTTCCTCCGTCTGTTGCAACATGATTGTCGCTTCACGCGGACGTTCTTCAGCTTTGGGCGCGTCCAGTCGTTCCAAAAGCACTTGTGTTGTTTTTACACTGGTTTGGCCACAATACGGGCAACGCCCTTCATGAGAACTGATTATATTGACATAGTGGTTTTTTTCAATTTGTGCCCGAGATTTATGGAAACTGACATAAGTGCTGTCGCCTTTCACCCGATTGGTCACGATAATCGGTAAAACCAAGCTGTTGCCAGTATGTCGTCCAGTGATACGCATAAAGTCCCCGGTTTTCACGCCATGGCGTTTTGCCAAACTGGGAGAAATATGCAAGGGATTTTCATCCGGCATATTCACAGCCGGTGTCGCCTTACCAGAATTAAAACTGCTGACGGCAAAGCGAATACGTTCACGATCATCGAGAAGTCCTGAACGCCCTGAATTGAGGATCACGCCATCGGGAAAATTGAGGTCAACTTGAGTGGGCGTGAAAAACTTGAATTTTCGTGGCTGCCTGAAAATATCACCAAAAGGTGAATAATCAGGGCGATCATAATCCAAGGTATAACGATGTGTGCCGACTCCCCCATAAATAATAGACCCTTGTTCCAATAGTTCATCCCATTGAATGGGCTGCCCATCAGGATGTTCTGGCGCACAATATAATGGTCCACTGCCTCCGTTCACATAATCCAATATCCGTTGCCACAATTGCGGGCGGCTGACTTCACCCTCAATACGCTTTAAACCTTCACCAAAACGCTCCTTTAAATAGCTTGTATGACGGGCTAAATCCGGGTGCGCCGCTGCGACAGCTTCATCGGTTTCTAAACGGCGAGTGATTTCCGCCATCACATCATAAATAATTGTTGCATCTGAGCGGGTTTCTGGCGCTGCTTTCTTTTGTGGCGCAGACAGCGACATTTTCCATTCTCCGTTTTGATAGAGTTTGGTCGTCGCCGGATGGGGCGGTGAAGGGATAATCAAGTCAGCTTGTTCCACACTAAAAGGGTCTGGAATCGGATCGATGACTACCAATTGCGTATCTGAATCTTTAAGTTTCCGCAACCAACGGTTGCGATCCATCATATTGGCTTCAAACTGGGTGCCAAAGCTGATGAATAATTCGCGGGTGCCGGGCGTGGGATCAGAATAATCTAAGGCGGCGCGTGGAGTATCTTCCAACACCGATGCGTAGGCATCTTCTGGCAATCCCATACGTTGCGCGACTTCTGGGGCTTTATCAATGGGTATGCGCCCAAAAAAGTATTTAGGCGACAAGCCTTGAATTTCAGTTTCGGCATTAATTTGACCGGGGACGCGCAAAGTCCCGCCAGCGGGGCTGCCATCCGGCTTTAAACCGTATTTGCCCAGCATCGCCAATAAATTGCCCCATAAACAATGGGTGACAATCCCAGTGGTTTGCGATAAACCGAGCGAGGGAATATTAATTGGCACTGTCTCCGCCTTAGCCAATTTTTGGGCAATGTCTTTGATCCCGTACACTAGACGTACTACATATTGAGGCTCTGGCGCAATCCTTTCGGCGACTTGTTGCGCTGCAAAGCGATCAGAACGGGCTAGTTGCACAAAACTGTTAAAACTTTCTTTATCAGAAAATTGATCAATAAAGCGTTGTTCTACGGCTTCTGGTGATTTCTCCAAAATTTCATGGGCAATAGCTAAGGCCAAATGTGGATCAGAGCCGGGTTTAACCAATAATATCCGTTCTGGACCGAGCTTTGAGGCTAAGATTTTCGCCGATTCGCTCACCATCACTTCTATTAAATAGGCATCTAAATCCTTGCGTTTACTAATGGCGCTAAAAACAGGCGGATGGGTAATAAAACCATTCCAGCCATTAAAAATATAAAAACGATTTCCGCCCTCAGTCCCTTGTTCAACTGTCAAAAACGGCCCTTCTTGCCCTGTGAGTTTTTCATTATGTACCGCGCCCGCATTTAAGCAATGTTCAGCGTTACCGGTGATATTACGAATGCCTAGCAATCGAAAGACTTCTTGCATGGCAAAAATCGTAAAATAATCGATTTGTCCACAGGCATAAATCAAGCTTCTCGCTTTGGCTCCACGATGCTCTAATAATAAATCAGCAAGGCGTTTAATCGCGGTTTGATAGTCGATGACTTGCCGTTGCCCTTGTTCTAAATAACTCGGTGCTACTTGAATAGGAAAAGCGGGCCGTTGTCGCGTGAGTGATAATTTAAACTTCATGCAGCCTGTGGTAGGCTTGGTTTCCTTAATGACACTATCAGAAACCGTCGCGGCACTTTTGTAAACTTGAAAACGTTGCGCCTCAAGCCCGCCATCTTCGGCAAATTCTCGACCCATTTCTCTCGCCGTGATGGGTTTGACGCTTGAACCGATTTGCAATTCACCTCTCAACATGCTACCGGGTTTGGTCAAGGGATTCTTGGTTTTTACCAATATCCGACTGCCATCAAAACTGGCTTCAAATTCTCGCGTTTGACCTTTAAAGTCAGTTTTAAAGACCCCTTCACCTTGCTGAGTCTCTGTGCCTTCTTGCACAACCTCTGCTGTTTTGGATAACAATTTGCCACTGTCACCTACGCCACAGAAAGCACAAGAATAAATGCCATTATGGCGTTCACCTTCTGCCTGATCCGAGCGTAAATAGGCGGGCATGTGTAGCATATCTTCGAGCATCCCCGCATGTTCTATTGTGGGAATTTGTTCTTTGTCGCTCATAAATCCATCTCCTATGAAGTCTCGTTACCGCCCCAATTTAGATGTTCATGGTGTCATAAATAGGATTTTCTCGATCTTGCAGCATCGTCTGTGCGACGGTGGAATAGAGGGCATTGGCAGCATGAGCGGCAAGTAAAGGCAGGGCATTGGCGGCAAATTCATCTGGCTTGACATCCTCCAGATAAATCCATCCATAGCCAAGTTCACGATGTAATACTAGGGGCACTAAATAACCGCCTTCAATAGGAGCTGCCTCACGTTGAGATTGTAAAGCGGGATCACGAGCGATACGGGTAGCGATTTCTTTAGCCGCCTCTGCTTTATCAGTGTCAGTGGATAAATGCAAGAAAACTTGACGAGGATTGCCTTCTTCTTCAAAGGTTTCTAATTGCAATACCGCTAGGGAAGTGGGACATATGGCAATTGTGGTTTCGAGAAGACGCTCCAAAATGGTCTCCAATGGCTCAAAAGAACGTAGAGAAATGGCACCTTCGTGGAGCGCGGTGAGTAATTCCCGATGCCGCTCCAATTCAATCAGCTCTTGCCACGCCTTGATAGCCGTCCGTACTGATGAATAGAGTCGGTTAGTGGACAATTCTGTTTTCGGCAAATAACCATCAATATCATATTCATCAATGGTTTGCTTTTCAGGGGCAGAGCCCGGTTGCCCGGTACGCAACAGGATGCGGACAAAATGATTGCCCAATTCTTCCCGAATTGTCCGACAGGCATCCAAGCCGGCAGAATCGGTTTCCATGACCACATCTAACAGTATCACGGCAATCTCAGGATTAGAGCGCATAATCTCAACGGCCTCTTTTCCAGACGAGGCAAAACTGAATTTAGTTTTCCGCCCCTGATATTTGAGACCTTTCAAAGTCATTTTGGTCAATTTATGAATATCAGGTTCATCATCCACAACAAGGATATGGTTATTTTCCAAATAAGAGCCGATAGAAGCTTGCATGTATTTACCTCTAATTTATTTAAGTAAGTTTTCTAGTCACAAAAGGCAGTCAATTATATCAAATTTTATCAAAAATGTTATTACTAAGTTGTTTAGTTGAGTAAATCTGGCAAAGGATGTTGCAATCGGGTATATTTATTTGTTAATCGGTGTCCATACATTTTCAATCCATAAAGAGCAAATTAACATGACGACTGATAATCCGTACAAACCCCCCGCCACTGAAATCCATGACAATCTTGGTGCAAGCGAGACAGGCGGGACGCTTCATGATGGCATAGACGGCAATTATGACTTTTTGATAATGGATGTCATCAAGGAAGCCTGGGAAAAAACAGATGGCGTTAAGGCAACGTTACTTGGCGCATTCCTTGTTTATTGGCTGGTACTCCTACCCATCACTCTTGGTTTCGATTTCGTTTTCGCTACCATCATGGGCTCTCCAGGATTCGACAGCATAGTAGTGATAATACTCATCTCGTTAATCCAGCAATCGATCCTCGCCGCTATCCTTTATCCATTTCTCGCGGGTATTATGATGGTGGGTGTGCGCCGTTCAGTGGATTTGCCCGTGAGTTTATCAATGGTATTTGGTTATTTGATTTATACTATACCCGTCGCTATCGCGGCTATCCTGATGACGATTTTAATGATGATCGGTTCTTTCCTGTTGATTATTCCTGGCTTGTACTTGGGTGTTGCCTATTTACTCACCATCCCCCTCATTGTTGAAAAGAATTTGGGGTCTTGGCAAGCGATGGAAGCCTCACGCAAAGCCATCACCCATCATTGGTTCAAGGTCTTTTTTACCTATTTGGTTATGGGTATTATCTTGATGATCAGTGTTATCCCCTTGGGCATCGGTCTCATTTGGACCCTACCAATGATGGTGAATGTCGGCGGTATATTATATCGCATCATGTTTGGGGTGGAAGAAGCTCGTTAAGGAGAATGGTAAGTTCGTAGTAGGCGATTTATCGCCTATTTGGGTGCTCAAACGCACAATGCCATATCGTGCCGCCAAACCTGCGTCAATGTACCCACACCCCGCAGGTTAATTTTTATTTGAGACTACGGACTCTTTGTGCTGGACGGGGAAGTTCTCTCCTGCCGTCGAGATCCCCGTCCGTAACGTTAAATCTTGCGTACCTTCGTAGGGGCAATCCCTTGTGGTTGCCCTGAAACGTCACGGACGGGGTTGCAAACCCCGTCCGGCAGAATCTAATTTTTAGGCGGCAATCCCTGTTGGCATTGGCTCAAACGCAGCCAGTCGGTTTCGGCAATCCCCCGTATCGCGAGGCTTGTTTACCTGGGCCATAAGGGAACAGCGAATAAAGATATTTACTATCTCCTTTTTTAGACCCCAGTTCCTTCTTGGCGAGTTTAATGAGGGCTCGCATGGCAAGCGCTGTCCCGTTTTCTTGGTAATAGGTCCGTATCATCTTGATAATTTCCCAATG
>JBDLJY010000102.1:0-19384 GCA_039714115.1 Pseudomonadota bacterium | reverse complement strand
TTCTAGCGAGCCAGTAACTTCGAGTGAAAACTCAAGTCATAGCGTTTGACTGATTTGAAAAAGACGCTCATGTTAGACGGCATGAATCCGAGGAGCCGTGTGAGGTCGAAAGTCTCAAGCACGGTTTTGAAGACTGGCATTGTAGGGTGAAAGTTGAGGACAGAACACGAACTGTTAAGACATGACCTGTGGTGCCAAGTTTAACATCCAACTTGCAACCGATTCAAACAATATTTTTTTTGCAAAAGTGGGAGAATCATATCCTCCGGAAAATGCGTTAAAATCAGCCGCATTGCGCTCATATCTGATACAGTATGAAAAGAACAAGTACCTTCTTTGGGCTGGCACATTGGCTTCAATTATCATTGTGCTCGCGGCACTTAAGAACCAACGTAACATCATCACATATCCAGCCATAATAGGTGCTACTCTAGGGGCCATCAAGTTGGGTATCGTGTCTGGCGGGTCAATTATAGCAATTATCGGAGGATTGGTGAGTGGTCTTATCGTGGGCACAATGGCCGGTTTATTTTTGTTTTTAATTGTTCTTTCGGTTGGAGTCGGGTAGCACGAAATGTGGTATATTATGCGAAGTCCTTTCATCCATTGCGGTCAAAAAAATGCAAGAACTCCCCCAACTTCTCAGCCAAGCTCAACAAGAAATTCACAAAGCGCCAGATTTAGCGGCACTCGAACAAATGCGCGTCCACTTTTTAGGCAAAAAAGGGGTACTCACCGCGCAACTCAAGCAACTCGGCAAGTTACCGCCTGGGCAACGCCCTCAAGCTGGGAAAGCGATTAATGAGGCGAAAAAAACGCTGCAACAAGCCATTGAAACACAGAGCAAAGCTTTGCAAGCTGCAAAGTTAGAGGCACAACTGGCAGCCGAGCGCATTGATGTCACCTTGCCGGGGCGCGGACAAGCAAACGGTGGCTTGCATCCCGTCACACAAACCTTGCAACGGATTGAAAAGTTGTTTGCACAGGTTGGATTTAGTGTCGAAGAAGGCCCTGAAATTGAAGATGATTATCATAATTTTGAGGCCCTCAACATACCAGCCCACCATCCCGCACGGGCGATGCACGACACTTTTTACTTTGACGCGCATACACTGTTGCGGACTCATACATCGCCGGTGCAAATTCATGTCATGAAGGAGCGGCAACCGCCCTTAAAAATTATTGCCCCTGGGCGCGTCTATCGCTGCGACTCCGACTTAACGCATACGCCCATGTTTCACCAAGTCGAAGGTTTAATGGTAGATACCGATGTCAGCTTTGCTGATTTGAAAGGGATTTTGGATGATTTTATTAAGCTATTTTTTGGGCGCGATTTGCAAGTGCGCTTTCGCCCATCCTATTTTCCTTTCACAGAGCCTTCAGCCGAAGTTGATGTACAATGTGTCACCTGTGGCGGTACCGGTTGTCGTGTGTGCAAACAGAGCGGCTGGCTAGAAGTGCTGGGCTGTGGTATGGTACATCCAAATGTCTTTTCCCAAGTGGGGATTGATAATGAACAGTACACTGGCTTTGCCTTTGGCATGGGCGTGGAGCGTTTAGCCATGTTGTATTATGGAGTCAACGATTTACGCTTGTTTTTTGAAAATGATTTACGGTTTTTGCGGCAATTTAATTAGTTAAGATAAAAACCGACGGGGTTGCCAAAACAATGCCATTAAGTTAAGGAAAACCTGCGTCAATGTACCCACACCCCGCAGGTTAATGCCTCAGTTTACAATGACCGGCGGGGTATTGGTCTCCCGTCTGAACTTTGAGATATTGTGAGGCAAACATTATGAAGCAAACACAAAAAAACCAAACAATGTCAATAGTTATCAATATTTTTGTGACTATAACTTTGCTTGCAGGATGCAGTACGACGACGGAAAAGATTGACTTTGCGGACAAAAGTCCCTCACCCTCACTTTTTAAGCAAGCAAAAAGCTACCACGACAATGGATTCTTTAAGCTTGCGGCTGTTAGATATCAAAAAGCCGCCCATAAAGGACAGGCTGCAGCACAAAACAACTTAGGACTCATGTACGCTGAAGGCAAAGGGGTTACTCAAAATTTTACCAAGGCGAACAAATGGTTTCGCAAAGCAGCTGAGCAAGGATGGGTTGACGCGCAATACAATCTCGCACGGATGTACCATGCCGGCAAAGGGGTTTCTCAAAATTTACCAGCCGCTAAGCGATGGTATCGCAAAGCAGCTAAGCAAGACGATGTCTCGGCACAATATCGTTTAGGATTGATGTATTATAAAGGCGAGGGAGTCGCCCAAAATTTTACTCAAGCGGCGAAGTGGTTCCACAAAGCCACTAGGCAGAGACATCCAGGCGCACAAAGCGGCTTAGGGCAGTTATATTATAAAGGTCAGGGAGTCAAGCCAGATTTTGGCAGGGCAGCCTATTGGACTCGCAAAGCCGCCGAGCAGGGACAGGCAGACGCACAAAATAACCTTGGCATGATGTATTATAAAGGTGAAGGCGTACCACAAAATTGGGTATTGTCTTATCAGTGGCTATCGCTGGCAGCGGCACAGGGAGAAGATGAAGCGATTAAAGGATTCCAGTTTTTGATAAATCAATTATCTGTCGAACAAATTATCTCAGGCGGGCGTTTGGCGTCTGAATGGCTTAAAAAGCAGGCCAGTGCTCGTTCAAACTAAACTAAATAAATGTTAATTCAACGCCTCACCATTATTGGTGTTGGTCTGATCGGCGGCTCCTTAGCCCGTGCCCTCAAACGAGCCGGCGCCTGTGGCGAAGTCGTTGGTTGTGGACGCAATACCACCCATTTACAACAAGCTATTGATCTCGGAGTCATAGATCGTTATGACACTCACCCCGCCAGCGCCGTTAAAGAGGCAGACATGGTTATGCTTGCCGTGCCTTTAAGCACAATGGCCCCCCTATTTGCTGCTATACGTGAAGCATTGTCCCCACAATGCATTATCACTGATGCTGGCAGTGCGAAAGCCAGTGTTGTTGCCGATGCTCGGCAACATTTAGGTCAACATCTACCCCGTTTTGTCCCCGGACATCCTATCGCTGGCACAGAAAAAAGTGGGGTAGTCGCCTCGTTTGCCGAATTGTTTGAAAACCGTCGCGTGATACTCACTCCGTTACCAGAAACGGATTCACAAGCGGCATCGGTGGTCGCGCAGATGTGGGAAAAAACGGGGGCGGAAGTGGTCAACATGTCGGTGGCGCATCACGATGACGTCTTAGCGGCTACCAGTCATTTGCCACATTTGTTAGCGTATAGTCTGGTAGACACTTTAGCGACAAAGGATAATCGGACTGAAATTTTTGGATTTGCCGCTGGCGGATTTCGGGATTTTACCCGCATTGCTTCAAGTGATCCGCGTATGTGGCATGATATTTGTGTTGCCAATCGGGACGCTATTCTCAAAGTGTTAGAGCATTTTAACCACAATCTCGCCCAACTTGCCAACGCCATTTCTAAGGGCGATAATCAAGCTATTGAAGACATTTTCACTCGCGCCAAAACGGCTCGCGATAAATTCGTGCAAGGTACGCCTGGAACGAAAGAGCAATAAATTCATCCCTTATATGACAAAAACATTTATAGTCAATCCGGGCGGCAAATTACACGGTACACTCCGCGTCCCCGGCGATAAATCTATTTCTCATCGTGCCATTATGTTAGGCGCCTTAAGCACCCACGGCACTACGCACGTTAATGGCTTTTTAGAAGGTGAAGATACCTTGGCGACGTTGGCTGCATTTCAAGCGATGGGCGTATCTATTGAGGGCCCTCGCCAAGGACAAGTGACGATACATGGCGTGGGATTGCACGGCTTGCAAGCACCATCTGCCCCCTTATATTTAGGTAATTCTGGCACCTCAATGCGCTTATTGTCGGGATTAATGGCTGGTCAAGCGTTTTCGGTAGAAATGGGCGGAGATGCATCACTATCGCGCCGCCCCATGCGCCGTGTCACTGAGCCCTTGACCACAATGGGGGCATGGATTGAGACGAATGAAAAGGGGACTCCGCCCTTAAAAATTCATGGGGGGCAACGCTTGCAAGGGATAAACTACACCTTGCCCGTTGCCAGTGCCCAAGTGAAATCGTGCTTGTTACTAGCGGGTTTATATGCTGAAGGCACGACTTGCGTGACGGCACCGGCACCTACCCGTGATCACACCGAGCGTATGTTGGCAGGGTTTGGCTATTCGGTTAAACGAGAAGGGCTGCGCGTCTGTTTACAAGGCGGCGGCAAATTACAGGCAAGCTCAATTGAGGTACCCGCTGACATATCCTCAGCAGCGTTTTTCATGGTGGGCGCGAGTATTGCCCAAGGCTCTGAAGTGTTATTAGAGCATGTTGGCATTAATCCTACCCGTATTGGCATCATAAACATTTTGCGACAAATGGGGGCTGACATTAGCTTGCATAATCAGCGCGAAGTTGGCGGTGAGCCGGTGGCTGATATTCGTGTATGCGCCAGCCAGTTGCATGGTATTGAAATTCCTAAAGAACAAGTCCCGTTAGCCATAGATGAATTTCCAGTATTATTTATCGCGGCTGCTTGTGCGGCGGGAGAAACGGTATTAACTGGTGCCCAAGAATTGCGCGTCAAAGAAAGCGACCGTATTCAAGTGATGGCAGATGGCTTGCGGGCGGTCGGTATAGACGCACAACCGACAGCCGATGGCATGGTGGTACGAGGTGGGCAAATACGGGGCGGTGTCGTCAATAGTCACGGCGATCACCGTGTTGCGATGGCGTTTACAATAGCGGCGTTACGTGCCAACGAGACTATTACTATTGAAGATTGTGCCAATGTCGCTACCTCATTTCCGAATTTTGTCGATTTGGCACAAGCTGCTGGAATTAATATACTTTAAGCGCGGACGGAAAAGTTGTGGAGCGACTATGCCGATTTACGAATACGAACACTTAGGGGAACCCTGTTCACTTGGTAAAATATTCGATACAAAACAATCAATTAATGATGAACCACTCACACAATGCCCCAATTGCGTTGGCCCCGTGCGTAAACGTATTTCTCGTGTGGGAATCAATATCTCGAAAACGAACGCAGAAATCCGCGACCTTGGTTTTACCAAATTAGTCAAGCGAGATGATGGCGTTTATGAAAATGTCACGCGGCGTGAAGGGGAAAGTCGCTATATGGAGGCGGGCAAACCTGAGACGCTGCCAGATTTTTCAAGGACAATCAGCGATTAATAGACTTGTCCCTAAATAAAATTTAGAGGAAATGACAAACATTCCAGTCATCACCATAGACGGCCCCAGCGGTGCGGGCAAAGGAACGGTTAGCTTAAGAGTGGCAAAACATTTGGGCTGGCATACGCTTGACAGTGGTGCCATGTATCGGGTTTTAGCTTTAGCGGCGCACCGACATGGGATATCATTAGAAACCGCATTAGCAAGCCTAGCCACAGATTTAAAAGTCCATTTTGAGCCCCTACCCGATGGGACACAAGTTATCCTAGAAGGGCAAGACGTGTCGCAAGAAATACGCAGCGAAAGCTGTGGTGCAGCGGCCTCGCAAATCGCAGCCTTACCTGCTATACGTCAAGCGCTATTAGTCCGACAACGGGCATTTCGCCAAGCACCAGGCTTAGTCGCTGATGGGCGAGATATGGGCACAGTCGTCTTTCCAGATGCCTCACACAAAGTTTTTTTAACCGCCAGTTGTGAAGAACGCGCACATAGACGTTATAAACAGTTGAAAGAAAAAGGGATAGATGCTAAGCTTGGCGACATTGTGACGGAGATAACACAACGCGATAAACGCGACAGCACACGCGCCATTGCCCCTTTGACGGCAGCCGCCGATGCCCAAGTCATTGATACAACTGGGATGTCAATTGAAAAAGTGGTGGCGTGCATTTTAGAAAGGATGGTACATTAGTACCACTAGGGTCACTCTGTTCAGTAAACAGTTATCAATGATGAGAGACTGATAACTGAACAAAGTGAGTGTCATTAATCAACCCGCATTTTTTTTGTTTGCGGTTAGAGATAAATCAGTCTGTCTCAGTTATCAGTGAACTGTTATTAGTACAGCTTCAAAAAACTTGAGATGCTTGTCAGACGAAACAAAACCTGATGGTAAAACTTACATCATGGTGTAGGTGAAACACAACACTGATAACTGATAACTGATAACTTATAACTTATAACTTATAACTTATATGAGCGAAAGCTTTGCTGAACTTTTTGCAGAAAGTCAATCTGAAAAAAATATGAAGCCCGGCAGTATTGTCACGGGCAAAATCGTGGAAGTACGTCAAGATGTGGTCATCGTCAATGCTGGCCTAAAATCTGAAGGCGTTATCCCAGTTGAACAATTTTACGACGACAAGGGTCAAATCGAAGTTGAGGTAGGAGATGAAGTCGAGGTAGCTTTAGATGCGGTAGAAGATGGGTTTGGAGAAACCAAATTATCCCGTGAAAAAGCCAAACGTACCGCCGCTTGGACCAGGCTTGAACATGCCCTTGAAACCCAAGAAACGGTTACAGGTATCATTACTGAGAAAGTGAAAGGCGGTTTCACCGTCCACATGAATGACATCCGCGCCTTTCTACCCGGCTCCTTGGTTGATGTGCGCCCAGTGCGCGATACCACTTATCTGGAAGGTAAACCGCTAGATTTTAAGGTTATTAAACTTGATAAACGGCGCAACAACGTTGTCGTTTCGCGCCGTGCAGTCGTTGAAACAGAGACCAACCAAGAACGTGAAGCCCTATTGGCAACCATGCAAGAAGGCATGGTACTACGGGGTGTTGTCAAAAACCTAACTGACTACGGTGCCTTTGTGGATTTAGGCGGAGTGGATGGCCTACTGCATATCACTGATATGGCTTGGCGGCGGGTTAGACATCCGAGTGAAGTGGTCACTGTTGGCGATGAAATCGAAGTCAAAGTGCTCAAGTTTGACCGAGATCGCGTCCGCGTCTCTTTGGGCATCAAGCAATTGGGCGAAGATCCGTGGCTCGACATTGCACGCCGTTACCCAATGAACACACGCTTGTTTGGCAAAGTCACCAATCTAGCCGACTATGGTTGCTTCGTAGAAATCGAAGAAGGCGTAGAAGGTTTGGTGCATGTGTCAGAAATGGACTGGACCAACAAAAATATACATCCCTCTAAAGTCGTACAAAATGGGGATGAAGTCGAAATCATGGTACTCGACATTGATGAAGAGCGTCGCCGTATCTCGTTGGGTATCAAACAGTGTCATTCCAACCCGTGGGAAGAATTTGCAGCCACCCATAACAAAAACGACAAAGTGGTGGGTCACATAAAATCCATCACAGACTTTGGTATCTTTATTGGCCTTCCTGGTGGCATTGACGGCTTGGTGCATCTCTCTGATATTTCTTGGAATATCCCCGGTGAAGAAGCTGTACGCAACTACAATAAAGGTGATGAAGTTGAGGCAGTCGTCTTAGCGGTAGATGCTGAAAAAGAAAGAATTTCCTTGGGTATCAAGCAATTGGATCAAGACCCCTTTTCCAACTTTATTGCTCAAAATCCCAAGGGCACTGTGGTGAAGGGTGTCGTCAGTGAGATTGATAGCAACAAAGCTGTGGTTCAATTGGAAGAAGGCGTAGAAGGCTTCTTACGGGCTCAAGAATTAGCGCGTGAGCGTGTTAACGATGCCCGTCGTCTATTAAAGGAAGGTGACGAAATAGAAGCCAAGGTTATTAGCGTAGACAGAAAAAAACGCATAATAAGTCTATCTATCAAGGCATTGCTTTCTGAAGAAGATGAGGCTGCTATTCAAGATTATGGTAGTTCACAAGCCGAAGTCAGTAGTGCTACTTTTGGCGATCTGCTCAAAGAACAGATGGAAAACAAAGAGTAAATACAGTTATTAGTGTTCAGTTATCAGTAAACAGTTATCAATAATAAAAAAGCAACGAAAAAAGCCTTTTATTGAGAGACTGATAACTGATAACTGACACTGATAATTGATAACTGATATGACAAAATCTGAACTGATCGAAGCGATTGCACTGAAACACACCCAATTATCCCAAAAAGATCTTGATTTATCAGTTAAAACCCTCCTAGAACAGATGGCACAATCTCTGGAAAAGAGGGAAAGGATAGAAATTCGTGGGTTTGGGAGTTTTTCTCTGCGTCGTCGTCCCCCTCGAATAGGACGTAATCCCAAAACCGGTGAACCCGTGGCTCTACTTGAGAAATATGTTCCCCATTTTAAACCGGGCAAAGAATTACGAGAACGAGTCAACAAGAAACCCCGTCGACGCGCAAGATAATTAACATCCTAAAGTCGTGGCCATTTGATCCTCAAGTTTTTGTAGGGCGGGCAATGTCTTTTTGTTGCCCATCCTACATAAGTACCCAGTCACAATTTATGGTATTGGAGTCCAAGATTTATCTTGGACTCCAAAATACAAATTTATGATTCAGTACTTAAGAGCTCAAAATGAAACAATGATTGATTTCTTATGGCTATTATTGCCAATAGCGGCAGCTTCAGGGTGGTTAGCGGCACGGCGTAAAGAGCGGCAAGGCACTACCAAGTTTTCTTTATCCACTGACGATTTCAAAGGATTGAATCATCAGCTTAATGAAGAACCCGATAAAGTAATTGATATCTTTATTAATCAAATATTACTAGACAAGGAAACCGTCGAAACCCTTTTAGATCTCGGCATCTTCTTTCGCCGCAATGGCGAAATCAACCGCGCCATTCGCATCCACCAAAATCTCATCAACCGATCCACACCTCAACAACGCAACAAGGCGCTGTTTGAACTGGCCCAGGATTATCGTTATGCAGGTTTACTGGATAGAGCCGAACATTTATTTCAAAAACTGAGCACTTCGGATAGCCATAAAGCCTTAGCCTTGCGTCAATTACTGGCACTTTACCAGCAAGAACACGACTGGAAAAAAGCCATCCGCACGGCGCAAAAAACGCAAAAAACGCAAAAACTCGCGGAAGCGATGCACACAGAAATTGCCCAATACTACTGTGAACAAGCCGAAGAATACCAACAACAAGGACAAAGTGAGGCGGCGCAACAAGCCATACAAAACGCCTTAAAAGCCGATCCCAACTGTGTCCGTGCCAGTTTACTGGAAGGTCAACTCGCCTTGGAAAAGGGAGAACCCAAGCGAGCTATTCTCGCCTTTCAACGGGTTGAACAACAAGACCCTGATTACATTACTGAAATAATAACGCCTCTGCAAAGCTGTTACCAAGAAATCGGACAACAACAAGAATTTACGCAATATTTGCGCCATCTCTTAGAGCACCATGGCTGCATCAGACCAATGTTGGCGTTGGCAAACACTATCAAACCGCAAGACGAAAATCAACAATTATTTGATTTTATTGTCAAAAAAATACAAACCCAGCGTCCGTCGGTCGCTGGACTTGATCTCCTGCTTGATTTAGCCCTAAAGGACAACATCAGCCGCGCTCACTTGTTATTATTGAAAGAAATGACGACACAATTGTTGAAAAATAAACCCGCCTACAAATGCACTCATTGCGGATTGACGGCTCGAAAATTGTATTGGCAATGTCCAAGTTGTCAGCAATGGAATACAGTCAAACCTCTGTGAATTTATCTTGGGCGAGCGCTCCGTATGGTAGAAGGAGTCCAAGATTTATCTTGGGCGAGCCGCCCCATTACGTGGTCAATAGAATTGCTATCTTCAGTACAACGAATTAGCACGGATTAGCACAGCGTAATCCACCTGTAATCGTATAGTAAAAAAAAATCTCCTGATATGTTGACAATATAGAATTCCAAAGGATAAATAATTAATGAAATTCAGCGAAAACTGGCTCCGCGAATGGGTCAATCCCCCAATTTCAACAGAAAAATTAGTCCAACAACTCACCATGGCAGGCTTAGAGGTAGACAGCGTTGAACCCGTTGCCGCCTCATTTAATAAAGTCGTCATCGGAGAAGTCGTCTCCGTCGAGCCGCATCCCGATGCAAAAAAACTCAGCCTTTGTCAAGTCAATGTCGGAGAAAATGAACCCTTAAACATCATATGCGGAGCGCCCAACGTTCATGTCGGAATGCGAGCACCAACTGCCCTAATCGGTGCGCGTTTAGGCGACATGAAAATTAAAGAAGCTAAATTACGGGGAGTCCCCTCTTATGGCATGTTATGTTCGGCTCAAGAACTAGGCTTAGCAGAAAGTTCAGAAGGGCTCATGCCCTTACCCGATCACGCACCAATAGGCGAAGATATCCGCCACTATTTGCAATTAGACGACGTTAGCATTGAAATTGACCTCACGCCCAATCGCGGCGACTGCTTAAGCATTGAAGGCATTGCACGAGAAGTCGGCGTATTGACACGCAGCGACATCACCGCCCCCAAAGACTCGCCCGTTGCCGCCACAATCACTGACACTTTGCCAGTATCAATTATCCATCCCCAAGCCTGTCCCAACTATGTCGGGCGCATCATCAAAAACATCAACACGAAAGCCCCGACACCCTTATGGATGCAAGAGCGTTTGCGCCGCTGCGGGATACGCAGTATCAATGCCATCGTGGATGTCACTAATTATGTCCTATTAGAATTAGGGCAACCCATGCACGCCTTTGATTTGGCAACTTTATCCGGCGGCATCCAGGTGAGAATGGCACAGGCAGGTGAGACTATTATTTTATTAGACGAGCAACAGGTGCGCTTAGATGAACAAACCTTAATCATTGCTGATGACAAAGTGCCCCTCGCAATAGCGGGCGTTATGGGCGGACTAGCCACTGCCGTGACGGAGACAACTCAAGATATTTTCTTAGAAAGCGCCTTTTTTGCCCCAAAACATGTGTCCGGCTGTGCCAGACGTTATGGACTACACACCGAATCCTCCCACCGTTTTGAGCGTGGCGTTGATCCGCAATTGCAACGCCGAGCTATGGAACGTGCCACCGCCTTATTATTGGATATTGTCGGCGGACAAGCGGGGCTAATCATTGAACACACAGATAAAACCGCTTTACCTACCACCCCGACAATTAATCTCCGCGCCTCAAGAATTCAACGCCTACTCGGACAATCACTAGACGCTGCCGAAGTCAGCGACATCTTAACTCGTTTAGGCATGACAGTTACATCGGGGCAAGTGCGTCCACCAAGTTTTCGTTTTGACATCGCCATTGAAAGCGACTTAATTGAAGAATTAGCGCGAGTGCATGGCTACAATAATTTACCCAGCCATGCGCCACAATCCCACTTGACTATGCACCCACAAGCCGCCGTGACTTTCGAACAAATACAGACGGTGCTAGTCCAACGCGACTATCAAGAGGCTATTACTTACAGCTTTGTCGATCCAAAATTACAAACTAAACTTAACCCCGATATTGAATCCATCACCTTAGCCAACCCCATCGCCAGCGATATGGCAGAGATGCGTACCACTTTATGGATCGGTTTATTGCAAACTTTGCTGTATAATCAAAAACGTCAACAGCATAGAGTGCGTTTGTTTGAAACAGGCTTGCGCTTTCAGGCCCAAAATTTTCTACAAGAAAAGATGATAGCCGGTATTGTCACCGGCACACGCTGGCCTGTACAATGGGGACAAACGGAACAAGCTGTTGATTTTTGTGACGTTAAAGCGGATATCGAAGCCTTATTAAGTTTGACCAGCGGCGAGCTTTACCGCTTTACACCGAGTACGCATCCCGCCCTACATCCTGGGCAAACCGCCGCAATTTATCGCGGTGATGAATGGATAGGCATATTGGGAGCGGTACATCCAAGTTTAGTACAAACGCTAGAATTAATGCCACCCGTCTATCTCTTTGAATTACGGCTCGCGCCACTGTGCCAAGCACAAACACCTAAATTTAAAGAAATTTCTAAATATCCTGCCATACGACGGGATATTGCGGTAGTCGTCTCAGAGGAAACCAGCGCGGCGCAATTGCTGGATTGTATCAAACAATCCGCCACCGAGACGCTGATTGATTGGCAATTATTTGACGTTTATCAAGGCAAAGGCGTTGAGCCAGGCAAAAAAAGTTTGGCAATAGGGTTGATTTTTCAAGCGTTTTCGCGCAATCTTACCGATTCTGAAGTTGATAATGTGATTGGACAGATAATCAGTACACTTGAACAAAAATTAGGTGCAAAACTAAGGACATAAAGATGGCTTTGACTAAAGCGGCAATGGCCGAAAGACTATTCGATGAAGTGGGTCTCAATAAACGAGAGGCCAAAGAAATGGTAGATCTCTTTTTTGAAGAAATCCGCTTATCCTTGGAAAAAGGAGAACAAGTCAAACTCTCTGGATTCGGCAATTTCGATTTACGCGACAAAAAGAAACGCCCCGGTAGAAACCCGAAAACCGGCAAGGAAATTCCGATTAGTGCTAGGCGTGTGGTCACTTTTCGGCCAGGCCAAAAACTTAGATCGCGGGTAGAATCTTATGTTAGAACCAACAATCCATAGTACACTCCCTGTTATTCCGGGAAAGCGTTATTTTACAATTGGCGAAGTGGGCGAGTTGTGCGCGGTCAAGCCCCATGTATTGCGTTACTGGGAGCAAGAATTCCCCCAACTCAGGCCCATTAAACGCCGAGGCAACCGGCGTTATTATCAACGGCAGGACGTTATTTTGATTCGTCAAATTCGCAGTCTGCTGTATGAAGATGGCTTTACCATCGGCGGTGCCAAACAACGTCTACTTGGCGAAAATTCAACAAATAATATGCCGCAAAGCGGAGCAATCATTCGCCAATTACGGATGGAACTTGAAGAAGTGTTGGAGATTTTGAAATAAAGTCGTTGAGTGATGGTTCAATGCCATATTGTGCCGAAATATTGTAGGTTTAGGCGGCACGAGATGGCTGTTCAATAGCCATTGAATTTGAGTGATGGGACACTTATTATGGCTAAGCTAATATTTATTTTTATGGAGATTTGAGAATGAGTGCAACTGATGCGGTAACGCAGGCACCTTTATTGTTTACTGACGGTGCCGCGCTTAAAGTACAACAACTGATTAAAGAAGAAGACAACGAGGATCTGATGCTGCGCGTCTTTGTACAAGGCGGCGGCTGTTCCGGTTTTCAGTATGGTTTTACTTTCGATGAGAGGGCCCAAGAAGACGACACTGTGGTTGAAAATCAAGGTGTCAAATTGTTGATAGATCCGATGAGTTATCAATACTTGGTGGGTGCTGAAATTGACTACACTGAAGGCTTAGAAGGATCGCAATTTGTGATCCGTAATCCTAACGCTACCACCACCTGTGGTTGTGGCTCATCTTTTTCGGCTTAAATTAAAGAGTGCAAGGTACGCCTTGCACTCCTAAATCCTTTCCCAAATAAATAAAATCCTATTTTTTTTCCGTTGTTTTTTCGATTAATTCGTTATTTTTCTTTGATTAAATGTTTTAATGTGTTATAATACATCCACTTTTTAACAGAGTCACATAAGGGACACAAAAAACATTTATCTCATGGGAAATCAATAAGATGAATACGCCTCATTCTGAACCGCAAAGCATTATCAAGGCGTTTGAAAAGCTACGCGCTGACTATCAGCTTGAGTCCGCCCAGATTGCGACTAAGCAAGATATCGCCGCTCGACAAAAGGATAAAGAGCTTGTTGAGCAAGCGTCTACCTACAGCACCGACAGCCTTTTTCAATCCTTAGCTCAATTGCAATCCACCTTTGGTCAGTCTGTCGATGGACTCGCTAAAAATATGACCACCGAGGTGGAAAAATTAGCGCAAATTCAGCGTTCAATTCAGGTAGAAAATCAGCATCTAACGACCTTGCACAACATCCAAATCGCGGCTGAAGCTCTAAATATTTTACAACAAGAGCATCAAAATGCATTACAAAGCCTTGAAGAGGACTACCAGCAAAAGCAGGAGGCTTTGGAAAAGGAAATCTCTAAGCAACGCGAAGTTTGGCAAAAACAACAGCAAGACTATGATAATGCAAAAAAGAAACAGCAGTGGTTGCTGGAAAAAAATCGTCAATCGGAAGAAGAAGAGTACGATTATAAGCTCAAGCGCCAATACACCGAAAACAGCGATGATTACGAAAAGCGTCAGCGTACCTTAGAGCGTGAGCAGGAAGAAGAAAACCGGCGCAAGGAAAAAGATTGGATCGAGCGCGAAAAGTACCTCGACAAACATCAAGCTGAGTTTGATGAGTACAAAGCCAAAGTCGAGACGATGCCCAAGGAAATCGAAGAGGCGGTGAAAAAGGCCCGCGAAAAGGCGATTAAGGAGACTTACCGGGACGAAGAAAACAAGGCGAAGTTGTTGGAAACAGAGTGGGAAGCCAAGCGCAAAGCCTTTGAATTAAAGATCGAATCTCTCAACAAAACGGTCGATGAGCAGAAAGCGCGAATTGTCAAGTTGACTGATAAATTGCAAGCGGCTTCAGAGCAAATACAAGAGCTTACTATGAAGGCGGTGTCTAGTGCAGGGCAACCTAAAAATTAAGACTTGGTATTTTGGAGTCCAAGTTTTGGGTGAAAGGTTTTTAACTCAAACCCAAGGAGTTTGAAAATGGCTAAAAAAGTGACTGCTAGAAGCACAAAGCCCGAAATTATCGCAGCTTACAATGAATTAGAAAGTGCCTACCAAGAATTAAAAGCCAAACAGGAAAATATGGCTCTTCCCCTAACTGAGCCCGTTCCGTCCAAAGCCAATGCACCCGTGGCACAAGAAGAGGCACCAATGAAAGAAGTGATTGCCGCACTGGGGCAAATGGGTGAAAAATTCAACACGGCTTTAAGCCAACTCTCCACCAACTTACTTGTGGAAGCGTCAGGCTTAAAAGAGGTCCGTACTACGGTTGAAACCGAAAGTAGTCGCTTAGCAAGCTTATATGGCCTTGAAATTGAAGTGGATACCCTAAGCGACTTGCTCAAACAGTACACAGAGAGTGCCGAGCAATATCAAGAGACGTTCAAACAAAAGCGCGAAGACGCTGAAAAGGCGTGGGTTGAAAAAAACCAAGCGTGGCAACTCGAAAAAGAAGAAACTGGGCAGCGTTTGCAAGAGCAAGAATCCGGTGACAAGAAAACCCAAAAGCGGGAAGATACGGAATATCGCTATAATTTAACGTTGAAACGTGGCATCAGCGATGAAGATGACACCCAAAAGGTAAAACAACAACAAGAAGCCTTAAAAGAGCTTGAAGAGGCACGCCACAAAGCGTGGGAGGAACGAGAGAAGGCACTGGCAGAACGCGAAAAGCAGTTTAATGAACACAAAACCAAGGTTGAGCGTTTTCCCAAAGAATTGGAAACGGCTATCAAAAAAGCCAAAGAGGAGGGCACTGGCATTGCTCGTCATCAAGCCAAGATTAAGGCTGAGTTAGCCGCCAAGGAGTTTGCCGGTGAAGAAGAGCTTAACCAATTAAAAATTCGGTCCTTAGAAGGAGAAGTCGCCGATCAAAGCAGCCAAATCGACAAACTTTCCAAGCAATTGGAAGCTGCTCTCAAACAAGCCCAAGAATTGGCTGTTAAGGCTATCGAAGGGGGATCAAGCCATAGCTCTTTTGAAGCCTTAAAGGAAATCGCCTTGGAACAGGCTAAAAATCAGCCCAAGGCGAAGTAAGGGGGAGTTTTTCCCAACCAAATAAAATAAATATAGGCGATAAATCGCCTACTACGAACGCTTAAGTTAAAGAAAATTGCCCGCCGAGGTGTAGGCGATTTATCGCCTCACTTAACTGTTATCTGGAAAAGAGCCCTCCTAAAGGCCCCTCCTAACGTCGGGGGGACGGGGAGACTAAATCCCCTCCGCAGCAGGTTAATTTTTCGAGTAGGGGATTACAACAACCTGCGGGGTATTGGTCTCCCCGCAGGTTTGAATTAACAGCGGCACTCTATGGCATTGGCCCGCTGCTCATATCCAGTATGATAAACCCACACGTTCTTTTAGAGCGAGGCACTTAATGGTTTGTTTTCGAAGTAAAAGTAGCGGTTTTCGAAAACTTTTACCTCGAAAGTTCAATCCGTTCCGCTCAATTTCTATAACCTTTTTTATGGACATGTTTACAAATGCAGATATTTTTATCGACTATATTTCTTAGTATCTCTGCGATTATTTTATACATTGCTGCTGCTATCTCACGAATTGTTCGGATAGGCGGCAAACACATTTTGCTGCTACTCGCTGGACTGGCAGTGAGCCTACATGCGCTGCTGTTGTATCAAAACATGGTAACGTCATCGGGCCTCAATTTAGGCTTTTTCAACGCAGCATCTCTAATGACTTGGATGATTGCGGTGTTGTTATTACTGAGCTTGCTACGTCAACCCGTAGAAAACCTCGCAGTGGTACTGTTTCCCATTGCGGCACTCGCTATCGGCTTAGAGAGCTATTTTCACACGGAGCGTATTTTATCCCCAGATCAAGAATTGGGTGTGACACTTCATATTTTATTTTCCATTGTCGCCTATAGCTTATTGAGCATATCCGCGCTGCAAGCCTTATTTTTAGCCCTTCAAGATTACCAATTACATCACAAACGCCCTGGTTGGGTGATGCAGAAGTTACCCCCGTTGCAAGCGATGGAAACGCTGCTATTTCAAATGATTGCGATGGGGTTTATCTTACTCAGTTTAAGCTTGATCAGCGGCATAATATTTTTAGAAGATATATTCGCACAACACTTGGTACATAAAACGGTTTTGTCGTTAGTGGCATGGTGTGTTTTTGCGATATTGCTATGGGGACACTGGCGTTATGGTTGGCGTGGTAAGACTGCGATACGCTGGAGTCTCAGTGGTTTTTTGGTACTGATGCTGGCTTATTTTGGCAGCAAGTTGGTACTTGAACTGATTTTACACCGTTGAATTGGAGGTTTTATTTGCTGACATGGTTGGGGACGATAGAGAGCGGCAAAATAACAATTTTCATGCTACACCGAAAAAAAAATAGCCCGCGTTATGGGGCTATTTGCGTTTTTTTTGTGGTTTTGATATTTCGGAGGGTCTCAATCGCCTTTATTGGCGCACACGGTCAAATCCGCGATTGAAACAGGATCTCAATCTTCAAATGGAGCCGGTAACAGGAGTCGAACCCGTGACAACCTGATTACAAATCAGGTGCTCTACCAACTGAGCTATACCGGCAAAAAAAAGGGGCAACTGACATCGGTTAGAAATGTCAGGTTGGCTAGTCGGCGCGTATAATAATCCAACTAAAAAAAAAAAGCAACCCCAATTTCTGAAATTTCTGAAATAAATTTCTTGAGCGGGACTCGCCCAAGATAAATCTTGGACTCCAAAATACCTGCATTGACTCTCAAATAGGGGGGGTAGCCTTGGGAAATCGATATGGATCAGGATAGTCCACACCACATAAATACAGCCCCTCGGCGGGCGCCGTCACTCCGCCTTCAGTTCTATCGCGTGCCTCTAAGACAGTACGCGCCCACTCTGGCACTTGCTCACCACTACCTATGGTCATCAATACGCCCGCAATATTGCGTACCATGTGATGCAAAAAAGCATTGGCTGAAATTTCTATAATCATCTGTTCATCAACACGAGAAACTTTTAGGCGCGATATGGTGCGTACAGGCGTTTTCGCTTGACAGGCGACAGCGCGATAAGAGGAAAAATCATGCGTACCTAACAGATAATTGCCCGCCGCTTGCATCCGCTCAATATCTAACGGCTTATATTCCCAAGTCACTCTTTTAGCTAATAGGGCTGGACGAGTTAGGCGATTTAAAATCACATAGCGGTAATGACGTGCCTGTGCTGAAAAACGGGCATGAAATTTATCATCAACCGGCTGTGCCCATAATACGCTAACATCTTGGGGTAAATTCGCATTGGCGCCCAATATCCATGAGCGCATGGAACGTTGCGCCGTGACATCGGCATGTATGACTTGCCCTAAGGCATGTACACCGGTATCAGTACGCCCTGCACAAACTGCTTTGACGGGGTGATTGGCGACTTTGGATAAAGCTGCTTCTACACTAGCTTGTACAGTAGGGCGCTGATCTTGGAGTTGCCAACCAAAAAAATTATTTCCTGCGTATTCTATGCCTAAAGCTATTCTCATATCAGTACCAAAATGAGTAATGGATAGCCCCATTGCCACAGGGGCGGTGATTTAAGTTTAGGAATTTCTAATGTGCCTAAGGGTGTCGTTTCGGCGTGGCTAAATATTTGTGTGAATAATCCCGCCATTCTGTCACTAATTATTTTAATAGGATTTTTAGTCGTTATTGGTAGTGTGTTTGTATAAAGGTTTTGTACGGCTGTGACGGTATCAAGCACTAAGGCGAGACGCACCGCCAGTCTTTCCGTAGAAATTCCTATTTTATTCAATGGCATCAACCACCATTGCAAGGCGGCGATAATGTCATGAGTTTTAGTCGTCGTGATGAGTAAATGGGCGGCGAGTACGATGATAATCAGCACCGCAACCCGCTCCAGCGCCAATAATAGTCCTGCCATAGTGAGTGCTGGGGAATTAAACCATAGATTAAGAATAAATAGGGATAAGAATAGCCAGCGCAAGCGTTTTAGGAGTGGAAGTACTGATGAGATAGTGCAATGGGTTTTAAATAGCCAGATAAATAAAGGCAATACCACTATAAACATAGTTTGACTGCTCACCGCCAATCCGGCAACCAGTAGGATAAAACAGGCAAGTCGTATAATAGGATGCACATTCAGTTATCAGTTATCAGTTATTAAGTACCCGGTCACAACATACGGTATTTTGGAGTCCAAGATAAGACGAGCGTCGAAAGGGAGTGCGCGGTCGCCCAAGATAAATCTTGGACTCCAAAATACCCGAAAATTTCTGATTCAGTACTTTGATAACTGAATTTAGGTGAGTTTTGCGATCAGTTCTTGAGCCTTACGTTTTTGTTCATCATCACCTTGTTCTAAAATTTCCTTAAGAAGGTCGCGAGCAGACTCATTATCATCCATGTCCATATATATCTGCGCTAACACGAAATTTTCACTGATTTTATCGCCCACAGCATCGTTGATGTCAGCCTGAAATTCATACTCGTCGCCTGGCTCTTTATCCAAAGCCAAGGCATTCAAATCCAAGTCATCATCCACCATGACACTATCTTGTCGGCTCTCTGTGTCATCACTGTTCAGCTCGTTTAGCAATTCCTCTAGCGACAAATCATCTTCTAAGGAAAACTCGTCAGCGGCACTGCCCTCTTCACCAATTTCTGAGGGCAAGTCAAACTCTTCGTCTAGCTCTAGCGACGACAACTCTTCAGCCGCGCTGCCCTCTTCACCACTCTCTAACGGCAAGTCTTCGTCTAGCTCTAGCGATGACAACTCCTCAGCCGCGCTGCCCTCTTCACCAGTCTCTGACGGCAAGTCTTCGTCTAGCTCTAGCGACG
>JBDLJY010000101.1:0-19460 GCA_039714115.1 Pseudomonadota bacterium | reverse complement strand
TTGCCATTAATCAATTAACGAGACACTTTTCACTTGGGCATACATCTGCCGCCCCGGCACCACCTCAAGGCTTGCCGCCGACTTGCGCGTAATACGAGCCAGCAGCAAAGTACCAGCCGCCGTCAGGCGCACCAAAACCTGAGCAGAATTCAGTTCCGACACTTCCTTGACAATCACTGGAATGACGTTAAGAATGCTGGTATGCTTGGGAGGCTGCCAAACGAGACTCACGTCACGAGCGTGTACCGCCACTCGCACAGTTTTACCGATGCTTAAATCTTCCCGTGGCAATAATATCTCTCCACCGTCAAAGCGCAGGCAAGTCAGGTGATAGTTATCGTCGTGTTCTACTACGCTCGCTTCGATGACTGAAACCGCATTATCAGCCCGCGCCAAGGGGAGAGCTAGGCTTGTCAAGATTTCAGAAATTGCTCCACTCCCTTGCACCCGTCCATTGAAAAGCAGTAGCATTTGATCGGCCAGATGCGCGACTTCCTCTATCGAATGGGTGACATAAAGTACCGGCATAGAGAGTGCATCGTGCAACTGCTCGATATAGGGCATCAATTCCGCTTTACTCGCCCGATCAAGGGCCGCTAGTGGCTCGTCCATCAGCAAAAATTGAGGGCTGGTGAGAAGGGCGCGAGCTAAGGCGACCCGTTGTCGCTCGCCCCCAGAAAGGTTGGTGGTGCGCCGCTCAAGCAGGTGGCCAATTCCCGTGAGTGCGACCGCATCTTCCAAACTAACCCGCCGCTCATTCGCACGCTTTAAAGCAAAATCAAGATTGCCGCGCACCGATAAATGTGGAAACAGTGCCGCCCCTTGAAAGATATAACCGATGGGACGCTTATGGGGCGGTACAAAGATTCGCTTGGCATCGTCCTGCCAGACTGTCTCGCCCATCCGC
Organism: Pseudomonadota bacterium; assembly: GCA_039714115.1. Classification (GTDB taxonomy): domain Bacteria; phylum Pseudomonadota; class Gammaproteobacteria; order Beggiatoales; family Beggiatoaceae; genus Thiomargarita. The sequence continues at coordinate 18,553 of JBDLJY010000101.1, read as the reverse complement.
AAACTGCCCCGAACAGTGGGTTCCAGCCCGGCAATGCAACGCAGCAAAGTCGTTTTGCCACCCCCAGATGGGCCAAATAGGGCTGTTATCCCCTTTTCCTGAAAACCGATTTGCACCTCTAGGGAAAAATTGCCCCGTTCCAGTCTAAATTCCACCTCAATCATAGATTGACCACCATAAATCGCCTATTGAACGTGTAAACAGCTACCAACATCAGGAACGAAAGCAGTAGTAATCCACCCGCCAGCCAATGCGCTTGGACGTATTCTAAATTTTCGACGTGATCGTAGATAGCAATGGAAAGCACTTGGGTTCGGCCCGGTATATTGCCGCCGATCATCAATACTACGCCAAACTCGCCCACGGTGTGGGCAAAGCCGAGCACGGTGGCGGTCAAGAATCCTGGTCGTGCCAGTGGCATAATGACTGAGAAGAAGGTATCCAACGGCGATGCCCTCAAAGTAGCCGCCGCCTCCAAGAAGTGCTTTCCAACGGCTGTGAAGGCATCCTGCAAGGGTTGGACAACGAACGGTAACGAATATAAGACGGAACCGATGATCAAGCCGGTAAAGGTAAAGGCTAAGGGCTGGCCACCCAAGGCGACCGATAGGCCACCCACTGGGCCATGCGGCCCCAGTGCAACGAGCAGATAAAAACCGAGTACTGTCGGTGGCAAGACCAGCGGCAGGGCAACCACGGCCTCCACAAGGGGCTTGCCGCGCCAACGAGTGCGTGCTAACCACCAAGCCAGTGGGGTTCCAACTAGCAAAAGGATCACCGTTGTTAGGGACGCGAGTTTGAGGGTAATCCACAGTGCGCTCAGATCAGCCTCATGCAACATCTTGACATCTCCTCACTGCTTTTAAGTTATCTGATAAATAAAATAGTCGTTCGATTTGTGGGGGCAACTACTCATTTTGAGATGTCAACCTTAGGTCTTGGCTATTTCTTCTTTGGAAAGGGGGGGGGATATGGGCCGTGTGCGATTCGAACGCACGACCACCGGATTAAAAGTCCGATGCTCTACCGACTGAGCTAACGGCCCTGAAAGGAGGGTGCATATTCTACTCATGCTGAAAAAAAAAGCAAGCCTTTTGCTATAAAACTTTTTTATATAACCATGAGTATGTGCAAGCTACACTCATGATAATGTACAATCATAGTCTTTTATTGTCGGGTTGCATTAGGAAATCTATCAATGAATATCATTTTTATCAGTCTGTTGATTTGTGGCGTGGTACTGATTGCCCTATATCGTCGCCGTCAAGCTGCCTTTTCGGTGACAATGGCAAAAAGTGTTACCTTAAGCTTGATGGCGGCTTTGATATATCTTAGTTATGTGGTGGGGAGTTGGGCGTTGGCTGATTTAATCGCAGGGCAAGTCCAGACCAAAATGGGACAATGGCCCCTACAAGTGGTCAAAGAGGCTGAATGGACAGTAACATACGAAATATCGGCCTTAGGTTTGGCACTGGCACCACACAATCCTGATTTATTGAAGATAATGGGGGAGGTTTATTACTGGAAAGCGATTAAAAGCAATGGCAATAGAAAGGAGATATTAACGGCTTATCAACGTGCGTTGGAGTATTCATTAAAAGCCGTTGAACAGAAACCGACGGACGCTTCTATCTGGGCACAGATTGTCCTGTTGAAACATGCTTTGAGACAATACGACGCGCAATTTATAAATGCACTTGAATATACGACTGCCTACGGTCCTTTCGATCCTTTCGCACAGCAGATGGTCGTTGATATTGGTTTGGCGGCTTGGTACCGATTTCCAAAAAATGTGCAGTCCATTGTGATGGCTACAATAGAACGGGGCATGCAAGTACAAGCGGAGGTAATAGGTAGGCTGATCAAAGAGCGCAAGCGCGAATGGGTGGTGTGTGCATACGGTGATCAAAAAGCTGATCTTATGGACTTTTGTCAAGAGCTCCGTATCAGAAAATAACTGATCCACGGCATTGCTGTGCAAGGTACGCCTCATGATAATGTACAATCTTAGTCTTTTATTGTCGGGTTTGTCGCTGCACTAGGAAATCTATCAATGAATATCACTTTTATCAGTCTGTTGATTTTAATCGTTTGGCTGCCCTTGCCTTATGGGAGTAACCAGGCTTGGGCATGGGCTCTCATGGAAATCGGTATCTTCAGCTTGGCTCTGCTTTGGTTATGGCAATATCGGCAAGGAGCGCTCCAACTTACACCCGTTTTCTATAAAGCGATCCCCATATTGGTGATCTGGTTAGTCTGGCTCATTTATATCACTTTCCAATTGATTCCCCTGCCTTATTCGTGGCTCCAATGGCTTTCTCCACAAGCCGCCGAAGTACATACCACCCTAACCACGCTGTCTATCGTTCCGCACAGTACGGCAGTCGGTTTGCTCAAAAGTCTCAGTTATGTCTTGCTATTTACTTTGACTTTGTTGATTATCAACTCTCGTTCCCGCCTGCGTTGGATCGCCTTGGCACTGGTTTTCAGTGGTCTGTTCCAAGCCCTTTTTGGCAGTTTAATGACTTTATCGGGATTGGAATATGGTTTTTTCCATGAAAAAATTCATAACCGAAATCTCGCAACGGGTACTTTCATCAACCGTAACCATCTGGCGGGTTATTTGGCGATGTGTCTGTCCGTGGGGATTGGCTTGCTGATTGCCCAATTAGGTCAGCAAAGCCATAGCAGCACCACTTGGCGGCAACGAATCGTTAAGCTGTTGGACTGGATATTGAGTGAGAAAATGCGTCTGAGGATTTATCTGGTGGTCATGGTCATTGCCTTGGTATTAACTCGTTCTCGCATGGGAAATACGGCCTTTTTTGCTAGCATGACGATTGCCGGGATTATCACTTTAATGATATCCAAACATGTCAACCGCGCCACAGCGATCTTGTTAGTCAGTTTAATTGTGATTGATATATTTATTGTCGGTGCTTGGTTTGGTATCGATAAGGTGGCACAGCGTCTGGAGAAAACCAACTTTTCTACTGAAGTGCGTAGTGATGTCGATATATATACTCTTGAGTATTGGCAGGATTATCTTTTAACCGGTTCAGGGCTGGGCAGCTATTATACGACTTTTCCCCGTTATCAAGGCGCGGATGCTCCGGGCGCTTGGGATCACGCGCATAATGATTATCTGGAATTTGGGGTGGAGACAGGTTTGATTGGGGTGTTGCTGTTAGGTGTTGCCATTCTGTTGACAAGTGGTGTGGTACTAATTGCCCTATATCGTCGCCGTCAAGCTTTGAATAGAGCTATTGCCTTTTCGGTGACAATGGCGATTATTGCGCTGCTCATACATAGCACTGTAGATTTTAACTTGCAAATTCCCGCCAATGCGGCCACTTTCATGTTCATTTTGGCTTTAGGTTGGGTGACTTGTTATTTGCCGACGACGAAGCGAAAGAAAAATATTTCTCGCAACCCTGTCAGTTTGCCACCACCTTCCCAGTTGGCAAAAAATGTTACCTTAAGCTTGATGGCGGCTTTGATATATCTTAATTATGTGGCGGGGAGTTGGGGTTTGGCTGATTTAATCGCAGGGCAAGTCCAGACCAAAATGGGACAGTGGCCCCTACAAGAGGTCGAAGAGGCTGAATGGACAGTAACATCTAAATTCTCGGCCTTAGGTTTGGCACTGGCACCACACAATCCTGATTTATTGGAGACAATGGGGGACGTTTATTACTGGAAAGCGATTAAAAGCAGTGGCAGTAGAAAGGAGAGATTAACGGCTTATCAACGTGCGTTGGAGTATTTATTAAAAGCTGTTGAACAGAAACCGACGGACGCTTCTATCTGGGCACAGATTATCCTGTTGAAACATGATTTGAGACAATACGACGCGCAATTTTTAAATGCACTTGAATATACGACTGTCTACGGTCCTTTCGATCCTTTCACACAGCAGATGGTCGTTGATATTGGTTTGGCGGCTTGGTACCGATTTCCAAAAAATGTGCAGTCCATTGTGATGGCTACAATAGAACGGGGCATGCAAGTACAAGCGAAGGTAATAGGTAGGCTGATCAAAGAGCGCAAGCGCGAATGGGTGGTGTGTGCATACGGTGGTCAAAAAGTTGAGTTTATGGCGTTTTGTCAACAGATGCGTATCAGAAAATAACGGCTCCACGGTCAGTGAGCCTTGAGACCTGCGGGGTTTGGGATACCCCGTAGGTCTAAATAAAATCAGTTTATATTAATCAGTAACAAATCCGTTTAATGCATTCTACCAACTTTGTACACTTTCTATCTGGAACATCAGGGCTAACAGGAGGACACTTAGTGGGAACGGAACACCACCCGCGCTTTTCGTAACACTGTTCTTCACTCGTAGGTTCATTTTCTACCGGCTCTACTGGGGGTGTCTTTTCACTAGGTTTCTCAGCTTCCGCCTTGGAAGCCGCTTTTGCCACAGTAGTCACAATATCAGCTGCCGCCTCGGGCACTACTTGTGTCACAGTGCTCGCAATATCAGATGCCGATTCGGGCACTACTTGTGTCACCTTACCCGCAACCTTAGCGGCCTCCTCGGGAGCCACTTGCGCCACTGTGCCGGCAATATCAAGGGCTGCTTCGGGAGCCTTTTTTGCGGCTGCCTTTGCAATCCTAGCCGCCTCATTGGGCTTGGCAGTAGTTACTAATTCTGCGGCACGAACGGGATTAACATCAGCGGCTATTAATTTTTTGACTATCTTTGGTGCTGATAACCCATCAGCCAGCGCATTTTCAATGACTTGTTCCACTGAAATGCCAGCCTGAATATCACTCGCAATGTCGGCCTGTGCATAACCTGCTGACAGAGCAATAACCAATACAAGAAAAATCTTGATAAATCTTTCACTCATATCTATCACCTCAAACGAAAAATAAGCCAAGTTTGCCACGAGACTATTAAATGTTGGGTGGCTCGCATCGCGTAATCCACTATGAAAGCTGGTGGATTACGCTACAGTACTACCAACTGATCTCAATGACTATAAAATAAAGGGCTAAAATATCATACTGAAAAAAAAAAGCAAGCCTTTTGTTATAAAAATTTTATTTATTTTTTATATCACCATTAGTCTGTGCAAGGTACGCCTTGCACTCAAAAATATCACAAAACAGCCCCAAAAAATGATAAAATAACGACCCTCAAATTCGTTGGAAAAGGCCATGACTGAAACAACATACGATTCAAATAATATCAAAGTATTAAAAGGCTTAGAGGCGGTCAAAAAACGCCCCGGCATGTACATTGGCGATACCGACGATGGCACTGGTTTACATCATCTCGTGTTTGAAGTCGTGGACAATGCTATTGATGAGGCATTAGCAGGGTATTGTTCAGAAATTAGTGTGCAAATTCACCCCGACGGCTCTATCACTGTCACCGATGATGGGCGCGGTATTCCCGTTGACATTCATAAAGAAGAAGGGTGCTCCGCCGCTGAAGTAATTATGACTGTCCTACATGCGGGTGGTAAATTTGATGATAATTCCTATAAAGTGTCTGGGGGTTTGCATGGCGTCGGCGTATCAGTGGTGAACGCTCTGTCAGAAGAACTCCAGCTCACTATCCATCGGCACGGCAAAACCCATCAACAACGCTACCAAGAAGGTGTTCCTCTTGCACCATTAGCGGTAGTTGGCGAAACTGACAAAACTGGCACAGAAATCAGTTTTAAACCCAGTACCAAAACTTTCACGAATACCGAATTTCATTATGACATTCTCGCTAATCGTCTACGTGAATTGTCATTTTTAAATGCGGGAGTACGGATTCGCCTGATTGACGAGCGTAATGGCAAAGACAATTGTTTTGAAGATAAAGGCGGTATTCGTTCTTTTGTAGAACTGCTTAACCGTAGCAAAACGGTGTTGCATAATAATATCTTCTATTTTAATACCGAAAAAGATGATATTGCTGTAGAAGTTGCCATGCAATGGAATGATTCCTACCATGAAAACATTTTTTGTTTTACCAACAACATCCCTCAACGCGACGGTGGCACCCATTTAGCGGGATTTCGTGGCGCACTCACTCGCACCTTTAATAATTATTTAGAGCGAGAAGGCTTTTTAAAAAAGGCAAAAGTGTCTACCTCTGGTGATGATGTCCGCGAAGGTTTGATAACGGTATTATCGGTGAAAATGCACGATCCCAAATTTTCTTCACAATCCAAACATAAATTGGTATCGAGTGAAGTCAAAAGTGTGGTGGAGTCGATAGTTGCCGAAAAATTAGACGAATTTCTGCTAGAAAAGCCCCAAGAGGCTAAAAACATCGCTGGCAAAATCATTGATGCTGCCCGTGCTAGAGATGCCGCCCGTAAAGCCCGTGAAATGACACGGCGCAAAAGTGCGCTAGACATTGCGGGATTGCCGGGGAAATTGGCGGATTGTCAGGAGAAGGATCCGGCTTTGTCGGAGCTTTTTTTGGTGGAAGGCGATAGTGCTGGCGGTTGTTTTGGAGGGAATACTTTCATAATGTTAGCAGATGGTCGTTCTATACCCATTAAAGAAATTGTGGCAGAACAGGAAATGGGTAAGGAACATTTTTGCTACACGATTCGCCATGATGGACAGATTGCTTTGGAACGCATTATCAATGCGCGTATGACCAAAGCCAATGCCAAGGTTATAAAAATTACTTTGGACAATGACGAAACCATTATTTGCACCCCCGATCATCCTTTTATGTTACGGGATGGTAGTTACAAAGCCGCCGCTTTGCTGACTCCCGATGATTCATTGATGCCGTTTCATCGCAAATTATCTGACAAAAAGCAGCCGGGTATCACCATTGATGGTTATGAAATGGTATGGGATCCCCGCTCAGAACGTTGGTTATTCACACACATGTTAGCTGATTGGTATAACCGTTGGCAAGGTGTTTACAAGCGGATTGATGGTACCCACTGCCATCACGTTGATTTCAATAAACTCAACAACAATCCGACTAACATTCAACCTTTACCGGCTGAAGAACACCTAGCTTTGCATCGTGCCCATCTTGAACGCACCCTACTGGCACCAGAAGTCATTGATAAGTGCAGGAAAACTCACAAAAGTGATGAATTTAGACGGTTTATGAGTGCGCGAATGCAACAACCAGAAACCCGAAAAATTCTCTCAGAGCAAGCCAAGGCACAGTGGGCGGATGATGCGTACAAAACCTATATGGTTCAAAAGTGGCGTGAATTTTACGACAGCAATGAAGAGTATCGCCAGCAAAATCGTGAGCAACTTGATCGGGCACAGCGTGAATATTGGAGCAGTGAGGCAAACCGCCAAGCACAAGCTGAACGTGTGCGTGATTATTTTGACAACAACCCAGAAGTACGTGATGCTTATTCACAACAAGCCAAAGAACAATGGCAAGATGTGGACTTGCTGGCGTGGCGACGTGAAAAAACGAGCCAACAATGGACACCTGAATTTAGGGACAAGCGGCGGGCGGCACTGCATCAAACTTACTATCGCAAAACCATTGCCGCTTTGAAACCGTTTGTCATGGAATCTGGTCAGATTGATCTTGAAGCTTACCAAAATCATCGCCTTCAAACACGCGATAAATCTTTACTACGCTTTGATACATTCAGTAGCCGCTATTTTGAGGGAGCCGACTCCCATGCTTATGAAGCGGTGCTCAATTACAACCATCGTATCGTGTCCATCGAATATTTGACGGAGCCGATGGACGTTTATGATATTGAAGTACCGCATACTCACAACTTTGCTTTAGCCAGTGGCATCTTTGTCCATAACAGCGCAAAACAAGGCAGAGATAGAAAATACCAAGCCATTCTACCCTTAAAAGGTAAAATCTTAAACGTCGAAAAAGCCCGTTTTGACAAAATGATCTCTTCTGCTGAAGTGGGCACTTTAATTACCGCTTTAGGTTGCGGCATCGGCAAAGAAGAATATGATCCCGACAAATTGCGCTATCATCGCATCATTCTCGCGGCAGATGCGGACGTAGATGGTCAACACATCAGGACTTTATTATTAACCTTTTTTTACCGGCAAATGCCCGAACTCATCGAACGGGGACATATTTATATCGCTCAACCGCCCCTGTATAAAGTCAGCAAGGGCAAACAAGAGCGCTATGTCAAAGATGACGCTGTGCTCAATGAGCATTTAATGACGCTGGCTTTGCAAAATGCCCAACTGTTTGTCAATCCCAACGCGCCGCCCCTGAGCGGAGAAGCCTTGGAAAATTTATTTCAACAGTATCTGCAAGTCATGGCGATTATTAAACGCTTATCGCGCCAATTGCCGGGGGAAGTCTTAGAAGCCATGATTGACTTAGCTCCGTTCAACACCGCTGAGTTGGAGGAACAAGATTGGTTTGATGCCCTAGCAAAGGGACTCGAAAAAGCTCCGCACCGTTATCAGATCAGTGTGCAACCCGCTTCAGAGGAGAACCCTTTTACCGCCAACATCATCATGACGGCACACGGCGTTGATAGCACCTATACTTTGAGCAAAGGCTTTTTCAACACGCCCGAGTATCAAGCCATTGTAGATTTAAGCCAAAAACTCAGTAGCCTTTTAGAAACAGAGGCTTACGTGCAACGCGGCGATAAAAAGCAGCCTGTGAAACAGTTTAAGGAAGTTGTAGAGTGGCTCATGGGAGAGGCGCGGCGCGGTTTGCATATCCAACGCTATAAAGGGCTTGGCGAAATGAATCCTGATCAATTGTGGGAAACCACGATGAATGCCGAAACGCGCAGTTTGCTACAAGTCCAGATTGAAGATGTCGTCGGCTGCGATGAAATTTTTACCACTTTGATGGGTGATCAAGTTGAACCTCGCCGTGCGTTTATTGAGAAAAATGCGCTGTCGGTGGTGAATTTAGATGCTTGATTGTTTAAAGCGCAATGCTATATCGTGCCGCCTTAGTTAAGGGTTCGTAGTAGGCGATAAATCGCCTACTACGAACGGGCTATTTTCCTTAACTTAATTAATGGCATTGAGCGTTGAGGCAGAAGCCGTAGAAAAAGATATACTCGTGCGTTTCCCGCCAGATATTCTCCGTCCCATTAAAAAGCCCGCCCTGCCTAGCAATGCCCCCTTGAATGCCGCTCTATGGGCAGTGCCAATGGGAAGATAAAAGCCCAATTGAATGTTTGTCGATTGACAATCGTATGAGGGCAAACTCAAACGAATGGCGACTTGATTTCTATTGAGATGGTGAAAGGCAAATTGGGTCAAAAAATCCTCAGGCAGACGGTAGCCACAGTTTTTAAAAGGAATTTCTATCCATTCTAAGGCATCATAAAGTGTTTGCAGCGTAGGCGTTTTTAAATTGGTTTGTGCCAATGCCTTTTTAATGAGAGGATCATTAAGCAGTGCATTGAGGATGTCCGATTCTGCGAAAAAGTCGGTGAGTTTCACTGCTTTATCGGCATGAGCGAGATCAATAGCCGTAAAACTGATTTCGACGGAAGGATGTGACATCCCTTGGCAATGAGTATATTCAAGCTCTTTAAAACTAGCGAGGCTGCCAACCAGTGATAAGAGGCTCAATTCGCGTTGATATTCGCACACGTTTTCCTCGTCTAAAAAATCGGCCTCAAATTCTTCCCTAGCGAGTGCCCGGGCAGAAAACAGAATTTTGCCACGCTTGGTAGCGGTAATGTCTGCCTCTGTCCAGTGGATTTTTAATCCTGCACTTTTTCCTTGCCAGATTGTTGTATTGTCCGCTCCCTGCACAGTGAGGGCTAACAGACAGGCGAAGATTGAGATTAAACGAGTCATTTTTTTTCTCCTGCATTGACTTTCAACTACAAGGATTAAATATAAACAAGTCAAAGGAAATTTACAAGCTAATAAAGCTCAGTCATGTTATAATTTCGCACTTTTGAAACTTGTGGGCCCGTCGATCCGACTCGCAACTATGTGGTCCCACGCACCGAAGAAATTGCTGATTTAGCTCAACGTATCAAAGAGGGACGATATATTGTTATCTTTGCACCGCGTCAAACTGGGAAAACCACCTTTTTTCGCTGGGCACTGAATGCGCTCATAAGTCCCCACGACAAAAGCTATTTTCCGATCCAACTATATTTTGAGGAATATAAAAATCTGTCGCCGGCTGCTTTCTACGGTTATCTCCACCTCGATCTGTGCAAGGAAATTTTAAACCAACGACAATCGTTACCTTCAGATGCCTTGCGCCAATTTTTGGAGAATTCTAAAATCACCGATCATGTTTCAATGATAACTTTTTTTGACGATCTTTCTTTTTATCTAAAAAACCAGAAGGTGGTGATCATTATCGACGAGTTTGATGGTATTCCTACGGCGGTTGTCAGTGACTTTCTGTATTCTTTGCGCCGCATTTACCTTTCCAAAAGCCCACAACGTTGCCCCTACAGCGTAGGCATTGTTGGTGTCAAGAATATCACCCAACTCAACTATGATCGTTCGATTTCGCCCTTCAATATTCAAGACGATTTTGCCCTGCCTAACTTCACTGTTTCACAAGTACGAGAATTATTAGGACAATATACCAAAGAGGTTGGACAAGCATTTGCACCAGAGGTGATCGATAATTTTCACCAACAGACTTCGGGGCAACCCTTTCTCGTTAACCGATTAGCGCAAATCTTGAGCGAAGAGTTTTGATAAAGCTCACCAACAGCTCCTTGAGGAATCAAATGTGCATTTGGATCACTTGACGACCAATATTCGGAAAAATCCACGCTTTGAACCCTTTTTAATGGGGACTATCTCGTATGAAGCCGGGGTGCGATTCAATCTTCGTAATGAAGTTATCAATCTACTCGCTACCTACGGTGTTTTGAAGAAAAGCTCTGAGGGGCTTTGCGAAATTGCAAACCCAATTTATCAGTATTGTATTATACAGACATTTCAGCCACTGATAAATGGGTTGGAACGGGAATAGTGAAGGCTACTATGTCGTGTTTGATCATCGCAAAAAACCTCAAGCACGATTCGAGACTAATATTATTGATGGCAAAACGATTGTAAGTTATTGTATTGAGGTGATGCAAAATAAACCGTCTGCCACTTAGCTTAATACGCGGATAAACCGAAGCCTTAATAGAACTCCTCAATCATTAGGGTTTTCCGTCCGTGTCGGGACGATATGGCATTGAGTCTTTGAATGCCCGTTGATTCATCATCCACCACTTTTCGATGGACATTTTCGGGAGGGCTCACACTTGCATCACGACCTTCTTTAAAACTTTGTTCTTCAACAATGACTCGATAAGCTTTGTTAAGCTGCAAAGCCCGTTCCCGCGATGGCCATAATAACAATGAAACATCTTTGTGCAGTGCGGCAATCCTATCTGGCTTTAATGAGCCATCTTTATTAAAGAAACGTTTTATCACTTCCTGATTAGCCCGAAACTCATCACCCGCCCCATTGTGTTCCAAATAGAAGCTGAATTCATATTGACCATCACGTCGCCGTGGTTCTGGTAAACCTTTAAGGCTCTTTTGACTCCAATGATACCAGCCAGAATCGCTCGGCAATTTGCGGGCAAAGGCAAAAGTACTGTCTGTGATTGCGCCAATCGTTGAATGGCATCCTACGCAGAATACATGCTCTTCATAAGTCTGTGGACGCAAATCGCCTTGTGCATCTTCTATAAATCCTTGTAAATTCCAGCCGAGTTTATTACTCACTCCATTTTCCATATTGCCAGTGATTAATTCTAAGCGCTCTGGAAAATCGTGCGCTTCCTTGATTTCGTGGAGTACCGCATCTTCAAGCTGGCTGTAAGTCCGCCAAGATTTCTTACGCGCATAGCGTAATTCTTTCATACGAGCTGCGAGCTTGATATTGCCCTGATTATCAAAATCAATATAGCGGACACTGTGGAGAAATTCGGTGCCTAGCGGAAATAAACCGGCTGCAAGCCTCTCCTGTTTGGCTTTACCCACATAGCTCATGTAGCGTCCTTTCAAAGGTGCCCAATCGTAAACAATTTTATGGGCGAGTCCCTCAGTCACATCTTGTCGCTTAATGAGGGCTTCAACAATGGCGAGATTGGTTTTATAGATTTGAAGGTCAAATTCACCTTGTTCATTTTGCTGAAATATAACGGGTAGGCGAATCAGCACGTCATCAGTAGAGCCATTGGTTGGCCAAAATGTGCCCGGAAATAAATGGTAGGCAAACGCCCGCCAACCGGTATATTTACCGCCCGCATCACGGTCAAAGCCTTCACTATCAAAATTAAAATAGCAATCGGGTATGAATCCATCCCATTTGCCATTATTATTAAAATCCCAGGCGGCTGGCAAATTTTGTAATTTATCTCTCAAAATTAACTGCCCCTGTTCGTCTTTATAATTGTTTTTCCGAATATAAGCGAGAATCTCTTCGTCGCTGATAGCGGCGACTTGCTGAGTCAATGCCATTAAGTTAAGACAAACCTGACAGGTGTAAAAAACCTGTCAGGTTAATTTTTACCTTAACTTACAACGACCTGCCATGTTTTGGAAACCTGGCAGGTCTTCTTTTGGGGGCTTAACTTAATGGCATTGACTTGCTGAGTGCGATCTTTGAAGAGATTAGTCCAATGATTGCTCAGGGCATAGTCGGGAAACGCATAAGATGTTTGTAAGTCAGCATCATTATTATAATTCGGCGGGGTACTGTCTTGATGACAAGTGAAGCAGGGGTTATGGGCATCCAGCGTTTTGGTATAACACTGGGAGGGAATATAAGCGGCTTCGTTTGTCAATGCCTTATTTTTCAAGCCTAAGTCAATGACTTCATAGTGATAGCGATATTTCCAATAATATTTTTTAAAATCAGGCGAAAGATGGGCAATATACTTTCTTCCATTGCTTTGAAAGGGTATTTTTAAGTTTAAATGATTATCAAGGCTGGCACAAACAGTCGGCGCGGGTTGACAATCAATGTTTTCAAATCCCGTTGATTTCCAATAGGCACGATTCCCGATTTTTTCATGTTGAAGTCGAAAACTAAAATGCTGGTTGTCATGTTTAACACATGCTGTTGTTAGATTTAAGTTTTCATCAAGTGTGGGTATTTGACATGAATTGCCTAACAGTGAGATTGCGGTGAGGATATTTAATATTGTCATAGTTTTTGTCGCTAGTGAAATTGTTGCAGGCATTCCCACGCGGAGCGTGGGAACGAGAACAAGTTCGTAGTAGGCGATTTATCGCCTATTTTAAAGCCGGAAATGGTCCAATATAGCCAGTATAAGCAAACGCTTCATCAGCATTATTCAAGTGAGCGGCATCACTTTCCGCAAAAGGATGTTGCACCACAGTCATCAAGTAACCGAATCCATTAATATCCTTATAAATATAAGGAGAAGTGGTTTCGCTGCCATAAGGTGTCGTTTGAATGCGCGTCAGTTCTTTGGTTTTCAGATTGTAAGACCAAATCATGTCATTCTGGTGCCCTGAGCCTGTATCTTCACCAATAATCAAGGTGTTATAGTCCGAAATAAAGCTAATGTTATCAGGATTGGCAAGTCTCTCAAGATCACATTTATTATTGGCAAAGGGACCCTCATAAGGGGGGATTGGGCTGTTTGAGTCATAAGCTTGAGTCATTCTGCCCATCACCAGAGCATACATATTTTTAGCCACATAATCGCTGCCGATGTCTTTATCGGTTTCTAAATCAAGTGCATAAACGCCACCGCAACGGTTATAAGGCAATTTGATATGATTAGGTCCTCCAATATCATATTCATCATTCATTGCACCGTTTTTCTTGTAGTCTTCCATACCGCGTGCAATTTCACTGATGGCTACATAGAGCGTATTAGTCACTGGGTTAAAAGTGATGCCTTCTTCTTTACGCAACTCTGTGGTTGCACCTTTCATGGCAGCGTAGCGGCGCGTTTCTAATCGAGAAGCCGCCTTTTCCATGCCAGGCTTTAGTTTTAAGCATTGATGGTAATGCCCATATTTATCTTTTTGATGTCCGGCATTGATCGAGGTAAAGCCAGGAGGACACTTACCATAAATGGGTTCAACTTTATCGAACATATCGGAAAAAGTGATACCTTGATTAATCAAACTTTTGATTTCATCATTGGTCGCATGTCCTAGATTAATCCAATCAAGTGTAGCACTCCCCCCATCCGTTTGATTCCAACGAGCCGCGTAGAGTGTTCCGGCACTTAAATCCATTTTGTGGTCAGCGACAAACATGTAGAGACCTACATTCGTTCCATCATCGGACAAATAAGCTGTCTTTTGATCGGGTAACAGGTATGCTAATTCAAAGGCAAGACGTCCCATAGCATGATGTTTGGTAACTGTGTAATCAGCATTTTCATTCAAAACTTTAACTTCGATTGTTCAGCCATAGTCATAAGGGTTGAGTTCTAAAAGATTTCCGTCATAGTAGGCAGCCATTGCATCATAATAACTGCCAATACTCCCAGTCGTCGGATCACGTTTATCAGCATCTGGCTCATATTCTTCGCTGCCAAGGTGAGTATTCCAAGGGGTGACGCTACCCGCGCAGTGTACCCAACCGCCACGAACTTTTGAAAAATCAATGGGTTTTGTATTGATTGCGGTCAGTTTTCCGGTGAGCTGATCTTGATGAAGCTCAGTGAGATACATCGCGCCTGGACGGCTTTCAAAATGGGAAACCATGAATAATTTGTTACCGACTGGCAATAGGGAGGAAAAGTCATTACTGTTGCTAATTCGAGGACTACCATCGGTAGCAACAAGTGGCTTACCATTGTGATCGATCAATTGACCAAAAATATTGTCGCCAATTTGTGTGCCACTACGTAAAATGGTATTAAATCCAATTTCGTGATCGACACCATTGATCCTCACTGAGTTTGAAGCTAAAATAGTCCGTTTTTCCGCATCCGTCTCTGGTACCTTCACTGGACTGAATTGAAGGCTTTTCAATGGCGCATCCTGAAGTTCGACACAGGGCACAGTAAAGGCTAAGTTTTGGTCGGGTGTTGCTACGGTACACAATTCGGCTTGTGCCAGCAAAGGCGTTGTCACCGTCATTACCGCTAAAAATGACTTTAATTTCATTGGCATTTTCCATTAGGTTTGTTAAGACGATGACAGAATAATGAAGTGACGATGACATAAATGTGAATCGTCCAAAATAAATTTTGGACTCCTGCCTACTTTAAAATTATGTACAGTATCGATGATCCAATGTTTGCTTTGATTTTGCGTTTTGTTGGTCATAATAAAAAAAATTTATTTTGCAATCATGAGTTTATCAAAAAGCAATTGAAAACCATACAAGAGCATATTGATAAATTTCCTCCAGAAGAACGAGAATTACGTGCCATTGAATGGATTGAGAAGTGTGCGCGTCAATACCGGAAAATGTGGGAAAAAGAGATTATAACTGAAGCGTTTTCTAAAGGAAAATGCCCTGATTGTCCGTTATCTGAAATCAACAATTTCACAAATTGTCGAATTCATGAGCAATGGTTGAAACTTTTTCAACAATATACGATTAATGAAATCGACTCTAAGAAGTATATTGAAAGTAATTTAAAACTTCTTGCCGAGCACAAGGAGCATCTTAAAGTTAAGCTGAGTGAATTAAGAAAGCCGACTGGGTTCACTAATCAAGTTTGACAGACATTAAAACTACAAGGATGTTATATAAGCAAGGATAAACATCAAAATTTACAAACAATCAGTTAAATAATTACCGGGGCGTTTGATAAGGGTTCGGTTTATCCCTGCTTATATCCTTGTAGTCATCTTAACGGGACGCAATCTGCCCACTCTGCAACGCTTGTGCGGGGTACTTTATCATCAACCAAAGGCCCTCGACTGGTATTAATAAGAAAGGCTGAGGGTTTCATTAAGGCTAATCGTTGAGCATTAACGAGATGTTGCGTTTTTGGTGTCAAGGGGCAGTGCAAACTGATGACATCGCTTCGCCGAAATAAGCTCTCTAAATCGACACAAGTGACACCGGCAATGAAAAGCCAAGACTGACATCCCAAAAGCCTGCGCCAATTTCGCTACAGATTGTCCAATCGCGCCTAAACCTACAATACCCATGGTCAAACTTTCTGCCTGATTGCTCCAACGTCCCGCCCGTACAGCTTCAGCGTGTAAACCGACATGTCGAGTCAATTCCAATAATAAAGCAAAAACCATTTGTGCCACCGAAGCTGTACTGTATTTAGGTACATTGGTGACCGGAATCTTGCGTTCCCGTGCTGCTTGAAGATCAATGACGTTGTAGCCGGTAGCGAGTACGCCGATATATTGTAATTTTGGCAATTGTTCAATGATGGCGCGAGTCAATAAGGTTTTGTTAGTCAAAACGATTAGCGGCGCGTTGCACTACTGCGTCGGGAGGTGTGCGATCATAAATTTCACAGTGTCCTAAAGACTGTAAAGGTGCCCAGCTTAAATCACCTGGGTTGAGTGTGTAACCGTCCAATACTACGATGTTCATCTGAATCCTGTTTGTGAAAACGAGTAAGGCTTTATACTCTGCCGATTCTTGAGGCGTAAAATCCCTTGATTGTTTTGCCAATTCCTCAGCTAAGTCCTTTAGAGTATAACGCTCTACATTTTTAGCTATTGGTATAAAATCTGCTACAGTCGCTAATCCCTTAGTTTTTTCTCCATTCTCGTAGCCAAGTATAATCCTTGTAGTTATTGTGGAAATAGGGGCTAAATGCTTTAATTCACTCGAACCTGAATCTTTCAAGCTTAATTAACCAACTATTAAAACGTGGGCAAGCCTTGCGTATCTTGTTTAAACCAATGCGTTTGCAAATGTTGGGGCCATGAAATTTCTTGTCATAATGGGGAAATAGTGTCTTGAGTCGTCTTGATGGACAGGTATCCATACCATCATTAATCTGTTCAGGTTCACCAGCCTCTTGGAGTATCGCTTTTAGCTGATCTTGTTTATCTGCCTCCTGAAATTCGTCTGCAATGACTGTAGGCTCGCTAAATACAAGTGTTTCAAATTCATATTGTTGGATGTATGGAATAAGCCTTCGTTGCCGTTCATGATTAACCAATTCAAGGATATTCTGCTCCAATTGTTCTGCACTTTTTCCCTGACGACGCTTAAAACCATACAAATCGTAAAAGGTGGTAACATAATCAAAACTTCCCAATAAAGGTGGAAGTTCGTGGCGGATACGATCAAGACTGATATTACCATTCATTGAAACTGGCGTTATCAAAATATCCCGTTCTGAAAAATAAGGCATTATCAACTGATTAACGAATTCGCGCTCAGTTGCGCCTTCCACACTGATGCCAATTCTTAACATAAGGGAGTACCTCCAATCAGGTTTTTCTCCCACAAATCGCCTATACGATAGTTATCTAACCAAACTTGAATTTCCTTTTCTGAAAGCCGCCGGAATTGTGAAGCATTATCAGCTTGTTCCACAATGATTAAATCTTGCCATTCAAACTGATTAGCCAGTGTCACTGATTGGCTAGAGGCTATAATCTGGGTTTGGTGAGCAACGCTACGCATCATGCCCGCCAACAATTGCATCGCATAAGGGTGCAAACCTAATTCAGGCTCATCCAGCAAAATCATCGTTGGTAGAATGGGTTGAAGAAGCAGCGTTGTTAAACAGATAAATCGCAAGGTGCCATCAGAAAAAACATTCGCATCGAAATAATCATCGGTGCCACGGTGTTTCCACCGTAGTCGGATATTATTTGGATTGGTTTTTTCTGGTTTAAGAATAAAATCTTGAAAGAATGGGGCAACCCGCTGAATGGTTTGCACAATTCTTTGGTATTGAGCGGTGTCTTGTATCGAAAAAAGAAACGCTGCCAGATTTTCAGCTTGTGGGCGTAAGCGTTCATTATCATGAATTGAGCAAGATTGCTTGACCTTCGCTGTATCACTGGTATCGTGAAAATGATAAACTTGCCAATCAGACAAATAAGCGGCGACATGGCTGCTAGTGGCAGGCAAACCTGATTCCTTATCGCCAGCACTTGCAAACACTTGCCCACCCAATTCGCCCATTTTATCAGTCCAAAACTCACAATATTCTTCTTTAAAAATTAATTTCCCTGTTTGATCAGGTACTAGAGTACAAGCATAACGATCAGTCGCCCCAAATAAAAAGTGCATTTCAATCGCATTAGTCACTTGACTACCAAAATGCAAAAAACGATCTGCTCCGCCCTGTTGTGCCACAAAAATTTGCAAGTCTTTTTGTACTAGCTTATTCATAAAACGAAAAAAGCTGATAAAATTAGACTTACCCACACCATTTGGTCCAATCAGAACATTCAAATGCTTGAGTTCCAAATCCATCTCGCTAATGGATTTGAAGCCTTTTAGTTGTAATCTTTCCAGTTTTTCCTTATTATACATATTGATGTCGCTTTAATTCATGTTTGTTTTTACTTTCATTTTTTGTGGTTTTCTATGGCGCATTCATGGGGGCAAGTGGACAACAAATCAAGACATAGGCAGCGCCTTCACCCCAGTCTGGACGCGACAGTGTCCAGTGTGAGATAATAACCGCCAATTTTCGACGCGACTAAGCTAAATTTCATTTAAATAAAGGAAGAAAAACCACAA